>CAZBEO010000014.1:0-50474 GCA_964490935.1 uncultured Verrucomicrobiota bacterium
ATCCCAATTCGCGCCATACCGGTCCATCGTGATCTGCATGCGCCCACCGCCCGACGCAATGGCATAGCTCACCGTATCATCTGCGTTCAGCTCCTTCAGAAAGGCCTCCAACCGGTCCACATAAGCCAGCCCCGAGGTGGAAGGCACGTCCCGTCCATCCAGCAGAATATGCACACAAGCCTTCTTCACCCCCGAAGTCTTTGCCTGCGCCAGCATCGCCTCCAAATGCGCCACATTGCTATGCACATTGCCGTCACTCAACAAACCAAGAAAATGCAGTTTGGATTGGTGAGCCAGGCAGTTCTGAACCAGCTCCTTCCAACAGGCCCCCTCGAAAAGCGCCCCCGTGGCAATCGAATCGTTCACCAAGGCCGCTCCCTGCGCAAAGACGCGCCCGCAGCCGATGGCATTGTGCCCCACCTCGCTGTTACCCATATCGTCATCACTCGGCAGCCCGACCGCCATCCCGTGCGCCTTCAACTGCGAACAGACGGCCTGTTCCTTAAACCAGTTCAGCGTCGGCGTGGTCGCCTTGCGCACCATATCGCCCTCTTCATATTTCCCGATGCCCACGCCATCCATAATAGCCAGCACCACCGGACCTTCCGGGCCCTTGAAACGTTCTGATTTCTTCAGCAATTCCATGATATTCTCCAGCGTGATTGAGGGATAACTACGAAAACGCGCAGAGTATGAAGACCCCTATTCCCCAGTTCAAGCAATCATTATATTTTAATGAAATATACCATTACTCCTGCCTTGCATTTCGCTTCGAAAAAAACACAAAAAATAGTATTCAAAAAAAGGATGCCCGGGTATACTGCTGCATAGAAACGGAGGGCCGATAGTATGTCACAGAGAAAACGCAAAACGACGAACCTCAAGCACAAGATACTGAAAGACATTCTGGAGACGGAAATCCAACAGGAAGCCCGGAGTAACTCATCGGGCAAATCCCAACGTTAAGACTCTTTTTGAGTCAGACCCATACCCATAACAATCCCTTCGGTGGTTTACTCTCATACGCCGCCGAAGGGATTGTGCTTTTCAGGAATATGAGTGATTATGTTTGGAATTTGAACCGCAAATGGACGCCAATGCACGCAAATAAGAAGGTGTTTTATCTCGCAGAGGGCACGGAGGGAAGAGAATCCCGGTCATCCTGTTTATCCTGTCAAAACGTTCTTTGTGGCTTGGTAGCTTTGTGTGAGAATATCTCCCGCTTCCTGTGCGCGCTCTGCGTGAATATCTTTTCCCCTGCAAAGGCCCCTCACTCCCCCAGAAATGCCAGCACGGCTTCGGTGAAGGGAGCGGGCGCTTCCAAATGAATGGAGTGCGCGGCATTCGGGATCAGGTGCATGCGCAGGCCGTGAATACGAATGAAGTCACGCATGGCCTTTTCAGGCGTAAAGAGAATATCCTGTTCGCCCATGAGAATCATCGTCTTCGGGCTTAGCCCGCTCAATCGTTCCACGGTATCGAAGGCGACAATGGCCTCCACCTGACTTGCAAAAGCCTCCGGACTCTGCGGCCAGGGATACTTCAACGCAAGTTCCAGTGCTTCATCCACCGCCTGCGTACTCTCAAAAAACGCTTCTGTAAATAGCCAATATAAAATCGACTCAAACCAGCGCTTAGGCGGAAGGCCGTCGCGCTGCGTGTTCACCCAGCTCCGCATCAGCGCGCAATCACGCGCCGATGGTTTGGCGGCGGCGGCCGACAAAACAAGCCGAACGATCCGACCGGGATGGCGAAGCGCCAACTCCAGCGCGATCATGCCGCCCATGGAATGACCCAGCACATGCGCACGCGGAATATTCAAGTGGTCCAACAAGGCCAGCGCATCCTCGGCCATGCCCGGAATATCGAGAGGCCCGTCCATCGGCTGCGTCCGCCCGACGCCCCGGTTATCAAACACAATCACCTGGTGCCGGGCGGCCAGACCCTCCAGCACCGTCGCCCAGCTTTGCGAGTCCGACCCTAGGCCGGCAATGAGCAACAGAGGTGAACCCGAACCGTGAATTTCATAGTAAATCGACCGCCCATCCAGTTGCGCGTAGTCTTTTTTCATGGCCCCTATGATACACGGAATATCCGTACAGGGATAAAACTTTCCTCCTAAAAAAAGAGAATTTAAACAGAAGAACTAATCTTCCTTCGCGCTCTTCGCGCCCTCTGCGAGAGAAAATCCCTTCATATTCGCGTCGATTAGCGTTCATTCAAGGGCTGATGCTTTCAGCAATTCCATCAATGCAGCCACTCGCTGGACGGCATCCTGACGCAAGAGATCTCGTTCATCGGTGTCGTTTATTTCTTCAAAATCCGCGACGGCTTCCGGCCCAACGTGGTCAACGGTAGCAAATTTCAATTCAATATTGCGCAGCCCCTCCTGCACCAGTTTGTTGTGCATGTACGGGCGAAAGACCTCTGCGACAGCATTTATCCCCCCGGGATATTCCCTGAGACAGTAATAAATATCATAGGGGTCTTTGGCTTTGCTTCGATCCATCATGGCCATGCCTTTCATCACCAAAAAAGCAGCAATGCTTGGAATACGCACTCGGGCGGCATCTTTTCGTCCATCCGGCCGGGCACCTTCAATCAAACGTTCTTCGTACATGGAAAACACCAAATCGCAACCACGCGCCTTACGTGCATTCACATCTTGCACCTTCTGCGTTCGATGACTTTTCCCGCTGCCGTCATATTCACCCGCCAGTAAATCCACCTGCACCCGAACAGCACGATCATGCAACTGGACGGTGCGGAAGAAAATGAATTTCTGCTCGCTATGAGGCTCATATCCGGCAGACTCTAGGCGTTTGCACAACGAAGCATAGCCCGCCTCGGTAATGAGTTCATGATCCAAGGCAATATCCACATCAAGACTGCCCACATGCGGCTCGCTTTTGTTCTGAATCATCAGCTCAGGCACCCACCCGCCGACTACGGCCATACCATCGCGATACTCTCCAAGGACATTGACCAATTCCAGCAGGACGGAATAGGCTGCATCGACCAGTTCCCGATTATAATCTCTGGCATTTACTGGCTGATTTCCGGCCATAGCGTCTCCCTCATAACATTCAGCACGGCCTTCGCAGCATCTTCCCCACGTCCGGCTTCCTGTAGCAGATCCAGATACAACTGCGGAGGACAAACAACCGGTTCTTCCGACAGGCCGATTCCGTAAAATACGCCATCATCATAAGGACGCATAAGAATCACATTCGCACCCGTTGTAACCGACTTCAGCTCCAGTCGTGCAGACAAACGGCTGATGTCAGAGCCGACATATGCCGTGACCCTCTTATAACGGACTGTCGGTGCCAGACGAGCAGCCGCTGAGAAACAGGTAAACGCAAATCGCATCTTCGTCTCCAAGCAATAGCCAGCTAGTCGTTCTTCAAGTTCCGGCAAAGGCAGCAGCGAATAGAAGTCGAACCGCTCGTTTTTTTCGACGGTGTAGTTCTTTGACCAATCCGTTAAAAGCTTTTCAGGTGCGATCAGGCGAAGTCCGGCGCTCTCCTTTTCAACCCATTCCCGTTCCCACAGCAGTTTGACCACATTATTGACCTGCCCCAGACTAACCTGTGCCTCCTCCTTGAGTTCTTTCTGTTTCCACAACCGAAGAGAATGAGCAAGCAGTACCCTCAGCACGCGCGAAGATCTGGGTTGATACATGGATTTGAGGCTGCGCGACGTCCTGAACGGATTCGGTTTTCCGGTTCGCTCTATGTACAAATCTCCGTAACACAGGCACCCGTTCCCCGCAAAATCAATATACCCAACATCCTCATTTCGGCAGAGTTCTGCTGACGCCGGAGAAATGTAAGGCGCCACAAAGACCGGATAAACATCCGGATAGGATTCGACGAACCGCTTGAGCTGATTCACCGCATCCCGTGCCAGACGGGGCTCCCCCTTGCTTTTAAATTCTAAAAACAATCGCAGTTGGTTGCCTGATGCCATCACCAACATCACTTCAGCATCCACAACCTGAGAACCAACCTCATCTGACGGCATAACCTCAGCTTCCACTTTGACAGCTTCTACCAGCGGAATATCACTAAAGAATGCTTCAATACTCTCTTTTAATTCCATCATTCGCATCTTTTGTTTCACTATATACACATGTTTCAACGCATGGTGAAATCGCATTTTGCATTGCATATCAAGTTTTTCAACCTATTTCTTGGCTTTTTTCAGCTTAGTCAGAGGTTCTGGTCAAACACAAAAATTCCCTTGTGCCCTTCTTAAAAAAACAGCTTTCTTTGCTCAAAGAAGAAGTTGGACGGGATAAACAGGATGAACGGGATTCTCTTCCCTCCGTGTTCTCCAGAGAGCCCGGATTGCGGGCGAACGAGTGGTAAAACATGCTCACCAGCCGCTATTTTTTTCACCACCCGCTTACGCTGGAGGGCACGGAGGGCACCGATAATAAATCCGTGTTATCAGTGCAAACCGTGGTTAACTTTCTTCACAAAATACACACTTCGCGCCCTTCGCGTCCTTCTGTGAAAATCCCTTAATATTAGCGTCGATTAGCGTTCATTCGCGGTTCAAGTCCAAAAATTCGGAGGAAATGCGGGGTTTTAACTACGAAATGCGCGAAATTACGCGAAAACAAGCAAGAACCGGCCACAAAAAGCACCGGAAGCCACAAAAAGAGAATTTAACCAGAAGAACTAATCTCCCTTTGCGCCCTCTGCGATCTCTGCGAGATAAAATCCTTCATCGCTAACAGCAGCGATCGGCTGTGTCTGCACCCAAAGTCCGACGGATTGCTGGACAGTGCGTCCGTTTTAATCCAGCATGACGCATTAAATCAGGAGATTAATCATGAAGAGCGAAATCAAGGTGACTTTTCCCGGCGGGAAAAAGGTGGATGCGGAGATCAAGGGTCTACTGGTGCATACGGATCAGGCCGTGGAAGACGGCGGCGAAGGCACGGCCCCCGCTCCATTCGACTATTTTCTGGTCTCGCTGGCCACCTGCTCCGGGATTGTCGCGCTGGCGTACTGTCGGAGAAAAGGGATTTCCACCGAGGGCCTGGCCGTCAGTATGGAGGCACCCTGGGATGACACCCGAAACCGCTGCGATCAGGTGACCTTCCACGTCACCCTCCCAAAGGACTTCCCGGAAGATCAGGTTGAATCGATTCGGCTGCGCGTGGAGGCGTGCGCGGTTAAAAAACATATCTTGCAGCCTCCTGAATTCCGCACGGTGATTCAACCGTTTAAAGCCTGAAGAAGACATGAATCCGAAACAAGGCTCGATCATGCACCGGGTTGGACCGGGGCTGTACCGGCGACTGAAAGCGCCCGAAGCCTCGGCTTTCATGGGCGTATTGATGGTCCTTGCTGGCTCCATACTGGTGGGCGTCTCGAGCATTTTCTACAAGCTGGCGGTGGAAAGCGGCGTGGATGTCAATACGGGCGGATTCTACCGGGTGGCCATCGGCGCGGTGGTCTTTCTGGGTCTGCGCCATTTTTCAGGAAAGCCCTTTCGGATACAGCGTCGGGCCGCCTGGTTCGCGGTACTCTCGGGGGTGTTCTTTGCCATCGATCTCTCGTTATGGCACCGCAGCATCGTCTATGTCGGCCCGGGCCTCGCCACGCTTCTGGGCAATCTGCAGGTGTTTTTTCTAGCCGCCTTCACGGCTTGGGCCCTTAAAATCCGCCTACCAAAAAGTTTCCTGCCGATCAGCGTGGTGGGCATGGTCGGACTCTATCTGCTGGTGGGCCCGCAGTGGAGCGAGGGACCGGAACAGCGCCTGGGCGTCATCATCGGCATCATTGCCGCCCTGAGTTATGTGGGCTATATTTTAACGCTGCGTTCCGCCACGCTGTGTGCCGCCTTTGATGATAAATTGGGCTATCTGGCCCTCATCGCGGGCGTGACCGCCCTTCTGCTCGCCGCCTTGATGGTCCTGCAGGGCTCCCCATTCCGTCTGCCCGGCCTCCGGGCAACCGCCTACGTGTTCGGCTACGGCTTTCTCTCTCATGTCTGCGGCTGGCTTCTGATTACACTTGGCCTGAACCGCATCACGCCAGCACGCACCGGGCTTCTCATGCTGGTGCAACCGGTGGCGGCCTACTGGATGGAAATGATTCTCTTTGACCGCCGCCTCTCCTGGATGCAAATCAGCGGTGCCCTCATCACCCTCGCCGCCATCGGCCTGGGCAATGCCGTGATTTCACAAAAGAAAAAGTGATTGCTCCGGGGCTCTCCCGGGTATATTTCTTGATTTAACCGCTCGGGCGGAAGCAACAGGACAAAGCACCACAGGAGATGAGACACATGCTGAACATACTCCGCCAACTTCGTTTGGCTCTCCTTCTGATTGCCGTGGCGTCTGGCATTTTGCTGGCTTCCGATTGGGAGCGCCGCCAAACCGCCAAACCCGCTGCCACCGAAAAGCTGCCACGCATCGCCCTCATGCAGTTTACTTCCACGCCCCTCCTCGATGCGCATGTCGCGGGCATCCTCGACGGTCTGAAAGAGGCCGGTCTCGTCGCCCCCGATGCCGCCAACGTACATCTCTACAATCCACAAGGCGACTATACCACCGCCAACGCCGTAGCCGCCGAAATGACCAAAGGCGATTTCGATCTGCTCATCACCTCCAGCACCGTGGCCCTGCAGATCACGGCCAAAGCCAATCAGATCACTCGCCGAAACCACGTCTTCGGAGGCGTCACCTTCCCCCAGGGCGCAGGCGTCGGCATCACCGGACCAAAGGCAGAGGACCACCCTCCCTGGTTGGCCGGCATCGGCACCTTTCAACCCGTCCGCCGCGCCTTTGAAATCATGCACGCCATGAATCCGGCGATACGCCGGGTGGGCGTGGTCTGGAATCCCGGCGAACAGTGCTCCGAAGCCTGCCTCATCGAAGCACGAGCCATCTGCCGCGAGCTGAACATTGAACTCATCGAGGCCAATGCAGGAAATACCTCGGAAGTGAGCGACGCTGCGCGTGCCCTGCTCGCCCGTTCCGTGGAAGCCCTCTGGATCGGTGGCGACACCGTCGCCACAGCCTCCATACCCCTCCTTATTCACTTGGCCGAACAAGCCAACATACCCGTCTTCACCAACGATCCCACCGATGCCGAAAAAGGCGCGCTCTTCGGAGTCGGCGCCGATTACTACACCGTCGGACGCTATACGGCGGATATCGCCGCCGCCATTCTCCGAGGAAGCTCCCCCGCCTCCTTCCGCATCGAAAATGTCATTCCCGAAAAGTTCAATGTCAACCGCACTGTCCTCTCCACCCTCACCGGCTGGCGCATGACGGACGACCTCCTGTCCCTCGAACAAAAGGATGGCGGAACCAAACCGCTCGCCCCAACCCCGAAGCCAAAAGAAAAGACGCGCATTGCCCTGAGTTATTACGTCTCCGCACCCATTTTCGAGCAGGCCATTTCAGGCTTTCGTGACCGACTCGCCGAGAGCGGCTACCACGAAGGAAAAAATCTGACGCTGAACATCCAGCATGCCAATGGCGAAATGGCTCTGCTGCCGCAGGTCACCGCCAATCTACTCGCCACCCAGCCGGATGTGCTGGTGCCCTTCTCAACCCCCTGTATGGGCAGTGCCATCGCTCTCGGCGATCAGCAGAAAATCGTGTTCGGTGTGGTATGCGCGCCCATCGAAGCGGGTGCCGGCAAAGACTTCACCAATCATCTGCCCAACGTAACCGGGGCCCTACTGAAATTACCGACGGAAGAACTCTTCGACCGTACACGCGCACTCTTTCCCTCCGTAAAACGCATCGGCACGCTCTATAATCCCGCCGAAGCCAACTCCGTCAAGGAAGTGAACGACCTCAAACGCATACTTCTCGCACGCGGGTTCGAGTTGGAAGCTGTCACCGTGAACAACACCGCCGAAGTCTCGGAGGGCATTCTGGCGCTGCTTTCGCGCAAGGTGAACATGGTCTTTCTCCTTGCCGACAACACCGTGGTCAGCGCCATGCCGGCCGTAGTAAACGCCTGCCGGAATCAACGCATCCCGGTCATTGCCAATGACAGCTCGCTGATGGGCGGGGGTGCCCTCATGTCGTGCGCGCCTTCCCCCTATGCCTGCGGCGCGGCCGCCGCCAATCTGGTCATACGCGTACTGGAAGGCGAATCACCCGCCAACATACCCATTACGCCCGTCCTAAAAAATGAACTCACACTCGACCTCGCCGCCGCACGCCTGCTCGATCTGACCCTCCCCACAGACCTGCTCCAACGCGCCGACCTCTACTACCATGTCCATGCCCGCTTCAACCGCCCCGCACAAATCGCCCTCATCAACCTCGTGGAAAACCCCTCCCTCGAACAGGCGGAAACAGGCTTTGAAAACGGACTCAACCAACGCGGCCTGCAACCGGGCGTGGATTATGTGCTGAAAAAATACAACGCCCAAGGCGACATGACCGTGCTTTCACAACTTCTCGATACCGCCGCCGCAGGCCAACCCGACCTCATCGCCACGCTCACCACGCCTGCCCTCATGGCGGCCGTCGGGAAAAAATTCGACATTCCGCTGGTTTTCACCGTCGCGAGTGATCCGGCCAAACTGAATCTGTTCACCAACGGGCGGCCGGACCATATCTGCGGCGTACACGACGACCCGCCCGTCGGGGCTTTGCTGGAGATGGCTCTACGTCATGACCCCACACTCAAAATCATCGGCACGGTCTATGACCCCTCTCAGATGAACGCGCTCATTTCCGCACAGAAACTGCGTGCCGTCACGGCGGCCAAGGGCATGCGCCTGATCGAAGTCACAGCCACCTCCGTCTCGGATCTGCCGTTGGCGACGCAATCCCTAATCCAGCAGGGCGCGCAGGCCCTGCTCGTCTCCGCCGACAACCTGATCACCACCGGATTTCCTGCCGTATCCCGAACGGCGACAGCGGCAGGCGTACCGATCTTCACCACCGAACCACGCCTCATGGAACAGGGGGCCACCGGGTGCATCGGCGATGATTACGAAGCCTGGGGTGAACAGTCCGGACGCCTCGCCGCCGCCGTACTTGCCGGCGTACCGCCTTCCAAACTCCCCATTGAACCAACCGACAAAACCATCGTGACGGAATAAGACATGCAATTAAGCCAAAAGAAAATCAAGGAAGGCCTCGTGGTAAAGGCCGCCGGACGACTCGATGCCTCCTGGGCGGATTTGTTTATGGAAGGGATGCTGCAGGAAGTGCGTGCCGGTGAACATCAGCTCTTCATCGACGCCTCCGAACTCACCTATGTGAGTTCTGCCGGCATACGGTCGCTGATCCTGCTTCAGAAGGAACTCTTCACCGTGCATGGCTGCTTCAAAATCATCCACGCCTCCGGCATGGTCCGACAGACCCTCGCCCTGGCCGGCTTTGAACAGTGGTTGATCGAGAAGGCACCCGGCACAGAAGAGCAATGCGTACGAGAGGCCGTGACCGACCATCCCGCCTGCTTCAACCTGCAATGGAACGGCGCACTCTCCGCACGCGCGATATCCGCCTGGAACCCCTGGGAACCCGTGCAGATGGACCAGTGCCGAAAACTCGTGTTCGACGAACAAAGCTTTGCCATCGGCATCGGAAGCGCGGCAGATACCCTCGACCAATCAATGGAACTCTTCGGTGAATTCATGTCCGTTGAAGGATGCGTCGCCATGCAGCCCCCCGATGAACACAGCCGCCCGGATTACCTCGTTCCCGAAAAATCCTTTCTCCCGGAACTCTACTCGATTCAGGCCATCCTCTGCCGAGGCGCCATGTCTCACCTCCTCCGCTTCAGCCCGCGAACGGAACGCCCCGTTCACCCCCTCTCCAAACTCATCGCCGAAGCCATGCGCGTAACGGAATCCTCCGCCATCGGCTTTGTCATTGCAGGCGAAATCGAGGGACTCGTCGGCGCCTCCCTTATCCGTTCCCCCGGACGCATCACCTCGGAAACATCCACGGACTTCCCGTCCATGCGGGACTGGATGAACTTCTGCGGCGAACGCCTATTTTCCGGAGAACAGGCCCTGATCTGTGGCACGGCCCTGCACAATGAACAATACAACCCGGAACACGGAGTCCTCCTCCCTCTGGCCGAACCTGGACTCTTTGCCCACCTGCACGCCGCCGTCTTCCCCTATCAACCGCTGCCCAACGGACGCATCGAGCAGGACGCAACCGTTCACCGCTTTTTCAATGGACCACCCCCGCGTGCCGTCATGCACCTCCTAGACGATACCCGCCCCGGAGTCGGTCTGGGTGAAAGCGCCCTGCTGCGGGGTGCCTGCTGGTGCGCGCCGCTCACCAATCCGGAGGTGCTGTAATGAGTCTGGTCATCGGCGCATTTACCATGGGTCTGATCCTGTCGCTGCTCTCTCTGGGCACCCTGATCAGCTTTCGCATGATCCGCTTCACCGACATCACCGTGGATGGCTCGATCACCCTCGGCGCCTCCGTAGCCGCCGTCTGCATCATGCGGGGATGGAATCCATGGGCCGCCACCGGACTGGCCCTGCTTGCAGGCGCCTGCGCCGGTGCCGTCACCGGATTGCTGCACACCCGATTCCATATCCAGGAACTCCTCTCCGGCATACTCGTTATGACCGCCCTCTACTCGATCAACCTGCGCATCATGGGACGCAGCAATATCCCGCTCATGAATTCCGACTCCATTTCCTCCGGCGCGGAGAAGCTTCTCAACCGCAGTGGAAATCCCGTGGAGAAGTGGAACATTGCCGGATGGGAAGTACCCCTCCCCGACATCGCCAACCTCCTCTGCGCCGCCGTGGTTTGCCTGATCGCCGCTTTCCTGCTCACCCGTTTTTTGCGCACGCATTTCGGCGCCGGACTGCGGGCCGCCGGCAACAACCCCCAAATGGCGCGCGCTCAGGGGATCAATCCCGAAGCCATGATTGTACTCAGCCTAGCACTGGCTAATGGACTCGTCGCCCTTTCCGGGGCCTTGTTAGCGCAATATCAGGGATTCGCCGACGTACAGATGGGCATTGGCATGATGGTATGGGGACTCGCCAGTATTATCATCGGCGAAGCGCTTATGAGCCGGGTCGGCATCGGTCTGACCATCTGCGGCACCATACTCGGAACCATTCTCTTCCGCCTCCTGATTGCCATTGCCCTGCGTTGGGGCCTTCAACCCAACGACCTCAAACTCGTCACCGCCTTTTTCGTCTTCGCGGCACTCGTCCTGCCGCACGGACTCGCCGCCCTGAAAAAGCGCACCCACCGGGGAGAACGTCATGCTTGAACTCGTGAATCTGCATAAAACCTTCCTGCCCGGAACCGCCAACGAAGTACGCGCCCTCCAGGGCGTCAGCCTGACCATCCAGCCGGGCACATTCGCCGTCCTCATCGGCACCAACGGCTCCGGAAAAAGCAGCCTGCTCAATGCCGTGGCCGGCAGCTTCGCAGCGGATGCCGGAACCATCCACCTGAATGGATGCGACCTCACCCGCCTGCCCGAACACCGGCGCGCCGCCCGAATCGGGCGCGTCTTTCAAAACCCCTTCGCAGGCACCGCCGCCGAAATGAGCATCGCCGAAAACATCGCTTTGGCCATGCGACGCGGAAAACACCGTACCCTCCGGCCCGCCCTCACCCGAAGTACGCGCACCGAAATGGCCGACCGCATACGCGATCTCAAAATGGACCTCGAAAACCGACTCGATAATCCAATCGGCACCCTTTCCGGCGGACAGCGCCAGGCCCTCACCCTCCTAATGGCCACCTGGACCCGACCCGACCTCCTTCTCCTTGATGAACACACCGCCGCACTCGACCCCAAAAGCGCCGCCAAAGTCGCCGCACTCACGCAGTCCATTGTCCAACGCGAAAAACTCACCACCCTCATGGTCACCCATTCCATGCAACAGGCCGTAGACATGGCCGACCGCATCATCATGATGCACCGGGGCACCATCGTGCAGGACTACCGCGACGAACACAAACGACGCATCCGCATCCCCGACCTCATGGCCGCCTTCGACCGACTCGCCCGGCGCGAACTCTTCGACGAATCCGTCGCCAACCTGCTGAAGACACAATACGCCTGACTTAAAAGGAAATTTTCGCACCTATCTTCCAGGTGGTTCCGGCGGCAGGATAATAACCCACCTCGGGATAGCCCAGATAGGCCGATGAGGCATACTCCTCGTTGAAGAGATTGCACACGGCCCCAAAGATCGCCACGGTTTCCAGCGGCTCCCAACGGATCATCCAGTCCACCGTTGTATACGCTTCTAGGTTTTCCTGCGTGTTGTCGTAATCGCCACCGACTTTTCTGGCACCAATCCAGCGGCCTTCCAAACCGGTTGAAACCTGATCCAGCACCTGCCAGGAAAATCCGGCCTTGAGCAAATATTCCGACACCAGCGGCACTTTGTTTCCGTCGTATGGGCCACCGGTGAAAGAGGCATCCACCCAGTCGGCGGAGGTATGCCACTGGAACACCCCTGTACTCCGTTGGGCACCCAGCCCAATTCCGCGCCGCCGCGTTTCATCCATATTTTCATTGCGGTACGTAATGGGATTATAGGCAATCTCGTCCTTCATATCCAATTGATAGCATTCCAGCGAGAGTTCCACCTGCATCGGCAGCATCAGGCTTGCGCCTGCATCCAGATTGATTCCGAGCTCCGGGTCAATATCTTTATAGAGCGTGTCACCCCAGCCATAGTAGCTGGCCATTTCATCAATGAACGGATAGCGGTAAATTCGGTGGGCACCCGCATACAGGCGGGCCAGCGGCCACGCACGGCTCAGCGTCGCGGACCAAGCCTGCCCGTTTTGCGTCTCGCGGTCATCCGTGGTCATCTCTCCGCCCGCGCGGCTCTTTACTTCTGTTTCAGCCTGTTCCAGGCGTGCGGCCAGGTCCAGCCGCAGGTCCATAGGCAAACGAACGCCGCCGGATGCATATCCGGCATACGTTAGCCGCGTAACCTCGGCATCGCCCTCCCGGCCCGCAAACTCCGCCGTGGGATAACGCGTCTGATTGAGTTGATCGTAATACACATCGGCGCCCAGCAGAACATCCCAGCGCTCATCGGCGTGCCAGCGCCACCGAGGCGAAAGCGAGGCACCATCGAGGTCCACGGAGCTGTACGAAGAAAAGCTGCTCATGGTCGAATCAATCAGGCGCCGAGTCAGTCCCGCATCGAGCAGAATCGACTGCACCGCACTGGTGGCCGATCCCGAAACGCTTCCGCGGTATTGTCGGTTGTTAATAGAGTCATTCTCATTCTCTGCGGCACGGCGGTCGGCGTCCATCTCCGTCTTCGTCAAGGCACCCGGCAGTTGATAAAATAAGTTTTGAGCCAGGGCATTCGCCGCCACGCGCAGGGCATTGGATTCATACAGATAATCGCCGGAAAGCGTGGACGCATGATAATCACTGCTGTCGCGATAGCCGTCGCCCTCATCCTCCTGAATGCGTACGGAAGCGCGGTGCGCTTTTTCATGCAGCCCGGCACCTGCGGCACCGCTGAAAAAACCATCACTACCGACCTCCAAGCGAGCATAGGGTGCCTCCGCCGGTTCGGTGCGAACCTGGAGCACACCGGCCACTGCGTAATTGCCATACATGGCGGAGGCTCCGCCCCGGTCCAGTTCAATGGCCGACACCTCATCCAGCGGAATCGAAAGCCAATCGAACGCGGCCATGTCGGGTCGATTCAATCGTACACCGTTATAGAGCAGCAAAATGCGCCCCTGCGCATTTTCACCAAACCCGCGCAGCGACGGCTCCATCTGAATTGGAGAGCCCGTCAGCGAACGCATGTGCAGCCCGCGAAAACTATTCAGCACCGTCGCCCAATCGCCCGCCAACTGATCCAGCCGCTCTCGATCCAGCACCTCTACGTTCGCAGGCGGCGGCGCTTCCCTGGCCGGATAGCGCAAGGCATGCACAATTACCTCCGGCAGTGCGGCCTCCACTGCCGGATACCGGTTCGTTTCCGCATGCGTGCGAACCAATGAAATTAACAACAGGATAACAACAAGTGTGCAGACGCGTCGGAACGACGCAGTGGTAGAACTCTTCATGAACCGGACCCTTTCATTTTCTCATTATGCGTGAGACGCGAAGCAAACCCTTGCTTCGCATGAAAAAACCGCACGTCTTCTGGCTTCCGGCATTCCCGTTGGCTCCCTTCCCATCCGATTTTGAGGTGGACAGTGGTTTATGAGCCTTCGCATCCGGTTACAGCGGCGCAACCGCGTCCGATTTTCACGGACTTCCGTTGGCGGCTTTCAATACCGTCATCTATAATATCCGACGCTCTCGATTAAAAGGTTTATTTGCTTTGTGTGAGAACCTCTCTATGTCCCCGCGAGCTGTTTTCGCCGTTGCCTCAGGGTTTCATAAAGCAGAATGGTGGCCGCCGCCGCCACGTTGAGCGAATCGGCCTGGCCCATCATTGGAATGCGCACTTGCACGTCGGCCTCATTCATCCACTGGCTGTGCAGTCCGTACTGCTCGGACCCCACCACGATGGCCAGGGGTATAGCCAAATCCACTGAGTCATAATCCCGGTCGGTATGCGGCGTGGCCGCCAGCGTTTGTATGCCTTTTTCTTTCAGCCAGGCGATGACCTCCGTCGTGGGTGCTGCCGCCACCGGCACGGAAAACAGCGTGCCAATGCTTGCGCGCACCACGTTCGGATTGTTGATGTCCGTGCAGGGGTCGCATACGATCACCGCATCCACTCCCGCCGCATCCGCCGACCGAAGCATCGTGCCCAGATTCCCAGGCTTCTCGATGGATTCCGCCACCAGCAGAAACGGCATTTCCCCCAACGGCAAATCCGCCAGTGTGCGACGCATCTGAGGTGCCAGCGCCAGCAATCCGTCCGGCCGGTCCCGGTACGCCAGCTTCCGGAAAACCGCCTCACTGCACGAAAACACCTCGCATCCCGCCGTTGTACACCGCCGAATCAAAGCCTCCTCATTCCCCCCCAAAAATAGTTCCCGACAGTAAAAGAGCGTATGCGGATTCCATTGGTTCTCGAGCGCACGCAGCAGTTCCCGGTAGCCCTCAATCAGGAGCATATTCGCCTCATCCCGATAGCGCCGCGTACGCAATCGCCCGACCTCTTTCACCCGTGGGTTCTGCAAACTGGTTATCTGCGCCTGTGGTTGCTCTTCCATAATCCGCCATTTCTGTTATTGCCTTAGCGTCCAAGCTTTGTTTTATTTCTTCCATCTTATGAACAGGCTGTTAACTATCGCAACTTCTTTTTTCTGCGCCATGCTGATTACCCTCTCCGTGTCCGCCGAATTGACCTTTGATCATTATCAAGTCATTCTCGATCGTAAGCCCTTTGGCAATCCCCCGCCCCCAGCCCCCGAACCCACCCCTACCCCGCGTATCCTCTCGCCCAGTGAATCCTTTGCGCGCCAACTCAAACTCTGCGCCCTCATCGAAGACGACGATGGAACCATCCAGGTCGGCATCATCAACATGCAGACACAAAACAGCTTCTATCTAAAAATCGGCGATATAGAGGAAGGCGTCGAACTCGTTTCCGCCAATTACGACGAAGAAAGCGCCGTGCTGAAAAAAGGTGATGAACTCGCGGTGCTCAGCTTCCAAACCGGCACCGTTCAGCCCATCACACAGGAGGAAGCACGCAGCCACATTGAGCGAGGACGCACCGGCTATGCCGCACGACGCAAGGCCCGCGAGGAGGCCCGTCAACGCCGACAGGAAGCCATTCAACAGCAGGCCAGTCAGGAACCCGCCCTCACCGGCGATGCCCTGGAAAAGCATCTCCAGGAATATCAGATGGAAGTCATCCGGCAAGGTCTTCCGCCCCTACCCATTCCCCTCACCGAGGAAATGGACGCCCAACTCGTGGCCGAAGGCATCCTCCCACCCTAGCAGGCCAGCGGGCTTTGGCCCGCCATCCTGCTAGTCAACAACAGCGACTACACTGTTGTATTCTTGGCCTATTATTTTGTTGAACCCGGCCTCATTCGGGAGGGACGTTGTCCCCAACGTCCTTTTATTTTCCCCAGATCATTCCTTATTCAGAAGGATGCCTTCCCCTCTTTCTTTGAGTTCCTTGCGATCCTTGTGGTGAATTAATCCTCATTGTTTTCCGATAACGGGTCCCCGCTCCTGGAATATAATGTCCATACAAATTTCAATGGAAAAAGTGGCTTCATAATCGCGCTCGCGGGGAAACTCCACCTGCGGTTGAATTTCGAGAAAGCACCAATCCCAGTGTATTTTTTTTCGGAGCGTGGTGTTCAGCGTGTAATTATCCATGGTACTGGAACCACTGATATGCGCATCCACGGAGAAGGAAGCGGAGAACCCGGCCTCATCCAGGCCAATGTCTTTCATAGAGTAATACGAGACCGATTGATTGATTTCGTAGCCGTTGGAATTCTTGCCCCAGACGCCGCTTGACTGAGAACGAAGCAGGCGTCCTTCATTCAGTTTTCGGTTGGCGACGAAACCTGTGGTCTCCTCCATGCCAT
This sequence comes from uncultured Verrucomicrobiota bacterium, assembly GCA_964490935.1. Taxonomy (GTDB): domain Bacteria; phylum Verrucomicrobiota; class Kiritimatiellia; order RZYC01; family RZYC01; genus JAQVYB01. The sequence goes on from CAZBEO010000014.1 coordinate 16,484, forward strand.
CGTCGGAGCGAATCATAAATTCCTGAGAGGGTTCAAACATCCAGGGCCCATTTTCCCAGCGCGCGGTGATGGTATAGCGGGAGTAGGGATATACCACCTTGCGGGTGCCGAACGTCAAATGCGTTTCCAGCCAGTCCGAATTATACAATTTAAAGAGTATACCAAAGGTGTTCTCCGAGTTTTTTTTGTCCGACGGCGTGCTGCGTCCGGACGGCCCCATCATGTCGCCATCGATGTTATCAAAAAAAATGTGAAACCGTTCCTCTGCCAACGGGAGTTCGAGGTTCGCCCCAAAAGAAACATTGGGCTCAAAGCACTCCCCCTGCTTCCACTGGATGGACGGGCTCACCTGAACGCGCGTGGTATTCATTCGGGTGAAAACGCTTGGCGAACCAAAAAAGTCATCCATGTCATCCGAGACCGTCGCGGTGGTTGGTTGCCGAGGCGGAGCAACCGAATCCATGGTGTCGTTCAACTGCTCATCCAGCCAATCGGCCTTCTCGGAAATGATGGCTTCGGTACGGTCATGATACGCCTCAATGCGATCCAGAATATCAGACTTCTCAGGCTCGCTCCCCGGCAAAGCGGCTCGCACCGCCGCATTCTCCGTCAGACAAATCAACGCGCAAAGGAACCAGCAACCACATGGAAAAACCACTCTTCTCCTCATCCAGAACCCCCGCCTTTTGTTTTTTGCTGTACAATAGGTTTGAATCAGGATTTTATTCCGAACCTTTCATTAATACAAACTAGGAATCGGAAATCAGTCATGAATTTAGGCATTATCGGATTACCCCAAACCGGGAAAAAAACTATTTTTGAACTGCTCACGGGCGTTTCTGCGCAAAAAGCGCCTTCGCGCGATGGTCTTTCTTATGCCATGGCCTCCGTCCGCGATCCGCGGGTGGATCGTCTCTCGGCCCTGTATAATCCAAAACGAACCAAATATGCCGAGATCGAAATAGCTCTGCCGCCGGATGTGCAGCCCGACGCCACGCGCAACGCCGCCTGGATCGCCCCCCTGCGCAACATGGATGGACTGATCCATGTGGTACGCGACTTTCCTTCACCGCAGGTGTTCCATGCACTCGGCGAGGTCGATGCTGCACGCGATGTTTCTCTTGTGGAAGTAGAACTACTGCTGGCGGACTTGGCTTTGGTGGAAACCCGTCTCACACGCATGGAGAAGGAGTCACGCCACAAGCCTGCTTCCGAAGTGGCAAAGGAAAAGGAACTCCTAAAGCGCTTTGGCGAACAGTTGGAAAACGAAAAACCACTCAGCACCCTCGAATTGACACCGGAGGAAGACAAGATCGTTGCTAGTCTTCAATTCCTCTCCATGAAACCACTTGTGACCGTGTTTAATGTGGGCGAAAATCTCACGGAAGCGGAACAACGGCTCGCGCCACTGGCCGAAAAGCACCGAGGAAACGGGGCGGCCAGCGTCTATCTCAGCGCCGCCATTGAATCTGAAATCCGCGACCTTCCGTCGGAAGAGCGCCAGGCCTTCATGGATGACCTGGGCCTAACCGAACCGGCCGCACACCGTCTCTCACGGGCCGTTTACGAGGCCATGGGCCTGATCAGCTTCTTCACGGTCGGACCCGATGAAGTGCGCGCCTGGTCCGTTCGGCACGGAGCCCGCGCACCGGAAGCCGCCGGGAAAATTCATTCCGATCTCGAACGTGGATTTATTCGCGCATCGACCATACGGTATGAGGCACTCCTCGAAGCCGGTTCGGAGCGCGCCGCCACCGAGGCCAAGCTCTACGTGCTTAATGGCAAGGAATACGTGGTCCAAGATGGTGATATTTTGGAAATTCGGTTCAACGTCTAGCAGGCTGCCGGGCATTGGCCCGCCATCCTGCTAGACAATAACAGCGGGTACGCTGTTGTATCCCTGGCAGGATCAAGTGGAGGAGATGCCGAACAAGATAGCATGGACTTCCAGTCCGTGATCTTCTATTGCTTCCTCAACGCAGGGTATTGCTAACAGATGTTTGCCTGCGTTAAACCTGATAGCTGAAATCTGATATCTGATCTTTGAAAACGTCATCATTCCCGGCATCTATCGGATAGATCAGCATCCAAAGCCCGACATCCTGTTAGAGCTCCACCGTGGTACGCTGCATAAGCAGGTTGACGTCAGTCAGCATTTCGAGGCTGTGTATACCATCGAGCAAATCATCCTGATAGGATGGGTCCCGAAGCCTGACCTGATAGGAGTATTCCAGTTTATCCCCCTGCACGCCCTCGCGCACGGCAATCAAATAATAGGCGGAACAGCAGGCCCGAAGCACCTCATCCAGCGCCACCTGAAACTCCGTCTCGGGCTCCACCAGAAAACGAACCAGCCCGTCATACGAGCGGCGCGAGGCAAACGGAGACCAGTGCAGAAGAATCGCCGTCAGGCTGAGAAATACTGTACCTGTAATGGCCACGATATAGGTCTGCGCACCGCAGGCAATGCCGAGCCCGAGGCAGGCAAAAAGAAAAATAATATCGCGCGGATCGCGGATGGGTGTGCGGAAGCGGATAATCGCCAAGGTACCGAGAATCCCAAGTCCACGTGCCAGGTTATTGCCGATGGCCAAAATCAACATGCAAACCACCAGCGAGCCGAGCACCATCGTATGGATAAAGGAGCGTGAGTAGGAAAACCCCTGAAACGTCCACCGGTAAACCGTCGCCAGTACCGACGAAAGAATGAAGCTGAACAGGAAGGAGATGATTATCTGCTCAAATCCCAATAATTGAGATTGCGCAGGACCAAATACTGTCAGGAAATCTTCCATATACACACGCTCTCTAGGTTAAGAACAGTTCATAGGCATAATCCGGTATTTCCGGGGTTCCACGAAACAAGGCCTCTTGCCATATGGCAGTGGAGTATTTGCAATTCCCCATACGCGTCAAGTTAAAACGCTGAACGAGATCCATCATCCACTGCGGTGCATCTGCCAAGGTCTTTATTTCAAGAACGCACGCGGAGAAGTTATAGCTCTTATTTTGCTGCCAGGCGGCGTCCATCGAATACCAGCGCCCCCCGCGTCCCCATGAATTCCAGTTCTGTGTTGGTTGATACTCCAGCGCACGGTCGAACGTGATGCGCGCGTAATGATCGTTCCTGCCGAAATAGGACTCGCGTATATAGCGGATGATCACCACCGGACGCGCACCGATTTCATGGGCCAGCCGTCGAAATTCAATGAAGGCATGTGCCTCACGCTCCGAGCGGAACTTGATCTTAATCGTCCTGTTTTCCATCAACTCCCTATTCCACGCCTCAAAAGGAATCGAGGTTCTTGATTTCACCACCACCGCGCCGTATTTCCGTTTGATTTCCAGGAAAACGGGTGCCTTTCCCACTTCCATGCCGTACGTGCGCACGCGCAGTTTGAAGCGTGCCAGAGCCTCGCGTTCTTTCGCGTAATGGAGCGGCATCGAGGGACCGTCCAACTGGAGTGTGTTGATCACATATTCGGGCGGGTCGCCCTTGCCGTTGAAATCAGGATCGCAAAATGGCTTGATGAACGCTCGAATCTCTTTCACCAGCGAATAAGGTATCAAATATTTCGCTTCATGCCGTTCAACGATCGTTTCAGCTTGAGCGATACCTTTCCGTTTGTTTTTAGACTCTGCCATTTCAATTCACAAATTTGTTCATGTCGTATCCGCCTACGGGATGCCGACAGTGTGGCGATCTTCAAATAATATTATGCACGACCTCGAAGCTCAACGACGATGGTTCCGATCTACTTCAGATCATCATGACAAACAACAGCGTATACACTGTTGTTAACCAGCAGGATGGCGGGCCAAAGCCCGTCAGCCTGCTAAGCCTTGGAACCCGACGAAGGAACAGAAAGCGTTCCGTTAAAAAATTCAATCACATGCCCACGCTCCGCCAACCAGCGAAGCGGATTAAGCACATTCGCGACGTGTTCCGGGTTTGATTGTGCCTCTCCACATAGACCTTCGACCAGTTGCTGCCGCATACAACCCGGATGCGCCTGAAGATATTCAATCACCTCGCGGATCGAATCGATCATGTGCGCCGTGCTCACCGGATGGGGCTTCACCGAGGTGACAAACGTCATCCCCTCACCTACCTTGAATAGATGCAGGCCCATGTGCTTAAAAGCCGGGCGCAAAGCAATCGCCAGCGTAAACGGGTGTTTGCTCTCACGATTCCAAGCCCGGCGCATGGTTTGCGTCACGGCCTGATCGCCAACGGTGCGTGCCGAACCCGCCGGAATCATCACTCGCGTGGTTCCTGAAAAATAGCCGTCGGCTTTTGACTGAATAAACTGTTGCTGTGCCTGCGTGCGGGTCAGCTTGATCTCGCCATCTTCTCCCTTGAGCCGATAGCGCTTCTGCTTGCGCACCGACGCTTTCCACTGTTCAATCAATTCGGCATCATGAACCATTTCGATCCGGGCACGATAGTCTTCATAAGGCATATGCGAAAACCGTGCCCGATGCAGCGCCCGCACCGTCTCCTCGAACTCATGATGATTAGGCGGGCCAACCAGAACACCGCTCTGGCCACATCGTCCAACACATACGAAATGTCCGTTGGGTGCCTCAAGCTCTACTTCCTCTGTGTCAAAAAGCTCGTCTTCGTGGTCCTGAAGCAGATGATTCTGCAAGCGGTCCGTATCCAGATAGACCGCCTTGCACAATGAACACTGATAGAATCGGTTTTTGGGCTCACCGGAGCTTTCTTTTCGAAACTCCATCTTGATCAGATAATTTTCTGGATTGGCCAGAAACAAGCCGGCCAAATCCATGAGCGGATAGGCCCGACCCGTATCTCGAATCAACCGAACCACCGCACCCAGGCGCTTTTTCTCCGGAATAAAATAAATGTCCGCAGGCAGGTCCGCCTCTGGACGAGCCTCCCGGGGCGGACGGCTCGGTCGACTCGGAGCCGATGCCGTAAAATCACGTCTTTCCTGAGGCGCACGCGAGGCCGGTCCTTCACGACGGGGCCGCTGCTCCCTTCGCCCACCACTGGGCCGCTCTGAGCGACGCGGTGCATGGCGCGGCGAAAAATCACGTCCTCCCTGGCCACCCGATGCCTGAGCGGTCCCGCCCTGTAAATACGGATTCACCCCCGGTGGGCGGCGTGCCCACGTCGGCACAAAATTCAACTCCAGCAATACGTCGTTTTTGTGATTCGACTGATCCGATTCCATAAGTACAGCACCTCTTGCCCGGTTTTCATTCGGGATTCGCCCTGCCTCGTTGCCCGCAACACACATCCGGCATTCCGCGCTGAAACCAGCACAAACGGGACCAGTGCACCTGCACGAAACTCGTGATTTCAGAGCGGAATTGTAGTCGCAATTATCTTCAAATCAATGAAATAGCTCACATATATCCGCCGTAACCGGCATCGAGCCTTGTTTCCTGGCCTGAAAAGTGTATGAAGACACGCAGCGGACAATGAGGTATTTTAGAAAAAAAACCACCGCCGCCCATCAACAGAGTTGATTATGCTATTCGAGCGCTATCAGACATCGAGTAAAACCATTGTGCCTCACATGCTGCATAGTTGCAGTCTGGGCGGCATCGCCTCCGGCTTTTCTCTACTCATTCTGCTTTCCACCACGCCAGCGGAACGAATTCTACCTTGGACCGTCTTCGGAGTAACCCTGGGCATGATTTTAGTGCTCGCAGGCGCTTTTTTTCTGCACCGCGTCACACCAGCTTCTCGCTGGGGACAATGGCTCACCGCTCGCTCCAACCGTTGGTTTCCTCTCTTTTTGTTTCTCATGCAGAAAACATTCTTCACGCTCTTTGCCATTCTTCTCTGGGCCGTGTTGTATCATTTAGGTGTTCCCTTTTCCTGGTTCAGAAACATCCTCTTTTTTCTGCTGCTTTTTTTGCTTCCGATCAAGAGCGTGGTCCGGGAACAGACCGTGGCACGGCCTGCCCAACGAATGGAAATATTGAACGACCTCTTTCATTATTTGGCCGTGGCGATATCCACCCTCCTGACGGTTTCCATCATCACCTCGCTCACAATCTCCCCCACCTCCTCCCCCACGGATTTAAACATGATCGACATCCTGCTCTGGATTCTGGCTCTGTTGGTGCTCGCGATTTGCCTCATACTCTTTTTGAGCCGCTTCCCCCGCCACCGCCCTCATCCCTCCAGACCGCAGAAGCGATCAACCGTATTCTTTATCCAGAACAGCAATAAGCCGGAATACTGATTTTTTTCTGAAATATTCTATTGCTATTGGGTCTCCTTGTGTTAGTTTGCCGCGACTTTTTTGACGACCCCATCGTCTAGCGGCCTAGGACTCCAGGTTTTCATCCTGGCAACACGGGTTCGAGTCCCGTTGGGGTCGCCATTTTTTTATCCGAATTTGGACATGGTTCTCATTGCCTTCATTGTTTGATTGCCGTTTCCACGTCATCCCGCTAGCATTTGCTCATGACTCTGAGCCTTGCAAATAACCGACTGCTGATCCTCTTTATTTTCGTGGTCGGCCTTTTTTCCCCTCACCTGACCGCCGCACAAGCCACCAATGTCCCGGCCCTCCTGATTCTCAACTCCTATCACAACGGCTACTCGTGGTCGGATGTCGAATGCGAAACCATTCGAAACGCTGTTGCTGCTTACGACAAAAAGCTGCCGGTTTATGTGGAATACCTGGACACCAAACGCCAGCCGGATACCCGTCTGCTTAACGCATTGCGTGATTTTCTGCAGTTGAAGTATGCCCGCATACCGATCTCTGTCCTGATCGCCTGCGACAATGCCGCGCTGGAGTTTGCTCTTAAGTATCGCGAAGCCATCGCACCGGGTACACCAATTGTTTTTTGCGGAATCAACGGATACCAACCCGAAATGATCGAGGATCATCCCGATGTTTTTGGGGTCATCGAGATCACTTGGGCACGTGAAATCTTGGATGCCGCGCTCAGCCTGTGCCCCTGGATAAAAAACATCTTCATCATCAATGACTACACTGAAACCGGGCGGGCCAGCGATCAGGCATTTAGAACGATCGAGCCCGATTATGCCGACCGCCTGACCTTTCACTATGCCGATAACCTTCCCGCTTCCGAGTTGCTCAGCCAATTAACGTATCTGGGCGAAGATACCGCCGTGCTTCTCGATGTCTTCCTGGTGGATGCCGACGGACGTTTTTATGATGCAGCGGAAACCGGAAAAATGGTGCGGGAGCACTGTCCGGTTCCCCTGTTCAATACCAGTGAAACGCATTTCTGGGGGGGCGGTATTGGCGGTGCGATGAATTCGCCGGTAACTCAAGGCGAAGGTGCCGCCCAATTGGCCATACGGATTCTTCAGGGCGAACCGCTCGACACGCTTCCTCCGCCCGCCCCCGGCACCTACCGCCTGATTTTCGACGCCCTAGAACTCGACGCGTTTAACCTCAGCCCGGCCAATCTTCCCTCCGGCAGTATGCTTATCAATACGCCCGCTTCCATTTGTAATCAGTATCCCGAACTCGTTTGGACTGTCTTTTGCTCGTTCCTTATTCTTCTTTCACTTCTTTTCTTTCTTCTGCGCAACGGCATCAAAAGAAGGAAAGCGGAACGGGAACTCGACCGGCATAGGCAGCACCTGGAACATCTGGTTATCGAGCGAACCCAAAAACTGGAATCCGCACGCGCACGCCTGGAACAACGCGCCAGCGATCTGAAACGGGCCAGTGAATACAAATCCCGTTTTCTAGCCCATATCTCCCATGAAGTCCGCACCCCCCTTAACGCCATTATCGGATTCGCGGAAATCATCCTCTACTCCAAATCCATTGATTTCATTCATCAACAAAGTCAGACCATTCTGAATGAGACCGAACACCTCCTCGCCATCATCAATCAACTGCTGGATCACGCCCGCATTGAGTCCGGGAAAATTGAACTCGAATTTCAGATATTCGATCTCCATCAGATGTTTATCTCGCTGCTCAAATCACTGCGCCATTATGCCCTTCAGAAAGGTCTGGACCTCGATTTCCACTATGCCGAGGTCCCGCATTTTGTGACCGGCGATCCGCTTCGCCTTCGCCAAGTGCTCCTGAATCTGCTCACCAACGCCATCAAATTCACGGATACTGGAAGCGTCACCCTTCAGGTACGTTATTTGCCGGATGGCACCAATCCGGCAACCTTCCGCTTCTCCGTTACCGACACCGGCGTGGGCATTCCAGCCGATCGGCTGCAGGCCGTTTTTAAACAGTTCAGTCAGGCCGACCGAAGCACCGCCCGAAAATACGGCGGCTCAGGGCTCGGCACCACCATTGCCTACGGTCTGGTCGAGCTGATGGGCGGACATCTTCAGGTGGAAAGCACCGAAGGCACAGGTTCCATGTTTTGGTTCGATGTTCGCCTGCCCATCCCCGAACAAGTGGCCCCTGAAAAACTGGCCGTCCTCGCCCCCGTTCATGTCTCGATCAATGCCTATCCTGCACATAAGCCAGCCCATATCCTGATCGCAGACGATTATCCCTCCAATCAAAGTGTTGTTCGGATTCATTTGCAAAACGCCGGCTATACCTGCCGTATCGCCGATACCGGGCGCGAGGCCGTGAATATTTGCGAGCTGGAGAATTTCGATCTGATCCTCATGGATATTTCCATGCCGATCCTCGACGGCTATGAAGCCACCCGTCTTATCCGCTCCACCCCCAGCCAAAATGCCAAGGTTCCCATTCTCGCGCTCAGCGCTCATGCTGGCGACCATGTTCGCCAGCAGTGCCTAGAAGCTGGCATGAACGACATCATTATCAAACCCATTCACCGCGCTTCTTTTCTGCAGCAAATCAATCACTGGCTGACCATCAACGAAATCGCCCCGAGTATCCGCATAAAATCGTCTGATCCCAGCGCTCCCCGCCGAACGGTCGACGCCACGCTTCCCATTGATTATCCCCTCGCCATACATGAATTTGCCAATCGTGAAGACCTCGTGGTGGAGGCGCTGCAACATTTCGTCAATGATGTACGTCAGCTCCTGCCTGAAATGAAAAAGGCCTGCCAGGACCTCGACGCCGCCTACATCATGAAAGAGGCGCACAAAATTGCCGGTGCCGCCGGAAACCTCCGGGCCATGCCGCTGGCCTTCAGCGCCAAACAACTCGAAGAACTCTGCCAGATCGGACGCCCCAACCCGGGAGAAGTCATGAACTTCCTCAGTATGTTAGTAGACTGCTTCGACGATCTGACGGACTATTGTAAACAAAACAACATCATCTCCATCTAGCAGGATGTGTACATCCTGCTAGGCAACAACAGCGGGTACGCTGTTGTGCGAAAACTACGCGATGTGCGCAATGGGCCGCGTGGAAGAGAATGGCTTTTCATGTTCTGGAGGGCGAGCGTCCCGGGAGCCGAAATTTCCCTCAGAGAACACACCGGTGATTCATCCAGCCCCGAATTGACATTCCCCTGCCGCTGGGCTACAAAAGTCCTTTCCACTTTATTTCACTATTTTCATTGGAAGGAGCAAAGATCATGGCCGCAAAAGCAACACCGAAAACGCTTACCAAAGAGGGCGAAAAAGAATTTCCTGCCGCACTGAGCGCCGTGCTTGCCCAGATACAAAAAGAATACGGTGATGGGGCCATCATGCGGCTGGGCGCGGAATCTGCCGATAAATTTGTCGACTGCATATCCACAGGTGCCCTGACCCTCGATTTAGCGCTGGGGATAGGAGGCGTACCTCGGGGCCGCGTGGTGGAAATTTTCGGACCGGAATCCTCCGGCAAAACTACGCTCGTCCTACACATTATCGCCAATGCACAGAAAAACGGAGGCATGTGCGCCTTTATCGATACGGAACACGCCCTGGACCCAAAATACTCCCGCCAAATAGGCGTGAATCTGGATCAATTGCTGGTTTCGCAGCCGGACTCGGGTGAAGAAGCGCTGAATATTGCCGAACAACTGGTGAAAAGTAATTCTCTGGATGTGGTCGTGATCGACTCCGTGGCCGCATTGGCCCCGAAGGCCGAGCTGAACGGCGAAATGGGCGATTCGCATGTCGGCTTGCAGGCCCGGCTAATGTCCCAGGCCCTGCGCAAGCTAACCTCCAGCATTAACCGCTCTAAAACCTGCTGCATTTTCACCAATCAAATTCGCGAGAAAATCGGCGTCATGTTCGGAAGCCCCGAAACTACCCCGGGTGGACGCGCCCTGAAATTCTACGCCTCCGTGCGCTTGGATGTCCGACGAATTGCAACGATGAAGGACACCACCGGGCGCGCCATGGGAAACCGAACCCGCGTAAAAGTGGTCAAAAACAAGGTGGCGGCACCTTTCCGCGAGGCAGAATTCGACATCATGTATGCCGAAGGCATTTCCTGGTTCGGCTCCATCGTGGACGCCGCCGTGGACCGCAATCTCATTGAAAAAAGAGGCTCTTGGCTGTCGCTGGACGGCAAACAGCTTGGTCAGGGACGCGATGCCGCACGCGACAACCTGAAAAACGACCCGGAAATGACGGAGATGCTCCTTCAGAAAATAAGGGACGCGGAAAAAGCGGACGCAAAGTAGTCGCAACGCGCCTAACCTGACTAAGCTGAAAGGCGTATAAGCCATACGCCATCCAAGGATGGAGATGGACGTGTTGGTAGCGTGGTGCTCTCCGAGCGCCACGGGCTCTCTGTGCGGTGATCCATGACCTCCGTCCGCTCGGCGAGCAGACGGCTACGCAAGAACAACGCCCGTTATTGGCCACAAATAAAACCCAAACCTTTTTTTTGTAAAAGTTGCTCCAGCGCTTCCATGGCCGCCAGCGTCTGCGCCTGCTGCTTGCTGCTTGCGGTACCTCGCCCCAACACCTGATCCCCCAGATGCAGCTCGTATTCGAATTGTCGGCAGTGAGGCGGCCCGCTTTCGTCAACCAACACATACTCCGGCATGAGTTGCCCGTGTTTCTGGGCATATTCCTGTAGTGCGCCCTTTGGATTTTCCGCTTCCGGCGCTTCGAGTACTCGCTGAAGTTCATCCAGAAAATACCGCTCAAAAAACTGTAGAACCGGCGGTATTCCGCCATCCAGATACATCGCACCGATCACCGACTCTAGGCCATCCGCCAAGTTGGAAATACGCTCTGCTCCCCCACTCTTCTGCTCGCCGTGCCCGAGCAGCAAAAAACGGCCCAGGTCCATTCTTGCGGCAACGGCACTCAGTGTGATCGTGTTGATCAGGGCACTGCGCAACTGCGTCAGGGTACCTTCCTGGACGGCATCAAAACGATCAAAGAGATATTCGGCGACAACGAGCCCCAGCACGGCATCACCCAGAAATTCCAAGCGCTGATTATCGCCGGGAGTTCCTTCATTTTCATATCGATAGGAACGGTGTATCAGGGCGGTAGCCAGTAAAGCCTGATTCTGAAACACATATCCAAGCGACTCTTCCAACGAGCTGCACGTTTTTTTCATGATCTGGGATGATATTTATGGTGAATATTTTTGAGCCGAGTGGAATCAACATGGGTATAAATCTGCGTGGTTCCGATGTCGGCATGACCGAGCATTTCCTGAATGACTCGTAGCGGTGCCTCGTTGGACAGCAAATGCGTGGCAAAAGTATGACGCAGGGTATGCGGATGCACATTCTTTGCCAGACCCGCTTTATGGGAATAGGTCTTTACGAGCTTCAGCAGGCCACTTCGACTGAACGGCTTTCCGCTGCGCGTTAAAAATATCTGGCGGCAGGTTGCTTCTTTCAAATGAATAGGCCGGATACGCTCCAGATATTCGGTGATTGCCCGCTGCGCGGTCTTGCCGATGGGTATGACGCGTTCCTTTCGGCCCTTGCCCATGCAACGGATGTAGCCCGAATCAAAATGAAGGTCGTCCAGCGTCAGTGCCGCCAATTCAGAAACGCGCATTCCAGTTCCGTAGAAGGTTTCGAGCAGAGCGCGATCACGAATTCCGAGCGGTTTGGAGGTATCCGGCGTTTCCAACAGGCGCTCCGTTTCTTTCATGGTGAGGGAGGTTGGCAGAGATTTCCAGAGTGTTGGAGATTCCATGGTCTCCGTCACATCCAGGTTCAGCAGACCTTCCTGCAACAAATAACGAAAGAAGACCTTAATAGCAACCAGTGCACGTGCCATGGAGGTTCCCGCCAGACCGCGCTTCTTTTCCGCCATTAGAAAGGCCTGAATATCCTTCCGGGTTAGCGCGTTGAGCGATTGGATGCCCTGTTTATCGAGAAAGGCGGCGAATTGCTTGAGATCAAAGGCATAGGCCTGCCGCGTGTTCTTACTTAATCCTCTTTCGAGGGTCAGATAATCCAGAAACTGGTTCACTAAAGCAAGCATCGCACTCCAAGCGGTCCCTCGCCGAAAACCGACCTGCCATTAATCCGTGATGCCATACCGCAGTTTCTCTCCGGTGATCCACTCATAGGCCTGAATGTATTTTTCGCGCGTTTTCGCAATCACGTCCTGCGGAAGCGGGGGTGCCGGAGGCGTTTTATCCCAATCTAGTGTCAGGAGATAATCACGCACGTACTGTTTGTCGAACGAGAAAGGCGATGTGCCGGGCCGGTAGGAATCCTTCGGCCAGAAGCGTGAACTGTCCGGCGTCAGTGCCTCATCAATCAGGATCAATTGGCCATCCAGCAGGCCGAACTCGAATTTGGTGTCGGCAATAATGATTCCTTTTTCCAGGGCATGTTTTGCGGCAAAGGCATAGAGCGCGAGGCTGGCATCGCGCAGTTGAACGGCGACGGATTCGCCAACCTGCTCCACGGTATCCTCGAAGGTGATATTTTCATCGTGCCCGGACTCCGCCTTGCTTGAGGGCGTGAACATCGGCTCATCGAGCTGATCGGCCATCCGATAGCCGGAGCGCAGGGGCATGCCGCATACAGAGCCTTTTTGCTGATACTCGGCCCACCCCGATCCAATCAAATAGCCCCGCACCACGCATTCCACCGGGAGGGCCTCCGTTTTTTTCACCAGCATCGAGCGTCCCTTCAGCTCGGGATACTTCTCCGCCACGCCATCTGGAAGCTCATCGGGGTTCGTAGAAATCACCTGATTGGGAATGATCTTTTTTGTATGTTCGAACCACCAGGCGGCAAGCTGATTCAGCACCATACCCTTGTTCGGTATGCCTGTGGGGAGCACACAATCAAAGGCGGATAGGCGATCCGAAGCCGCCAGCAACAGACGATCACCCAAATCATATACCTCCCGCACCTTTCCACGTTTAAACAGCTTGAGTTCGGGAATCTCAAATTCCAATACGGCTTTGCTAGGTTCACTCATGGGTTAAATCCTTATCAAGAGCGTTGATTGATAGTAAAGAAACGTCTCCAAAGTCAAAGAGAACGGATTCCGTCAGCGACATTCTTCCGGCAGGCGATCCTTTTCGTCTGGACGGGGCATCTGGCCATTGGCCTCAAAACCCAAATGCGTAATGGTGTATTCAATGTTTTTAATGGCGATTTTACGGCTGTCATAGGTCACGTACACCATTTTAGATGCCACGTCTGTTTCTACCTGCACGACCCCTTCCACGGCACCCTCCGGCGTGAAAAAGGCATTCTTGATCAAGGCCGCGCACGTCTCCGTATTCATGGTGGGAACCTGCACCTCCAATGTTTGAACATTCTTACGGAAACACGCCGTGGAAAAGGAGAGCAGCACGAGGCAGGCGAGGGTCGTCAATAATCCTATTTTCATTGATCAAATTCCTGTTTTTTTTTGAGATTGATGCCGATGTTTGAGTTGTGAACTGGTTGTGCCTGAAGACGCAACGCAGTATAGCAGAGAAGTCACGCACGTCAATATTCTGCGCCTTGCGTTATTTTCGTTTGCTTGCAGCCTCGAGCATGGCCCGTTCCCGAGCGGTCAGACTGTGCATTCCATGCTGAGCGATCTTGTCGAGCAACTGATCCACCTGCGCGGGATCAATCCTGAAAAACTCCTCTGTTTTCCCCGTTCCCTGACCCCGGAAGCCGCCATCCAGCACTCGAAGCCTCGGACGGCGCTTCCCAAAGAAAGGAAGCGTACCGCGATGTACCAGAAAGTACGTATAGAAAACGCCCGCTGCCAAACCAAACAGATGCACCAGATGGGCCACGGTGCCCGTGCCGCCCGGCTGTGCCGAACTCATCAGCGAAGAGACAAACTCCATCACCGCCAGACCGCACACCAACACCCAAGCACGCAGCGTTACCGGCAATACGAAGAAAATCAGCAGCGTGATTTCACGACGCGGCCAGAGCGCAGCAAAGGCACCCAGCATCCCGTAGATCGCCCCCGATGCGCCGATGCACGGGCTCGTATAGCCCATAAGCACCCACATCAATCCGCCCACCATGCCGCTCAGCAGGTAGACCGATAAAAAATGCCGCGACCCGATCCCGCGCTCCGTCTCCGGACCAATCATAAACAGCACCAGCAGATTGAAAACAATGTGAAATAGATGAGAGGTCGAGTGCAAAAACATGTAGGTGAAAAACTGCCAGACGAATCCATGCCGGATGCCTGACGCCGTAAGCCCGAAAAGCCCGACAAACCAGTCCGGCAGCAGTAGTTCCAGGAAAAAAACGGCGATGTTCGCAATCAGGAGCGCTTTAACCACCGGTGTCATTCCACCATTAAACCGATTAAAATCATTTCGTTGCATCGTGTTGTCCTGAGATGGGTTCCCTACTCTCCCGTCCTTTCGGTTTCGCGTATGTAACACAGTTCAGCGATTTCGGCAATCAAGCAACATCAATTGAGTTGCGAAGAATCCGGCTTGCCTAGATTCGAGCACAATGTACTTGCACTCGCCTTTAGCATGACTGATCGTACTACCAGATCATGGAGTTGATGATGAGTGCTGCAAAAGTGGCCATTACATTGGATCGGAATATGCTGGCAACGATTGATCGACTTGTTCGTCAACATCGCTTCCCCAGTCGCAGTCGTATAATTCAGCAGGCGGTCGAGGAGAAGATCGCACAACTGGAATCAAATCGACTTGCTAGAAAAGGCGCAAAATTAAACCCTGAATTTGAGCAGGCTTTGGCAGATGAAGGAATATCAAGCGAGGTTGAGTCATGGCCCGAATATTGAGAGGCGAAATAATGGGATTTGAAGAAGCTCTGCGCGGTCTAGGTTGAAAGGCATACAAATGAATGATTCTCGCAAGAAGAAACTGGTGGACTTGGGGGCGGAAGCTCTTGCGAAGGCTCTGCTGGGCATCGCTGTCCATTCAGAGGAAGCCAATGATCTGATTGAACGGATGACTGCCACTCCGACGGAGAATGTTCGGCGGTTCAAAAGAAAACTATCCAGCTTGAAACGCTCGAACCGCTTTATAGACTGGAAAGGCTCTTCCAGCTTTTCCAGGGAACTTGAAATGTTGCTGCAGGACTTGAAAGCCGGTGTGAACGACCCGCTTACGGGAGTTCAACTTGTTGTAGCTTTCTATGAAGCCGACAAAGAAATTTTCGAGATGTGCGACGATTCGTCGGGAAGTATTGGGATGGTATTCACGTATGACGCCAAAAAGCTTTTTGTGGAATATGCCTCCCGCTGCGCCGATAAAGAAACCATTGCAGACCTCGTTCTTAAGCTGAACGAAAAAAACAATTATGGTGTACGCGACACACTCGTTGATTGTGCAGGCGAATATCTGCCTGTAAAGGTTATCCGTGCGATGGTAACCGAACTTCAACAAGAGGCCGATAATGAAAAAGATGAATACGGACGGCGCCACCATCTGATGCTGATCGAATCGCTGGCTCGCCAGATCAAGGATGCCAAACTTTTTGAGACCACACGCATCGCTTCATGGGGAAAGCTGACGCCAGCGGCTCTTGTCGACATTGCCCGTGTCTATCTGGAAAGTGGTGACGTTGAAACGGCTTATTTATGGCTACAGAAAGTTCCTGAAGGCGAAGCCTTTCAAGCATACGAACGGGATCAGCTACTGCTAGAAGTTTACCAAAAGCAGGGCAACACCGGAAAATTGACTGACCTTCGGCTCCGATTATTTAGAAACCATCATTCTTCCGACACTCTTCAGGCCCTGTTGGATGTTATCGGCCACAACAAGCGTGACGAGATCATTGCTGATGAAGTGGCCCTGATTTTGGCAGACACAACCATGAGAGAATCGGATGCTGAATTCCTGATTGCAATCGGAAAGATCAATGAAGCTGAAAAGTATCTTCTTGAACGCGCCGGCCAGATGAATGGAGACCATTACGAATGCCTGCTCTCTTTGGCTAAGGCAATGGAATCAGAAAACCGACCTCTTCTCGCCAACCTATTGTATCGCAGCCTGCTGCTTTCGATTCTGAATCGTGGCCACACCAAGGCATATCCGCATGGCATCCGCTATCTGAAGAAGTTGGACCTTCTCTCACCGCCTATACCTGATTGGAAAAGCTTTGATACTCATGAAACATTCAAGGAGAGCCTCGTTCAAGCGCATGGTCGCAAACGAAGCTTCTGGACAAATTATACGGCTCAGAAAAGTGATTGAGCAGATCGAACGCAGAGTGGAGCCTATCGGCTGCTGGCAGTTTTTTTTCTGATTTACGGTACGATCAGAACGGGGCCGAGAGAAACGCAACGTCTGGAAACGGGAAGCTCGGTGGACGGGGTCAGCCGGTCGCCTGATCGGAGGTGGTATACCCCGGCAGACAAGGTGTAGTTCCCCGGAGGCGCGCCGTCCGGGATACGGAAAGATACTGGAACAGCAAACACCTCATCAGGCCGTTGATTGGTCAGGGCGTACGGCGGAATGCCAGCCATGTACACATGATCCCCGTTGAAGGTGTAGGCACCGTTCATGATGCGCACAAAGACGGCATAGCGGTTCGGATGAATGGTGGTGGGACACTGCCAGTAATAGGTGATGGTTACCGTTTCGCCGGGATTGGCCGACTGCGGTGCTGCGGAATAGCCAACCAGCGTGCCGACGCGCGGATAACGAACGTGTGCCGGAATAGCGTTGCTTGGAAGAGCGTGCGTCGAAATCGCAGCGGGGGTCTTTTCCTGACGCGTATCCGACATGCGAATGCGGCGGGCATCCCCGAGAAAGGGGCCTTGTTCCGTCCAGAAAAGAAAAGCGGACCGCGCCTTCTTTTCATCATCGCCTGAAAAGCCGTAGTAGGCGATCAGGCCGCCAGTCTTTTTCATCTGCGGGTTAATTTCGAGTCGGTTCAGCAAGTGCTTTGTTCGTGTCGCATCGCGGTTCCAGACCAGCAGGGCATCTCCTGCTTTCAGAGAAACCGTTTCATACGGCGCGGGCGAAGGCACGTTGCCGAGCGGTTGTTCGTAGCAATCCGCAGGCAAAATGGTTTGAATCAGCGGTCGCTCGTCATGCAGTTTTTCTGTGATACTGCGGGGCGCATATACTTTTCCGCGCACCTCGTTTTCCAGAAAGACGGAGAGGGAATCAAAGGGCAGAATAGGCTCTAAATCGGCGGGGCGCGGTTTCAGCAGGAGAAATTCGGAACACAGAGGTTGCTGATCCCCCACGCAGGTCATCACCATTTCAATGCGCTCGACTGCGCACTCCGGAAAACGAAACTCGGTGTAGTTCAACACTCCTCCGGCATAGAGCCGCCCGCCCGACCAGAACCACTCCCCTTCCAGAGGCTCCGATAAAACCGGACGGCGCACTCCATTTGTCAGCACCAGGTGAATGCTCTGAAGAAAGGGTCCGGCCAGGCTCCCGGAGGGTCCGAGCAACACCGCGCCGCAGAGCATCTGCGGCGTTTTGAGTTCGATAACCAGCCGACCCGGCGTGGGCTCCGGCTCCTCCCATCGGAGGAGATCATAAGAAACCGGCGTATCCAGATTGCCGTCATTCAGTTCATGGATCGTGCGCTCATTCAGGCGCACGGAAGCCACTTTGTCAGCGGAGAGATAGTCCAGCGCGTCGGTGGGTGGCTGGATGTGATAGGTCAGGTGTGTGTGTTTCACCACCGTTCGTTCAGCACTGCTTTGTGTGCGGTTTAGAAAGGCCTCGAACTCCATGAAGTTATAGAGGACGGCCGGATTGGTGGCATTGTTCGCCTGGGCGCGATACGGGATGTAGCGGCACCAATCCGGATAGGTGCAGACCGTCAGTTGCTCTCCGCTTGCAAAATTAAGCCAATCGCAAAAATAGCTGCCCAGGAGCACGTCAATGCCCTGAGCGTGGGTGAATTCGACCAACTCCGGGATGTCGGTGACGGCGATACGCCAGTCGGTTGATTCATTCGGAGGCGTCTCCGTGCGCTCGGGAAGAAGAAAGAGACTACCTGCAACCAAAAGAACCAAGGCGGGAACTGCGCCGACCACCCGATGTGTTTTTTCCTGAAGCCAACTGGTGGAGATGCCTGCGCAAAAGGCCCAGATCGGAAAGAGCGGTAGCAAATAGCGCGGCGCGGGAACATGCGCGAAGCGACCGGAAATGAGGGACAGCCCGGCATTCAGCAGAACCACCACGACGGGCAGAATCAATCCGCACAGCCAATAGGCGCCCCGTGATTTGACTCGCTGAGCGATGACCACAAAATAGGTGATGAGCAACACGAGAAAAGCAGCGATACGAAACGCCGCGTGGAGTCCGCGTCCACCTCTCAGGTCAAACATATCCAGACAGAACCCCAGATAAATCCTCGCGCTTTGAAGGACCTGGGAAAAAGTAATGTTGGAAACCAATCCGGTAGCCGTGGTTTCAGTCAACGTAACATAAATCCACGGTGCCGCACCGGCCACACAGCACACCAATGCCGTAATTGGGCCTCGGGTCAGCAATCTTCGTCGAAGAACCAGAGCGAAGAAGATGGCAATGGCCCCTGTGTAGACCACGGTCAGATAATTACTCCACCAGCCGATGCCGCAGGCCAACCCCAGCAGGGCATAATGAAGCATTCTCGCTTTCTCATGACGTACCTCTTTTTTGAGGAGGTGCGCAGCGATCCAGAGGGAGAGGGTTCCAAGCAGCAGCGTCAGGGCATATCCATTGCCCGCCATATAATGAAAATATAGGGAAGAACCTGCGACGGAAAAAGCCAGCGCCCAACATGCCGCCCGCCGCCCGCCCCACTCACGGGTCCATCCATAGATCACCGGAAGAAGCAAAAAAGAAAGCAACGCCACGCCGGCGCGCACGGCTGACATGTTACATCCGAGCAAAGGCACAAAAAAGGCGCTGACATATGCTTCGCCGCTTCCCATGTAGGCCTGTCCATAGAAGAACAGCGGAAAGTGACGCCCCTCGTAAATATGCTTCACCATCAGGCCGACAATGCCCTGATCCGACGTGGGGTCGAATCGTCCGACCCAAACCCCGTAGGCACGCAGTACCGCAGCGAGAAGAAACAGGAAGCATTCCACACGGTATTTTTTCAGAAAGAGGTAAAATGACGAGACTCTTTGCATACGATCAATACATCACCTTCCACAAAAAGAGGCCCTGCGGAAGCGCTGTGGGAATGCAGGCTGTCCGTTCTTTGGATTCGAGTATCCGGGTGAGGTCGGCGGGTTCGAGTTCACCGCGGCCAACCCGCACGAGTCCCCCGGCCAAACTGCGCACCATTTTGTAAAGGAATCCGTTGGCGACGGCTCGAAGCTGAATCTCGTTTCCCTTTTTACTCACAGTCAATTCGGTCAGCGAACGCACGGTACTGGATACTTCCCGTTTCGGATTGGCCGAGAACGCTGCAAAATCATGTGTTCCCTGCAGATGCACCGCTGCGGCGCGCATGGCTTCGACATTCAGTTTTCGGCGTGCATGCAGTCGGTACTTTCTCAGAAAGGGCGGCATGACTTCACCATTCCAAATGAAATAACGGTACTCCTTTCCGATTGCCGAAAAACGCGCATGAAACGCTTCATCCACCGGGACCGCACGTTGAATGCGAATCGTGTCGGGAAGCAACGCATTCAGAGCGCGACCCAACTTGTGCGGGCGCGAAAAGGGCTCTTCGGTGGAAAAATGGGCTTCTTGGGCACGTGCATGCACACCGCGATCGGTACGCCCACTGGCGTGCAGACGGCTCGGTTCGCGGAAAAGCACAGCCAACGCCTCTTCCACTTTTTGTTGGACCGTGTTTTCTCCCGCCTGGGCCTGCCAGCCCGAATAATCCGTTCCATCGTAGGATAGGGTCAGGCGGTATTGGTTCACTGATTCAGCGCTTTACGGATGGTATTCAGGAGCAAATCCACGTCGAACGGCTTGCGGATGTAGTCGACTACCAAGTCATGCTCCACGTGTTGTTCGTTGGAAAAAGGCGATCCGGCACCCGAGGCGATAATGATTGGAATCGGAGCGGTGACCTCGTCTTTTTTGAGTGCGGCGGCAATTTCCCATCCGTTTTCACCGGGCAGCATCACATCTAAAACAATCACGTCAGGCATAAAGGTCCTAGCCATAGCCAGTCCTTCTGTTCCATTGCTGGCGGTTTGCACCTCGCATCCAGGCATCTCGATGGCTAACATGCGCTTGGTGAGCGATCCCCAGACTTCTTCATCATCAATAATCAGCACTCTATTAATCATGGTTCACCTGCTTTTCCGGGTTGTTTTGCTCGTTGTTTCCATAGATGGAACGCAAATCGTGATAGGCATCGTCCAACATTTCCACGAAGCCTTCGGTGGTGTGCTTGGTGATTCCGTTTTTTCGGAGAATGCCGGGTTTGAGAGGCGCATAAAAACGGGACCCGCTCGCCCCCATGCCGAGCGACTCGGCGAGTAGGCCCGCCAGATCAATCACCCACGAATTTCCGGCTGAACCTTTTCCATAGTGGTCGTTGAGCATATCCGAGAGCGGTTCGGAAAGCTCCCAGCCGCAGGCGGCCCAGTAGGCGATGGTTTCACTGGAAACACCGAATATTCGGCGTTCTGCATGGCGCAGGGAAAGTTCTTCATCAAAAGCCAGTTTGAGTGCGGCCTGAAACTGTTCGGGGAAAAAGGTGTCGAGTACCACGCGCCCAATGTTGCTCAACAGGCCGGCGATATACATGGTCGGATCGGAGCGTCCGGTGATCTGCTCATTGATCAGCTTGGCGGCCACAGCCGTTCCCAGCGAATGATACCAGAGCGCCATCCGATTATACCCGTAGCGAACTTCTTCTTCCTGCTGTGGGGTATAGACACTGACCTCCGAGCACAATTCGCACAACTGACGAAACCCCATCAGGGCCACCGCTTCATGAATGTTGGCAATTTTGCGGGGCAATCCGTATGCCGCCGAATTGATGGAACGCAGCACACGAATTGTCAGCAGGGCATCCGATTCAATGATTCGTGAAATATCCAGGATGGACCCGCTGTGCGTACCCACCTGTTTGATGGCCTCGTACACGTGGCGCGGAACGGGAATGGCGTTGAGGTTCTTGACCACCCGCTCGATGTTCATCCGCAGAATGTCTTTGTTATTCGCCACGGAAACGCTCCTCCAGGTGATTCAGCACACAGGTCTTGATCATCTTCATCTGCGGATCACTCTCCATGTTTTTATACAAGAGGTCGAGCCGGGTTTTCGCCTTCAGATAAAGCTGATCCGAAAAACGCTTTTCATCCTCAGTCTTCACCTCGAGGTCTTTCAAATGCGTGGCATACGGCGGGGCGACAATGCTGATGCGGGTGACATTCCATCGTTTAAGCGAGCGTAGGTGCGCTCCCGTGAGCGGGGTGTCCTGCTTCACGAGCATGATTTCGTTCACCTTCACATCGCGATCCACCACCATGCCCTCTTCCAACTGCGATGTTGAAATCCACATAGATCACTCCTGTCGAGCACTGCCCGGCACTGTTTTTTTCCCGATGCGGGCCTTGGTTACCGGAGTCTCCAGCGTAACCGGTTCCCCTCCCCGTGCGGCGGATTCATAAAGCGCCGTCAGAATATTAATATTGGTCAACCCACTGGCTCCTTCCACCGGGCCAGGACGATTTTCGAGCAGGGCACTCATCGCTTCGCGCAGATAGGGCAGATGCCCGTGCCCATACACATTGCTTACCTCCTGCGAAAACATCCGTTGTATTTCGAGGTCTTCTTCACGCGGTTCGGTGAACTTCCAATAATCCACGCGGTTCACGGCCGGCCCACCGATGATGACGCTTCCGTTTTCACCAAGCAAACTCATGGAGCCTTCCAGGTCTTCGGGACGGGTCGCCACGGTGGCTTCGAAGGCACCCAGCGCGCCGGATTTGAACTTGAGGATAGCCACGGCGGTATCTTCCACTTCAATATCCATCAGACGAGTCGCGGTCTGGCATTGCAAACTTTCTATCGGCCCCATGAACCATTGAAGCAGGTCCAGATGATGGGTCGCCTGCTGCGACATGACCCCGCCGTCCAGTTCCCAGGTTCCACGCCAGGCCGCCTGATTATAATAGGCCTGATCCCGACGCCACCGGACGCGAATCGTACCCATCACCATGCGCCCGAAGCGGTTTTCATCGAGTGCATTTCGTGCGGCCACCACGGCCCGGTTGTAGCGGTTCTGCTTCACCACAAACAGACGGCACCCGTGTTTTTCGCAGGCCTTGATCATGGCATCGCAATCTTCCACGCGCAGGGCCATTGGTTTTTCCGTGATAATATGTTTCCCGTAGGGTGCCAGATCGAGCACATGCTTGGCGTGCATACCGGAGGGCGTCATGACGTCCAGCACCTCGATTTCGGGCTGGGCCTTGATCATTTCATGATAGTCCGTATACCACGGAACCCCATATTTTTCGCCCTTTTCAGCCGCCTTTCCCGCATCCATATCACACACCGCCACCAAGTGCCCGCACACGTCTTCCGCCTGATAGGAGGCCAGATGCTTCTCCGAGATTCTTCCGCAACCGATGGTTGCCACGTTTAATTCATTTTTCTTCATCCGATTGATCGCCTTTCTTTCCGAGAAGAATCTTTGCCCGCTTCAAAACAAGTGAGGCCATTTTAGATTTTCGCGCCACTTGTGCAAATACAATCCATACCGTAATTAAAACGGCAAGGCCCAGCACGCTTTTCCAAATGCCTTGATTCCCCATCATTTCAATGGCTCCCGCGCCCAGCAACGTGGCCGGAATCGCCTCCGGCAAGATACCCGCCAACGTCCCCAGGAGAAAGGCCCCGTGCCGTACCGGCGTCAGGGCCAGCACCATATTGACAAAGACGCCGCCCACCGGCAGTTGCCGGGCCAAAAAGACGGAAACAAACCCCTTGCGCTCGAAGACGCCGGTCAACCCCAGGAGCAGCGGCCAGCGGCGCATCACAAATGCCCGCCCGCCCCACCTAACAAAAACAAACGTGGCATACGAACCGAGCAGCGTACCCAGTTGCGAGAGCAGCAGCCCCCACGCAAAGCCAAAGACCGCCCCGGCAATGGGACAAACAATCAGCCGTGGCAGGCCGAAGCAGATCAGCACCGCAGAAACCAGCACAAATAGAACCGGTGCCCAGATACCGGTGCGCTGCAGAGTATCCTGCACCTTCCCCACCTCGTGCAGATACGTCCGAAGTGGCGAAAGATAAATCAGATAGATTCCGCCCAGCACAAAGAGAATCACCGCCGTGGCCTTGATCACCTGCTTGATCAGCGGCGCACCCGCCGCCTCTTCCACCTGCCGGGACTCCTCTGCGGCTACGGCTTCACTAATCACATCCTGTGGCATGGCCCTATTCTTCACCATCGTAGCGCAGTGCGGAAACGCTGCGTTTCCTAAACCAACGGATGGCAAAACAATCCACCACCCCGCGCCAAGCCCTGTTGCCCACGCCATATTTGGAGACCCCCGCCGTACGCGGGCGATGATTAACGAGCATCTCCGTCACCTGAAAGCCCTGAATACGCAGAATCGTGGGCAGGAAGCGGTGCAGCCCGTTAAAAACAGGAATGTCCCGAAGGGCCGCGCGCCGGATGGCCCGGTAGGTGCAGCCCGCATCGGCAATGCGGTCGCCCGTGACCGCGTTACGAAAGCGGTTCGCGATTTTCGACGAGATGCGCTTCACGAAATCATCTTCGCGCTTGCGCCGCACCCCGCATACCGCCGCTACACCGTCCGAAAGATTCCGAAGCAATTCGGGGATATCCGCCGGGTCGTTCTGTAAATCCGCATCCATCGTAATGATGACCTCTCCCCGGGCATGAGCCATACCCGTCAGACTGGCCGCACTTTCGCCTGAATTGATGCCGTGCCTCAATACGCGCACCGGAGGATTTTCCTGCTTGAGTTTACGAAGGACTTCGAGACTCCGGTCGGTACTACGGTCATCCACATAAATCACTTCATAGGATTTCCCAAGCGGCTTCACGGCTGCTTCGATTTCGCGAAGAAGGGTCGCCACATTATCTTCTTCATTGAACACCGGAACCACCACAGAGATGTCCAGCCCATCCTGATCCTTCTCCAATTGCATCAGCCTCATTCCTTCCGTTTCAACCTATTCAAAAAACCGGCGAACCTGCTCGCACACATAATCAATTTCCGCCTCGGTGATGGACGGGAACATCGGCAGCGAAAGCATATGCTCGCAGGCATACTCCGCACGCGGGAAGGTACCCCGTCCCTGGTGAAGATGCGCGTAGGCTGGCTGCAAGTTCAAAGCATGCGGATAATGTACCCCGGTTTCCACGCCCTGCTCATGCAGAAATTCAGCAAAACGATCACGTTCCTCCGTGACCACCACAAAGACATGATAGATGTGAAAGCACCCTTCCGCCTCGGCGGGCAGGATGAGCCCCGGGATACCGGCCAATTGTTTTTTGTATCGCTCCGCCGCTGCATGACGCGCCTCGTTCCAGGCATCTAGCGTCGGCAGGATCACGCGCAGCATGGCCGCCTGTATGGTATCCAGCCGGCTGTTGACGCCCTCGATTTCGTGCTGGTATTTTTTGGTACGTCCGTGATTGGCCACCATGCGAATCTGTTTCAGCACAGCGGGATTTTTAGCCATCACCGCGCCGCCGTCGCCAAAACCACCTAGATTTTTTGAAGGAAAGAAGCTGAAAACGGCCACATCACCATAGGTTCCCACATACTGGTCGCGATACTTCGCTCCCTGGGCCTGCGCACAGTCTTCCACTACGTACAGGTTGTGTTTCCGGGCGAGTTCCAGAATCTGGTCCAACTTAAATGGATGACCGTACAGATGAACCGGAATAATGGCCTTCGTTCGAGGGGTGATTTTCGATTCGATGGCATCCGCGTCGATGTTGTAGCAGCCCGGTTCGGATTCGATATCGCAAAACACCACCTGCGCTCCGGTCAACGTAATGGCCTCCGAGGTCGGAATGGCGGTATGTGCCGTGGTGATGACTTCATCACCCGGCCCGATGCCCAGTCCCCGCAGCGCACAAAAAAGACCACTGGTGGCGCAGCCCACCGCACAGACCTCATCCGCCCCTATCCAATCGGCCATCTCCCGCTCAAACGACTTGACGTCCGGCCCCCCGATAAAATGGGCACCCTCAATCACTTCACAGGCGGCCTGATTCAATTGCTCGCGGAAAGGCGCGAGATTCCGAACAATATCCACAAAGGGAACATTCATCCATTAACCTCGTATGGTTGCAGTTAAGAAAGCCGAGTAAGATGGCCATTTCACATAAAAACGCAAGCATTAAAAACAGGCGGAACCGGATGGAAAAACTTCGCTCACCCTATCAAAAACCAGAACAATATGATCAGCAGCGTGACGCCCAGCACGATGAAAAAAATGCGTCGGTTTCGGCGCACCCGATCCGGCACGGCCCGCGAACCTACCGTCTGAAAGCTGCCGGTTACCAGATATTTTCCAAGTTTTTCCGCCGTATGCTCTCGAGCGGAAACGTTTGGACGTCTGGTTGGTGCGGTGGATGCGTTCCGCTTCGGCTCAGGCGGCGCGGGTGCCTCCCCAGCCAGGCGGGCGTTTCGTCGCATATTCCGCTCCAGCCGCTTAATGCTGTTCTCAATCAGATTCGACTGAGTATCAATGCTTTTCAGCTTCTGATCCAACGGATTGCGGTCTCTTTTCAGCAACGGCAGTACCATGAACTCACCCCACCGATCAAATGACGCCACGTGCCAGCAACACAAAGGCCGCAATGGCAATGGCGATCACCATCCCAAGAAGCGGAAGGCTGACGGCAAACCCCACCTTCAACCAATATCCCCAAGACCTCTGCTGATCGGCGGCACGCATCACCGGCTCCTCAAAAAGGACCGGCTCATTCTGATCCGCCGCAATGTTTCTCTCCCGAATCGTCTCAATTTTGGACATAGATTTTTTGTATTCGAGACGCGCATCCTCGATAATCGCCAACGCTTTCCCCAGTTCATCCCGTATTTTGTTCTCCTCCCAGGATTCCGGGTCCATATTTTCCAGTTCGGCCAACATGGTTTTAAAGCGTTGACGCGTGGTGCCCAGCAGGTCCGTCACCTGTGCCGCACGGATTTCATCCCGCTCCAGCGTCAGAACCGTCTGGCCGAGCCGATCAATAATTCCCCGGCGCCCGGACTCGAAATCATCCTGCCGCGTGCGCAGTTCCTGGAGGTCCCGCCGCTCGCGTTCCAAGGACTCCTGCCGCTGACGAAGGCGCTCGAGTTCCTCCGTGGTTTTCGCAACGGAATCTTCAACCTCCTCGCGATGCCGTGCCATGCGGGTCAAATTCAAATCTCCCACATTCCGTGAGGGCAGCGTATCGGACGGTGCGGCAGGAATCCCGGACGGTTGAAACTCGTCACCCGCGCCCATTCGGATTCGTTTGGCTCCTTCGCGCTTCTGTATCAAATCGTCGTCGAAAAAATCTGTGCTTGGCATCGGACTTCCTCCTAATTCTTACTGGGGTATGATCAACGTCTGGCCAACCGTGAGGCTGGATGGTGACTTCATTGACTTTCTGTTGGCGTCATAAATTTTACGCCAGGCATTGGAATCGTTGTACATCTTGCCGGAAATACTGCTGAGGGTGTCACCCTTCTGTACGCGATAGGTCCGGACCGGCGGCTGTGCGGGGGCGGGTTTCGGGGCCGACGAGACCTCCTGTCGGGTCGGCTCAACGGTTGCTGCACGGGGCACAACCTCCACATCGGACACGGTCGACATACCGCTCTGGCCCTTCACCACCTCGGATAATCTCGCTTTCAAAGAGGCATTCTCCTTGCGTAGCTCCGCGATTTCCTCAATCGCACCGGGTGGCGTATCCGGCAGCGAAACCGCATAGGATAGCCTCGCCCGACGAATCAAATCCTGAATCAATTGCTCTTTTTCGCTGTCGGGACGCAACTCCAAATAACGCTGATAGTGATAGATGGCGCGATTGTAATCCTCTTTATAGCTGTCATAAAGAAGCCCAACCTCCAAATGCGCCCGGGCTAGTTGCGGCTTGCGGTCCAGTGCCTTGTTATACAGATCAATGGCACCGTCAATATCCTGCGCCTTCTTACGTACGCGGGCACGACGGAGGGCGGGATCATTTTCCTCCTGCTTGTCCAGGCTGGCGGCACCTCGCCCACATCCCGTCATCGTGACAGCGGTGAAAACAACCAGCAAACAACAGATAAAACCATATCGTATACGTGAAAACTTCATAGGCGAAGAATCTACGGGAGAACCGTCGGCAAGTCAACCTGTGTATAGATGGATTGAAAGTTTTTTCGGTGGAATTCCGCTGAGCGGGTGTGTTAAGCAGAGGGGGCTTGGGAAGGTCCTACCGGACGCCCATCGGTCGAATACCCGAAAGGAGCAACACCGTATGATCAAAAGCATCTGGACCATGGCCTGCCGAATTACCCTGCTGGCGGGTATTCTCCTAACCGGTATCGCCGTACTCGAAATCCTGCGCGGCTTTGCCTTTTTATACCGCATCCACCCCTGGGCGGGCTGGGGATTCGCAATCCTCGTCATCGCGTTCGTGCTCTACGCCTTTCATTACGTTTTGTTGCGCTGGTTTCGCATCCCCAAGGCCCTCAAACCACCCGCCATGCCCGAACACCTGCCCGAGGCCTCCTTCAAACAACTGCGTGATTACGCACGCTACCTCATTCGCTATATGCGCCGCCTGGCCGCCAACCCCCTGCTGACGCCGGAAGAAACCGCCCCGCTCAGCCAGGCTATCACCGGAATCGAGGACGCACTCTCCGCGCACCCCCTGCGCGAAGACCTCATCCGCGAAATAAAAACAGCCGAGAGAGAAACGATCATGCCCCTGCTCGCACGTCTGGAGGAGACGGCGGAGGCCGAAGTCCGCCGAAGTGTGCGCGACATCATGCTGGGCGTGGCGCTCAGCCCCTATCACAGCATGGATATTCTCATTGTCCTCTATCGCAATGCCGTCATGGTACTGCGTATTGCCGACATCTTTGATGGGCGCCCCGAAAAAACCGAACAGGCCCTGATTCTGCGCGACACCCTCCGCACCGTGGTGGCCGTAAATATTCTCAACATGGGCCGCACCCTGATTGAGGGCCTCTTTGCCAACGTCCCACTGATCGGACGGGCCATGGACGATATTTCCCAGGGACTCGGTGCCGGCCTGCTGACCTCCGCCACCGGCCATGCCGCCATCCTGCGATGCGCCTCGTTCCGTCCTTGGAGCCGCGAAAAGGCTGTCACTTCCATCGCCGGCCAGGCGCGGGTCTTTTTTACGGATGTGCGCAACATCTTTTCGCGTGACGTACTCCCGCACCTCCGAACACGCATTTCCCTTGCAGCAGGTACCGAGGAAAAGGAAGACCCCGGCTTTTGGAACACGCTGATTCAGGGCATTGCCGTATCCGTGGACAACACCATTAACACGATGGATGCGCTTGTGATCCAGCCCACCTTCGCAGGAACACGCTCGGCCACCCGCGCCGGAACTGCCGCCATGCGCGTCACCCGCTCAGCAAGCACCTCCACCTATCGGGGCCTTTCCCGCGTCCTGCGCACCTTTGGCCAGCGGTTGAAATACAGCACCCACCCGCATCGTAATTCCTGATCCCCTGTTTACAACTTCGGCCACTTGCACTATATAGCACCGCCGTATTAACCCATGGACCGGAAAGCAAGCAGAGGTACAATGCAAAAAGGATCAACTTCGGGATTACGTAATTTGGAACTGCCCATCCCTTACGGAGCTCATCCGACATCGAAGGGCACGCAGTTCACCATCTTCAGTCGTCACGCTACCTCGGTCTGGTTGATGCTCTTCAACGAGCCAAACGCCGCCAAACCCTCGCGCGAAATCAAACTCGATCCCGAAAAGCACCGCGTTGGCGATGTCTGGCACCTTTTTGTGCCTGGGGCGCGGGCCGGACAATGCTACCTCTACCGCATGGACTCCGACCTAGACCTCCCCGAAGCCGCATTCTTCAATCCCGATCAATGGCTGCTGGACCCTTATGCCCAGGCCATTGCCGGAGAACCGGTCTGGGGTCGGGCCGACGGCATGGTTCCGGGCAAGCTCCAACCCAATGGTGCACATTTCCCCAAAAGCGTGGTGGTGAATCAGGCCTTCAATTGGGCGGGCGATGTCGCTCCAGAAATCCCACTCGATAAGGCCGTCATCTACGAAACGCATGTGCGCGGCTATAGCATCCACTCCTCCGCCAAAACCTCCAACCCGGGAACCTACGCCGGACTCATCGAGAAAATTCCCCACCTGAAAAAACTCGGCATTACCTCGCTCGAACTCCTGCCCATTCACGAATTCAACGAAATGGAATACCTGCTCGAAAATGGAGCGCGGAGCAAACTGCGAAACTTCTGGGGATACAGCACACGTGCCTTTTTCGCGCCCATGGGCCGCTATGCCGCATCGGGTATCTGCGGCGAACAAATTCGCGAATTCAAAAAACTCGTCAAGGCCTGCCACAAAGCCGGCATCGAGGTCATTCTCGACGTGGTGTTCAATCATACCGACGAGGGCAATGAAAATGGCCCGGTCTGGTCCATGCGCGGCATTGATCATTCCATCTATTACATGACCGAAGCCGACCGCAAAAAAAACTGCAACTACACCGGCTGCGGAAATACCGTGAATTGCAATCATCCCGTGGTGCGGAATTTCATTCTGGACTGCCTCCGCTACTGGCATCTGGTGATGCACGTGGACGGCTTCCGCTTCGACCTGGCCTCCATTTTCTCCCGAGGCCAAAACGGCGAGCCTTTGGCCAATCCGCCCGTGGTGGAGGCCATCGCCGAAGACCCCGCGCTGCGCGGTGCCAAACTGATTGCCGAAGCCTGGGATGCGGCAGGGCTTTATCAGGTCGGCTCCTTCCCGAACCGCCGATGGTCCGAATGGAACGGACGCTACCGCGACGATATTCGCGAATTTTGGAACGGCACCAAACACGATCTGCGCACTCTGGTCACCCGCTTCATCGGAAGCCCCGACCTCTATTCAAAAAACAACCAGACCCCCCAGAAAAGCATCAACTTCATCGCCTGTCACGACGGATTCACCCTGAACGACCTGGTCAGCTATAACCACAAAAATAATCTTGAAAACATGGAGAGCAACCGCGACGGCGAAAATCACAACCGCAGTTTCAATTACGGTGTGGAGGGCCCGACCATTGATCCGACCATTCGCGCCCTGCGCCTGAGACAAATGAAAAACCTGCTCACCACCCTCTTTCTTTCTCAGGGCGTCCCCATGCTGCTTGCAGGCGATGAATTCGCACGCACCCAGAACGGCAGCAACAATGCCTACTGCCAGGACAACCCAATTTCCTGGGTGGACTGGTCTCTCTTGGAAAAAAACAAGGAATTGTTCAGCTTTGTACGCAAACTCATCGTCTTCCGAAAGACCCACCCGGTCCTCCGTAAAACCCGATTCCTGAACGACAAGCTCGATACCGTCAAAACACCTGATGTCCGCTGGTTTGGACCCGAAAACAAGCCGGTGGACTGGGACGTCGGAACCAGCATAGCCTGCCGGCTCCATCCAACAGAAAAACATGAAAAGGAAGACCTTTTTATTATCTTCAATGCCGACGAAAAGGCTGTGCAGACCTATCACTTCCCCGAATTGGAATCCCGCTCCTGGAATCTGGCACTAACCACGCAGGAACGTCCTCCCGCCTGGCGCGCCGGGCACAAAACCGTCAAAGTCGAACCTCGCAGCGTAACGGTTTTTCGCTCATCGCTACTTTAAGGGTTGCATTTCACCCCGTAAAAGTTGGAATTAAACACTGTAAACAAAAAGATCAACCTTTGATATTATCTGAAAGCAAAGCAGAGGAGATTGTGGGCATGAACAAGACAAAAGAAAAAACCGCTCTGAAAACAAAGCCAAAGGCCAAGGCACAGCCAAAGAAACGGTCAACGCCCAAAGCCAAGGCTGTCGAAGCGGTTGAATCCAAGACCAAAGCAAAGAAACCCGCCACCCCAAAGACCAAAACCAAAGACGCTCGCGATATCGATTCGTATTATGATGGCGAAAAACTCTACGCCGTGAGCGGCGGACGATACATTCAGTTCAACGGTATCGGCCCCCTGCCCGATGATATCGCTGTGTTCATGGATCGCACCGGGCGCAAACCCCCGTTTATGCTTCTTCCCGAAATGTCGGTGGATTTTTATCTCTCCAAAGGATTCGGTGGCTCCTCCAAAGTGCACTGGCCCGGCGAAGGTAAACTACCCGAATCCGTAATCGCCTATCTTAACGACCACGGCACCCTCCCCCGGACCCGCGAAAACAACGAAGACGATGAAGAATACGAAGACGAGGCCGAGGAAGAGAAATTCGAATAGGCTTGAATCGTCGAGGCTCTTCCTTTAGCTTCACGCTCCAAGACAGCCGCGTGCGCTGTTTCTTTTTTCTTTAACGAAAAGGCTGGAGTGTTGGAATGAAGTGTTTGGTCACCGGTGCCGCCGGTTTCATCGGAAGCAACCTGTCGGATCGCCTGCTCCAAGAGGGGCATTCCGTGGTCGCGCTGGATAACTTTTCCACCGGATTCCGGGAACCTATCGAGTCCGCCATCTCCCATCCTGCGTTTGATTTGCGGGAGGTGGATTTGCTGCAACCGGATGACTGGTCCAATGCCATGGCAGGCGTAGACGCCGTCTTTCATCTGGCCGCGAATGCCGATGTACGTTTCGGCCTTAACCACCCACGCAGGGACCTGGAACAGAACACCCTGGCCACGTTCAACGTCCTCGAGGCCATGCGCGAACACGGCGTGCGCCGAATCGCCTTTTCCTCCACCGGTTCCATCTATGGCGAAGCAGCGGTTTTCCCCACACCCGAAAACGCCCCCTTCCCCGTTCAAACCTCCCTATACGGCGCATCCAAACTGGCCTGCGAAGGCCTTATTCAAGCCTACTGCGAGGGCTATGGATTTCAGGGCACTATCTATCGCTTCGTATCCATTCTTGGTGAGCGATACAGTCACGGGCATGTCTTCGATTTCTACCGCGCACTCAAACAGGACCCAACGGTCCTGCGCGTCCTGGGCAATGGCAAACAGCGCAAGTCCTACCTTTATGTGCAGGACTGCGTGGAAGCCATTCTCAAAGGTCTGCGCGATCAGCCGGGCATAAGCATCTACAATCTCGGCACGGATGAATATGTCGAAGTGAACGATTCCATCCGCGTCATCTGCGAGTTCATGGGCCTCACTCCACGCCTTGATTATACGGGCGGTGAGCGCGGCTGGGTCGGCGACAGTCCCTTCATCTTTCTGGACTGCGCCAACATCCGCTCGACCGGCTGGAAGCCCCGTCTCTCCATCCGCGAGGCCGTGGTCAGGACGCTGGAATTTTTTGAGTCGAATCCCTGGGTCTTTGAACGGAAGTGAGCCACATCATGAAGGATGAATCAACCGAAACGCCCGCCGCCGACAACCCCACGTCCCCGCTCCTCTCCATCGTGGTGCCGGTCTATCAGGAAGAACAAACCATTTTACCCTTCCTAGAACGCATGGCACAGGTGTTGAGCGCCATCACCACGGACTATGAAATTGTCTTCGCCATGGACCCGGGACGCGACCGCACCGAAGAGGTTATCATCGAAGCGATGAATCGCGACCCGCGTATCAAGCTGCTAGTCATGACGCGCCGCTGGGGTCAGCCCGCAGCTACCATGGCCGGGCTCGATCACGCCAAAGGCCGGGCCGTGGTCGTCATCGACGTAGACCTGCAGGATCCGCCCGAACTCATTCAAGACATGGTGGCCAAGTGGCGCGACGGCAACGATGTCGTCTATGCGCAACGCCGCTCACGCAAAGGAGAAACTCTTCCCAAGCGTTTGGTCTCCTGGGTGGGCTATTGGGTCATCAACCACATCTCGGAAGTGCCCATCCCGCGCAACACCGGTGATTTCCGACTCATGGATCGCAAGGTGGTGAATGAATTGAAGGCCCTGCGCGAAACGCACGGCTTTTTGCGCGGCATGGTCGCCTATGTCGGCTACAACCAGACCTCCGTGCTCTATGATCGCGATGAACGCCAGGCCGGACGCTCCAAATACAGCCAGATCACCGGCTCGCTGCGGATCGGGTTGAATGGCGTCGTGGCCTTTTCATCGAAGCCGCTGAGTCTGGCCACCATGTTGGGATTCATCACGGCCCTTCTGAGTCTGATCGTGGGGGTCATTTATGTGGGCCAGAAGATTTTCTCCAGCACGGGCATGGCCACCGGTATTGCGCCCATCATTCTACTGGTGACGTTCCTCGGTGGTTTGCAGTTGATTGCCTTCGGCATCATGGGTGAATATGTGGGCCGTATCTATGAAGAGGTACGCATGCGCCCGAAATATCTGCTCGCAAGAAAAATTGAAAAAAATGCGGTTAACGCCGAAACGGAGAAAGAATAAGGCATGAAGGTCGGCGTCTACGGATTGTGGCATCTGGGTTGCGTGACGGCTGCCTGTCTGGCTGAAAAGGGTCACCGCGTGATCGGGGTGGACCTCGATAAACCGCTCATCGCCGGTCTTCAATCCGGCAAACCGCCCATCGCCGAACCAGGACTACCTGAAATGATTCAGGCCGGTCTTTCCTCCGGCACTCTCCGCTTCACCTGCTCCCTGAGCGAACTGGCCGACGTGGATATACTCTGGGTCACCTTCGACACCCCGGTGGATGACAACGACCGTG
>CAZBEO010000015.1:0-12969 GCA_964490935.1 uncultured Verrucomicrobiota bacterium
ACGCCGGAATCGGTGGCGCTGCTCTTCAGCATGAGTGCCGAGGAGATCAGCCGGGCTAACAATCTGCAGAGCGATGCCGAGTTGAAGCCCGGACAGCGACTGCTGATTCCGTATACGCCCTGAACGAAACCGTCTCTTAAACGTTTAGGTGTAGGGAATGCGTAAAACGGCCAGCGTCCTGCTTGGTAGTGTGCTGATTTTGCTTACGCTGGGCGTGGTGATGCTGGCCAGTACCAGTAGCATTCGTGCGGAGTCGGTTTTCGGCGATCCTCTTTTCTATGTGAAGAAGCAGGTGCTTTGGCTGGTGGTGTCAGGCGTCGCGTGCGTGGTGGTGTCGCGGGTGGATTATCATCTCTGGCGCAAACTGGTGTTGCCGCTTTCGGCACTTTGCGTGATTCTACTGATCATGACGTTGATTCCGAATGTAGGCGTGATTGTGAATGGCAGTCGTCGCTGGTTACGGTTCGGGGTGATGAATTTTCAGCCCTCGGAGTTGGCCAAGCCCACGGTCATCCTTCTGCTGGCCTGGTGGCTGGCCCGTATTCGGTGGCATGTGAAAGAATTTAAGCAGGGGATGCTTTATCCGATTTGCGCGCTTGGCGTGGTTCTGCTGCTGATTTTTGGAGAGCCGGACTACGGAACGACCATGTTGATTGCCGTGGTGGGCATGCTGATCATGTTCACAGCCGGAACCCGGTTCATTTATCTGCTGGTGGCCGGACTGCTCGGTGCCTCGGCATTCGCCTTTGCCATCATGTACAACGAGGTGCGCATGCGCCGTATCATCGCCTTTCTGAATCCGGAAAAATATGCTCAGGAAGAGGCCTTTCAACTGCTCAACGCCGTGTATGCCTTTGTGGTGGGTGGCGGAAGCGGTGTCGGGCTCGGTCAAAGCATTCAGAAGCGGTTTTATCTGCCCGAGGCGCATACGGATTTCATCTTCGCAATCATGGCCGAGGAGCTGGGCATGACCGTTTCGGTCGCGGTGGTTCTGCTCTTTGTCACCTTTTTCTTTTGCGGATTGCGCGTGGCCATGCGGGCACCTGATGAGTTCGGAAGGCTCACGGCATTTGGCATTTCCACCATGATCGCCATTCAGGCCGCCATCAATATCGGCGTGGTAACCGGATGCCTGCCCACCAAAGGACTCCCGCTTCCCTTCATTAGCTTCGGTGGCTCCAGCCTGCTGGTGACGATGGGCATGGTGGGCATACTGCTGAATATTTCCTCGCAGGCGCTGGATGAAAAAGATATCGAAATGAACGCTATAGGAGACAAGCGCCACCGTTTCTGACCTAGCAATCTGTCGGGCTTTAGGTGTTTAAAACCCGGGCGTACCCGCTGTTTTTTACTAGCAGGGCTGCTAGGCAGGTTCATTGGCATTGAATCAGGCCTGTTCGTCGAGGAGACGGGCGGCGCGTCGATAGGCTCGCTGCCGTTTCAGCACAAGGGGGATCGAGGAGCGTCGCCCGATGCGCTGGCTTTTTTCCGAAGGGGTAAACAGGGCCTTGCGGAAAGAATCGTCCGGCTGGGCTGGATCAAAGGGTGCTTCTAGGGCGACGGCATACGAGCCGATGCGTGCTTGATCAAAGGGGCCGGGTAGCGGATCGGTTCCGCTCAGGATGGGCACATGCCGTTTTCGGGCGAGGGCAAAAGCGCGTGGTTCGGGCCAGCCGATCGGGCGCATGGAGGAGTCGCAGAGCAGTAGATGTGCGGCGTGTTCCCGAATCAATTCCTCGATGAGACGCCCGCGTGCGAATAGCCATTTTCCCAAAGCCCAGTTGAGGCAAGGCACGCCGTTGCTATCGATGACCCGGTGCAGTGCTTCGCAAATCGGCGTGCCGTCGGGAATGATTCCGTGAAAGAAGAGTGCGGAGAGTTCGAGGTTCTCGGCGGTCTTGATCTGGCGTCCAGCGAGAAGCCAGAGTTCTTCGCCAGCAGGCGAGGTCAAGCAGAGAGAAAACGGCGTGCGCGGTGATACGCTCCAGCCTGTAGGCGGGGGCAACTCCCCGTTTTCCAATCGTTGGAAAAAGGAACACTCGCTGCGTTCGGTCAGTGCGCAGGCGTGCAGGGCCGTCGCGCCACCGGGAAGGCGTAGATTCCGCATGGCGGCATCGAGCGTTACGGTGAGATCGAAGCAGTCGTACAGGTGCGTATGAGCATCGAGCAGTATCATGTGGCCAGAGTGGCTGAACAGCGGGTGAAAAGTCAACGTTCAACTTCGATAGCGCTGGGCGCTCCCGATAGCGATTTCACTGTATGTAACCATTCGTTTGGAATCCTCTTCTTCTTGTTCTTGAAATAGTGAAACAATGTGTTCAGTGTGGCCGCACCATTTGATCAAGGACTAAAACGTTAACCCACTCATTGGAGAATCGGCATGAAGCAGGCAGAATCAGTTGTGAGAATTTGTCGCGTGGCGGGGCTGTTGGCATGGGTCGTATTCAGTGCATGCGCGGCGGTGGCCGATGCCGGCTCAAAAATCTATTACATTCGTCATGGCGAAACGATGGGGAATGTGACCGGGGATTATTCGGAAGAGAATCAATGCACGTTTTCTCCGAAGGGTCTGGAGCAGGTGGCCGCCGTGCCGGAGGTGCTGGCGCCTTATTCGTTTGATGTCATTGCCGTCAGCCCGACCTGGCGCACGCGGCAAACTGTTCTGCCGTATCTGAAGGCCTTTGAACGCAAGGGCGTGATCTGGCCCGAAATTGAAGAAGGCGGATGCGACTTGCGCGGCGGTGTGGCTGCGGAGAACATTCCTCAGGGGCAACGTATCGAGATTACGCCGGAGGAAGAAACCTGGTTTGAACTGCGCGATGCGGATTCGGAGTATCGTTTTGCGCCGACGAGTAATCCAGAAAGTCTGGCCATCTTTGAGCGAGGGATTCGGATGCTGAAGGAGCAATTTGGTGGGACGGGCAAATCGGTGTTGTTGGTGAGTCATTCCTGCACTGGGTCGCGCTATTTTGAACTCCTGCTCGGGCTCGAGGCGCGCGGACGTTTCGCTCCGCAGAACGCCACGGTTTCTCTATTCGAGGAGCAGCCCGATGGGGCGTACCGTATGGCGCGTTACAACGGCCACCCGTTTGTTCAGCGGTATCGCTGGGAGATGAGCGCACAGGATTATCGTGATCTGCAAACAGGCCCGCTCGAACTTGTGTTGCGCGGCGAATATTTCGGGCCGGTGCCGCAGGAGGGCTACCACCTGACTTGGGAATTAACCAATCATGACCACACCTCAAAACAGGGAGGCGACGAAGTATTTCCAATGATGGAAAATACCGAATCGGCCCTGCATACTCTCCTGATTCGGCCCGATGAGCTTCAGCCCGGTGAAAACATGGTGATGAAAACCACCCTTTACGATGGCGATGCACTGGTGCAGGAATGGGAACAAATCCTACACATTCCGGACACGCTGAATCTGGCTGGCGAGTGGAAAATCAAGCAGGGGGAGAATTCCGCTCGTTCGGAACCGGACTACGATGATCAAGTCTGGTATCCCACGCAGGTGCCTGGCCCCTGGGAGCATGATGCCCTGCCGAATTATGATGGCACGGCTTGGTACCGCTATCGCTTCACCGTGCCAGCGGAATGTGCGGAACTCTGGGGCGATCAGGCGTTGGCCCTTTACATGGGGGCGATCGACGATGCCGATGTGACCTGGTTCGACGGAAAAGAAATAGGTGCATCGGGTCGCTTTCCGCCTGAAAAAATCACCGCGTATGACAGCCCGCGCATTTACCCAATTCCTTCTTCGCTGACGGCGGGAAGCGAACACGTCTTGGCCGTGTGCGTGAGCGACTGGATGGGCGCGGGCGGCATCTGGAAAGGTCCGGTCCTGATCGGCCCGGAGAAATCGCTGCGGAGCTTGCAGACCAAATAGCAATCCGTCGGCTTTAGGTGTTTTAAACCCCGCGTGCGCAGATCAACTCTGATCGTTGCGACATGCCCCAGGACCTCCTGACGGCAATTATTTTTTAGTGAGGGTTTCTAGGTAGGCGATGCCACCGGATTCGTCAGTGAATCGGCCTTCGAGTTGGGCTTCATAGCAGGCCTTGAGGAGGGGGCCGAAGGCGGGGCCGGGTGTGAGACCGAGGTGTTGCAGGTGGCGCCCCATGACGATGGGTTTGGGGGCATTCTCGGCGACTTCGAGTCGTCGCGCTTTTTCCATGAGCCAGTTGGCGCAGGCGGGGTCCGGGGTGCCGTCGAGGGAGCGTCCGGCCCGGTCAGCGAGGTCTACGCGGATGAGGCGGTCGATGCGTTTGACTTCGGTGGCGAGGCGTCGCACGGCGCTGTCGGAGGCGTCGGCCTGGTGGAGTTCATGGGGGCGCATGTGATGAACGGCTAGGGTGACTACATCGTCGATCAGGGCGCTTTGGCTTGTCATGCGCAGGAGGAAGGAGCGGGTGGGTTCTTCGGCTGCGCGTGCATG
The DNA here is from genome assembly GCA_964490935.1 of uncultured Verrucomicrobiota bacterium. Lineage (GTDB taxonomy): Bacteria > Verrucomicrobiota > Kiritimatiellia > RZYC01 > RZYC01 > JAQVYB01. The sequence continues at coordinate 4,439 of CAZBEO010000015.1, forward strand.
GGCGAGGGATCGGATACGGCCATCTTCTTCGGTTTGGGTGGTGGCGGGTTTCCCGAAATCGTGGCAGAGGACAGCGAGGCCCACGATCAAGTCTTCGGAGGGGTTGCCGATGCGGTGCGCGGCAAAGGCATCGAGGGCCAGGAGGGTATGGTTCCAGACGTCGCCTTCCGGGTGCCATTTTGGATTCTGTGGGCATTGGATGAGTGCCTGGAGTTCGGGGTAGTATTTTATCCAGCCGCAGTCTCGGAGAAAGGCGAGGCCGAGGGAGGGGCGGCGTCCGAGGAGGATCAGTTTTTTCCATTCATCAAAAATGCGTTCGGGGGGCAGGCCTTCGGGTTCGATGGTTCGACAGAGTTCAATGGTTTCTGGGGCAACATTCATTTCAAAGCGTGCGGCAAACTGCATGCCGCGCAGTACGCGCAGGGGGTCTTCGGAGAAGCGGGAGGTGGTATGACGAAGGAGGCGGCGCTCCAGGTCATCGAGCCCATGAAAGGGATCGAAGAGTTCGCCGGTGAGGGGGTCAAGGGCGATGGCGTTGATGGTGAAGTCGCGGCGTGCGGCGGCTTCTTCGCGCGGCATGGAGGGGTCGGAGTGGATATCAAAGCCTCGGTGTCCGGTGCCGGCTTTGGCTTCGCGGCGGGGGAGGGCGATATCAATGGGGAAGTGATGCACTTTGAAGACGCCGAAGGACTGGCCGACCAAGTCCATGGCGAAGCGTTTGCCGAGGAGTTCGGCGAGGTCGTGCGCGGGGAGGTGATAGACTTCCATGTCTATGTCTTTAACGGGCAGGCCTAGGGCGGTATCGCGGACACATCCTCCCACGGCGCAGGCTTGCCCTCCGGCGCGTTGCACTTCGTGGCAGATTTCGAGTACGGCGTCACGCAGCTCATCGTTGGTATAGTTTAAGTTCATGTTGTGTGTGCAGGGTGCCTGCTTGTGCGTGGTGCAGTTCTATAGAGCGGACGTGGCATCGGCCTGCGGTTTGGTGTCGAATGGCGGGATGGGGTATTCACGGAATCCATCGGTGGATGAGGCGGTCGGCCTGTCCGTCTTTTTTCCAGGTTTTCAGGCATCGGTTGACTTCATTGAGGAGTTGTTCGTCGTTGCGTCGGATGCCCCATGCGAGATGTTCGCGGGTGAAGGGGGTTTCGATGGCGAGGAGGTCGGCCTCGTTGGCGGAGGCGTACCATTGGATGGCGGGATCATCATAGAGGAAGGCGTCAATTCGTTTGCGTTGCGGGCCGAGGTCCCAGACCGCGTCTTTGGGTTGGGAGTAGACGACGCGTTTGGCGTTGGGGCAGTAGCGCTGAACAAATACATCGCCGGTGGTTTCACGGATGACGCCGATGCGTATTTGGGCGGTGGTGAGTTTCTCGACGGTAGCCAGGGCGGCTTTGTCGGCTTGGCGGATGAGGGCCATTTGGCCGACTTCGGTATAAGGTTCGCTGAAGGCGATGCGCACTTTGCGTCCCTGTGTGATGGACATGCCGGACATGATGAGGTCGATTTCGCCATTCAGTAGGGTGGGGATCAGGTCATTCCATTCGAGTGGGACGAGTTGGAGCGGAATGCCGAGTTCTCCGGCCAGGAGATGAGCGAAATCAATTTCGAGTCCGACGGTTTGTTCTCCCTGGATAAAGACGAGGGGGGGATAGTCCGGGGTGATGCCGACGCGCAGGGTATTGGCACCGGATTTTGGTGTGCGGCCCGGTCCGGTGCAGGATGCAGCAAGCAGGAGGGTGGCAAGAAGGGCACCCATTCGGCGAATCCACATGCAGTTCAGCGTCATACCGTTCTCCTTATGTGCAACGCATATCGCATAGGTTTCGTTGATGCGCAGCTATTTTTTGCGTGGGAAAGCATCATATAAGGAAGGCCTTCGGGAGGGATACACAAAAACAAAGAAAAAATTGCCTTTTGGCCGTTTGATTACTATAAGAAAGAGCCTTTTTGGACGAGGAGTCCCTATTCGCGGGTTGGATATAATCAATTGAGGTGCAGAATATGAATACGGTGCGCAAATACCAGAACAAGAATTTTGATTCAGTGACGGCGGAGCAGATCAAGGAACTGACGTTGTTCCATCTAAAATACGAACGCGGCAAGGATTGGCGCAGTGCAACGGACTTTGATTTGCTGATGAGTTTTTCTGCGGCGATACGGGACATCTGCGTGGATCGTTTCATTGCCACTCAGCGTGCGTATGTGGATCAGGATGCCAAGCGGGTGTATTACCTTTCCATGGAGTTTCTGACGGGCAAGTTTTTGCAGAACAATCTGGTGGCGCTGGGTCTTTTCGAGAAGGGGCGGGAGGCGTTGGTCAGTTTGGGTGTGGAAATGGAGAAGATGCTGGAGCTGGACGTGGAGGCGGGGCTTGGGAATGGCGGTCTGGGGCGTTTGGCGGCGTGCTATCTGGATTCGATGGCCACGATGGAAATCCCGGCCTACGGGTATGGCTTGCGTTTTGAGTACGGGATTTTTCAGCAGGCGATTATCGATGGCTGGCAGAACGAGACGCCGGATCACTGGCTCACACTGCCGTTCCCGTGGGAAATGGTGCGTCCGGAATATTCGCTGCCGGTTTTAGTGTATGGGCGGACTCAGAAGATACGCTCGGTGAACCGGATGCCTGCATCCACCTGGATGGATTGGGAAATGTTTGAAGGGGTGCCGTTTGATGTGCCTGTGATTGGCTACGGTGTGAGCACGGCGAATATTCTGCGGCTTTGGCAGTCAAAGTCCTCTTCCGGCTTCCGGCTGGATGCCTTCAATCAGGGCGATTATGAACGTGCGGTGGCCCAAAAGAACTGGGCGGAAAATGTCACGAAGGTTCTGTATCCGGCGGACAGCACGTATGCGGGCAAGGAGTTGCGTTTGGTTCAGGAATATTTTCTGGTAACCTGTTCGATTCGCGATCTGCTTCGCCGCTACAAAAAGAATCATGCCGATTTGTACGGCTTTGCCGACAAGAACGCGATTCAGTTGAACGATACGCATCCGGCACTTTCGGTGGTGGAGATGATGCGATGTTTTGTTGATGAAGAGCGCCTGCCGTGGAATCTGGCCTGGGAGCTGACGTCCAAGTCCTGCGCCTATACGAATCACACGCTGCTTCCCGAAGCGCTTGAAAAGTGGCCGGTGGACCTGCTTTCGAAGGTGCTTCCTCGGCACATGGAACTGATTTATGAAATCAATCTGCGCTTTTTGCAGCGGGTGGAATTAAATTTCCCCGGCGATGTGGATAAGCTGCGCAATGTGTCGATCATCGAAGAGGAGCCGGTGAAGCAGGTGCGTATGGCGAATCTGGCAATGGTGGGCAGCCATGCGGTCAACGGTGTTTCGGCGCTGCATTCGGATTTGCTTCGCTCGCGTGTGATGAAGGATTTTTCGGACATCTATCCGGACCGTTTTCTGAATGTCACCAACGGCATCACGCCTCGGCGCTGGCTGCTGATGTGCAATCCGGGGCTGGCGAACATCATCACGGCACGCATCGGCGATGGCTGGGTCAGGAACTTGGAGGAGCTGCGCAAGCTGGAGAAGTTCGCCGAGGATGCGTCCTTCCGGCAGGAGTTCCGTCGGGTCAAGGCGGAGAACAAGCGGAATCTGGCCGACTACATACTCGAAACGACAGGCCAGGTGGTACATGCCGATTCACTGTATGATGTGCAGATCAAGCGGCTGCACATGTACAAGCGGCAACTACTGAATGCGCTCCACATCATTGCCCAGTATTATCAGATTCTGGACAATCCGCGTAAGCATTTTGTGCCGCGTACTTTCATCTTTTCGGCGAAGGCCGCGCCGTCCTATCACATTGCCAAGCTGGTGATCAAGCTGCTGAACAATCTGGGTGAAGTGATCAACTCCGATTCGCGGGTGGCCGGGCGGATGAAGGTCATTTTCCTGCCGAATTACAACGTGACGCTGGCGGAGAAGATCATTCCGGCCTCGGATTTATCGGAGCAGATTTCTACGGCAGGGTTGGAGGCCTCTGGCACCGGCAATATGAAGCTGGCTCTGAACGGCGCGCTGACTGTGGGCACCTGGGACGGAGCAAACATCGAAATCGCCCAACATGTGGGAGAAGAAAACATTTTCATCTTCGGCAAGCGGGTGGAAGAACTGGACGCTATTAAGCGCACCGGATACAACCCGTGGGATTACTACAACAATGATGAGTTGCTTCGGCGGGTTCTGGATTCGTTGAAGGGGCGCATGTTCTCCAACGATGAGCCGGGCCTGTTCAGCGAACTCTTTAACGAGCTGACCTATCACGGGGATACGTTCTATTATCTGACGGATTTCCGGTCCTACATGGATGTGCAGCAGGACATCTCCAACCTGTATGAGAATCAGGACGAGTGGACGAAGAAAGCGATTCTTAACGTGGCGCGGATGGGGTGGTTTTCGAGCGATCGCAGCATCGGTGAATATGCGGAGAAGATATGGGGCGTAAGGGGACGGCCCATTAATCTGGCCGATCATAAATAGGATGTCTAACTGGCTTAGCCTGAATACGAGGAGATGAAAATGAGTGAGAAGAATGCGACCCTGCAGGTGGGAGAGAAAGCGTATACGATTCCGGTTCTGGACGGTGCGGCAGGCGACCGCTCGCTTGACATCCGCACCCTGCGGAAGGATGCGGGATTCACGGCGTATGATCCGGGATTTGTGAATACCGCTTCGTGCAAGAGCGCCATTACCTACCTGGACGGAGAGTCCGGCATTCTGCGGTATCGGGGGTATGCGATTGAAAACCTGGTGGAGCATTGCTCCTTCATTCAGGTGGCCTACCTGCTGGTGCATGGTACGTTGCCCACGCACGAGGAACGTGATCGCTTTGGTCAGTTGCTCAATCGACACTCCATGATTCATGAAGATATGCGGAACTTCTTCCGCAACTTTCCGGAGCATGCCCATCCCATGTCGGTGTTGTCGGCGATGGTGGTTTCCATGTCGGCCTTCTACCCCGAATTGGACGATACGGGCAACGAGGAAACGGACATGACCGTGACCCGCCTCCTCTCCAAAATGCGTACGATTGCGGCCTTTTCCTACAAGAAATCCATTGGAGAACCCTTTGTATATCCGAGCCATCGGTTCAGCTACTGCGATAATTTTTTGAACATGATGTTCAGTTCGCCGGTGAACAGCTATCAGACCAACCCTGTGGTGAGCAAGGCGCTGAACAAGCTGCTGATTCTGCATGCGGACCATGAACAGAACTGTTCGACGTCCACGGTGCGGCTGGTGGGCAGTTCCTTTGCCAATTTGTATGCGGCGATCACGGCTGGCATTTGCGCGCTCTGGGGGCCCCGCCACGGAGGGGCCAATCAGGAAGTGATCGAAATGCTCACGCAGATACGGAACGCCGGTGGAGATGTGAACAGCACCATTGAGCGGATCAAGGACAAGTCTTCGACGTTTCGTCTGATGGGTTTCGGGCACCGGGTATACAAGACCTACGATCCGCGTGCCAAGGTGGCCAAGCGCATGTGTGAAGAGGTGCTCAATGCGCTGGGTATTCATGACGAATTGCTGGATATCGCCATGAAGCTGGAGGAACGAGCCCTCTCCGATGAGTATTTCATCGAGCGGAACCTGTATCCCAACGTGGATTTCTATACGGGCATCATCTTCCGGGCCATCGGCATTCCGACGAATATGTTCACGGTGATGTTTGCGATTGGGCGTATGCCGGGCTGGATTGCGAACTGGATGGAAATGCGTGCCGACACGACGATGCGTATCGGGCGCCCGCGTCAGTTGTATGTGGGGCCGGAGCTGCGCAAGGTGCCGAGTTTCATCAAGGAAGAATAGGCGTACACGTACGGGCACCGCTTTTCCGTGGTTGACAAACGCCGAAGGAATGCTCATAGATTCCGATCAGTTACTGGAGGGCTGTTTTATGACGAGCGAAACATCATACAGCGTTGGAGAGTCTCAGGAGTTCGGGTGGATTCAAGGCTCCAGTCTTTTCCGTCAGTGGAACAGCATCAAAGAGGACATCCTACGGCACAAGTGGTACGAGAGCGAAAAGGCTGGTTATGACATCGGCTGGGAGAAAGCCTCGGTGGACTGGATGGTTCGGCACGGACGACGCCACTGATTGCCCGATATGGCTGGATTCCGCAAACGAAAATACGACAAAGGCTGGTGGGTTACTCAGCAGGATCGTTTTCAAATTACCGGGAGGTATCCCCCGATCCCTTTTAATGAGCGTCTGATCGCTTCGGTTTTGCCGGATGTTCTTCAGCGAATGGATATGAAAAAGGATGCTTGGTTGTTGCGTATTTCAGCGGTCTGGAGAACGCTGACGGGAGATTCCGTGGCGACCTTTGCCCGTCCGGGCCTGTTCGAGGGTGGCATTCTGACGGTCTATGTGAAACACAGTGTGTATCTGCAACAGCTTTCACGTTACGGAAAAGAACAGCTCCTGAAGAACCTACAGGAACACTTTGGCGCTGATCGAATCAGACAGATCGTGCTGCGGCTGGACCCCGATCCCGTCGCAGAAAGCGGCGGGGCTTATCACAAATGAACCGGTTCGGTCCGCCAAGGCAGCTCCGGGGTAGGCGCTTTCTCTATATCCTGTAAATCACGGAGTCAGATGCTTACAGCGTCCGCCTGGTCCGCTTGGGCTTCCCTGCTTTTCTGGAAGGCCTTGGCCAAGTCAGGATTGAGCTTTTTCACTTTATCGAAAGCGCGTGCCGCTTCGTCGGGACGTCCGCCTTTCTCATGCGCAAGGCTCAAGTTGAGCCATGCGATACTGTCTCTGGGTGTCCTGCGCACGGCCTCCTGGAGTGATTCGGTAGCTTTGTCTGCTTCACCCAATTCGAGCTGGCAGCGGCCCAGATTCAACCAGGCGGTAGCCATGGAAGGGACGCCTCGGGTCAACAGACTATAGATGCTGGCGGCGTGTTTGAAATTCCCGTTGGCGAGGAGCAGTGCGCCTCCTCCAATCAGGTCCGCTGGCGGAGGTTGTGCCAGCACCCCGCCCAGACTGTTTCGATAAGCGCTGATACGGTCACTTAGGATGGTGAGTCCTTTTCGTTTTAGGTCCTGGTTGTCAATGAGGACGTTGTTCGCCGGAGTGCGGGGCAGATAGATAGCGGTTAGACCGTCAAAATATATCAGGGCCCATCCATTCATGGCCAGCATTTTGGCCGTGAGCGGTGCCTGGCGATAGGTGTTGTTGAGCACGATGGCTTCCGGTTCCCATTGCGTGTAGAACTCCTTCCAGGCGGCACCGTTCAGACCGGTGGCCAGGTTGCGGTAAAATTCAAGAGAGTATAGACCGATGCGTGAATCAACAAAGACTTTCTGGTCGGGTTGTTTCCAGGCGAGGTACCCGCCGTCCTGTACGGTGTTGACCAATCGTTCGGGCATGTCTTCGAGGTCCAGGATAGCTGCGGCCTCGTCTGTCGGAAAGGCATTCGCGGCGACCCCTATTCCGAATCCGCCAGCATAGCCGAAGCGGTTGTAGTAGGCATTCGTGATGAAATACGTCAGCGTAACGAGGGTCAGTAGAAGCACCAGCACTTCGGATGCCCAGGCGGGTATGAGTGCTTTGTGGGATTTGCCCGACATGGATTCGATGACAGCATGAATGCTCATGGCCAGGAAGGGAAAGGCCATGACGGCAAAGAGGGGTGAAAAATAGAGTGAACGGATGACAAGAAAAGCCGTCATAAGTGCCAGTGCTGTCATGCCGACGGGCAGTTTTTCCTTTTGCATGACCAGTCCGCCCGCGCCGATGATCAGGGCGAAGATGGGCAGGTAACGCAGCAGAGATGGGGCAAATTGATCCGCAAACGGAGAAATCCACGAGGTCACATATTGCGCCGAAGAATTGCCCAGCGAGGCCAGCACGGTGGCATGGAGGCTGGTCAACCAGGGATTGACCAGGGTTATGAGCAGAATTGCCGCCGTCAAGATCAGCAGTGAGGTGAATTTCATGGAGGCGGCCAGGCTTTTACCTTTACGGCCCTGGGCGAAGTAATTCTGTGCCAGAAAAACGATGCAGATAACGGGTCCCCAGAGAAAGGTGGAACTCATGTTGGTCCAGAGCAGTTGAGCCGTCAGAAGAATCGGAATGGCGGTGACAGGGCGCATCTTGCCGGAAAAAATCATGATGAATAGCGCACAGAAGAAAAGGGAGAAAATGCCGGGGGAGACCAGAAACACGGGTGCCATAATCCATGCGCAGAAAATGAGGGCCAGTGCGGTGGCGGTGGCGGTGGCCCATCGGCGCGCCAAGGGCAGCAGCATAATAAAGGCGGCGACCACGGCCAACACGTTGAGCAGGACGGCCAGTGGGGCTCCGCCCACTTGCCAAATGCGGTAGAGCACTAAATCATACAGCCAGGAGGAGTTGACCCAAGGCATGTCGGCGCGTGACCAAGAAAGGGTATCCGGATGCAGAAGTAAAAAGGTATAAACAGTTTTATAGAATACGTGGCTGGTACGCATACATGATTGGCGGTGTTTTTCTGTCCCTGACTATCGCCTTTACTCTCGTGGCTGGA
>CAZBEO010000015.1:12979-50279 GCA_964490935.1 uncultured Verrucomicrobiota bacterium
TGCCGCTTTCGGCGATGGCGCGTCCGGCGGCCAGATGCGTCCAGACTTCATCGTTGGCCACCGTTCTTAGGCCAACCACCGCAAGCGTAATCAGTGCGGCCACCATCGCCACGGTTTTAAGCAGGTTGCCGCCTGTTGCGTTTGTATTGTTTGTCATGCTCGGGTCTCCTTGATTCGGGTTGCTTAACAGAAACTAGAAAATCCTAAACAAAAAAAACTATTTTTCAATACTTTGCTTCATATCTGTTGTGTGAGCGGTAAGATGGGCGGCACAGGCCGGAGGGAGTCCGGGCGGGCGTTTTTTGCGCTTGTTGGGACGGCACAGGCGGGAAGGGTGGTATGGAACGCGTAAAAAATTACATTCGGCGTTGGGTGCCCATCGCGGGGCTGCTTCTTTTTTCGTGCGCTCTTTCAGCGTGTCCCGGTGGGTCCTCATCGTCGCAGGATCGTCCACCGGGCATGGTGCATATCCTCTGCCCGGATGATGCGGCGGTACGTTTGGAGTGGACGGTCAAGGTGCTGCGCGAAACGTTTCCCGCCGCAGTCTGGCACGGGTTGGATGAATTTTCCACGGCGGAGCATATCTGCCTGGCGGAAGGCCATGTACTGCTTATTGCCGATGTGGAGCATTTTCCCGTGCATTTGTGGCGGCCCCTGGAGCGGTATATCGAATCCGGCGGGAATGCGGTGTTCTGGGGGAGCCGTCCTTTTGCGGGACGTTCGGGTGGAGTGCCTGCACAATGGGAGGCGGTTTCCGGAAAGGCCGCCGAGATACCCGGGTGTTCCTCGATTCAGCTTTGGAGCAGTCGGGCGGCGGAGGGAGAAGAGGGCGGCACGCTGAGAATTGTTCGGCCTGCCGAGGTGCCCTGGGAAGCTGTCGAGGTGACGCTGGCGGACTTTCGTACGCAGAATCTGTTGGTCAGCCCGTCATTCGATGCGGCGGGCTGTAATGCTGAAACGTTTTGTTTTTATGCCTACGGCGATTCGAATACGACCCGCCTTGTGGTGCGTGTAGAGCTTGATGATGGCACGATATGGCAGACCACGGAGGAACTCGATCGGAACTGGCGTCTTCATGTCATTTTGCGAACACGCTTTCAACAAGTGACGCCGACCGGCGAAGAACCTACAGAACCCTTTGCGCAGAGAGGGGCCGTGAAGCGCCTGCTCATCGGGCTGGATAATGAGGTAGCGCCGCAGAGACCGGGCAGTCACGTGTATGGATTGTCCGATCTGCGGCTGCTGGTCGATGGTTCTGTATTTCCTGTGCGTGAGCCGGATATCCCCATGCTTTCCCCGTCGTTCAACCGGGTGAGCACGGAAACCTCTCTGATTCAGTCTTTGCAGGATGACGGGCAGCATGAGTTGCAGCGTTTGGAGCGTTATGAGAGTCCTGTGCTTTTGAAAAATCAGTTGAGTGTTTCGGGCACGCGAGGTCTCCGGGCGATACCACTTTTCAGCGGTGTGGACCGGGTGACCGGAGAACTGAATGGCTGGGTCGCCACGCTCTTTGTGGAGTCGTTCGCCGAAGATCGCTACGGGGTCTGGGGCTGGGTTGGCCTAGATGCCAATGAGCGCAACCGGCGGTGGATCGGAGACTTGCTCTCGGCTTGTGTGAGCCGGGTGAGCCGGGGTGTCTTTATCACAGGCATCCCCGTCATTCCTCCCGTGATGTCTGGAAACGAGTTGCTGGAAGTGGAGGTGAACTGGGCGGCGCCATTGGATGCGGGCGGACGTCTCCGGGTGACCGGCGAATTACTGGCAGGCGATGGGCGCCGCCTGAGGCGGGTTACCTCATCCATGCTGAGTGCCTCGGATATGGCCCATCCAACGCATCAAACAAAAATCAATCTGGGCCGAATGCCTGCGTTGCAAACCGGCGTTCAGGATTACATCGTCCGTTTGGCGCTGGAGGATGTCTCGGCGTCGGATCAGATTTATGATGAAAGTATTCATCCAATAAAAGTGGGCGGTACTCATCCGAACGTGGTGCTGCCCTGGCTTAAGTGCTCGGGTTCAAGGTTTGTTTCCGAGCGTCAGGCCGTCTACATCATGGGCGTGCGCTATGCTCCGACAGCCCATCTCATGCTTCCAGCAGAACCGGCGGGGCGTTGGTTGGAGGCACCCTGGTTTGACCCGGAGCAGGTACAACTCGATATGGAGAAGCTGGCCGATTTGAATATCAATGCCGTTTTGGTCCCCTGTAGCGATCTTGGTCAGGTGGAGGGGCTGCGCTACCTGATTCACGAGGCGGAAAAGCATGGCATACGGGTGGCGCTTGAACTGGAGGGGTTGTCGCCGATTCATGGGGATATGGAGCAGGTCGGGAAGCTGATTCAGGCACTCAACCTGGAAGAAGAACCGGTGGTGTTTGCCCTCTTTTTTTCGCCGGAAACATTTCTTGGAACGGAGGAAGAGCGTTCGCGTCTTGATCCCGCCTGGCGGGAATGGCTGACGGAGCAATACGGCAGCCTTTCGCGTGCGGAAAGAATGCTGGGGAAGCCCGCATGGAGTCGGGATGGATTGCTCTGCGGTCCTTCCAACGAGGAACTGGCTGGTCGCGGATTGCATCCTGTGGCAGTTCTGGTGTATCGGCGTTTTGTGGATGATTATCTGAGCAGAAGATATGGCTGTTTAAAACGATTTATTCGGAGCCTGGGGTGCCGTCAATTATTGAGCGCAACGGCCTGCGCGGTGAGTGATTATGCCCGTTATCCTGGGGACTTTTCAGCGGGCAGTCTGCATCTGGATTTTTTGTCGCCCAGTGCAGAGGGATGCAACGGGCCGGATGAGTCCTTCATGGAACTGGGCTTTCTGACGGCGTATGGTCGGGGTGGGCATGGATTCATCAAGCCGGTGGTCTGGATGAACTTCGGACCGCCCATGGGCGGTGCGCCGCAGAGAGCAGACTTGATCAATCAGGAGCGCATCTTCGATGCGGTGTTTGAGATGGTCAACCGGAGTTCTGCGGCGGGTACGTTTGCAACAGCCTACTCCAGTGCGCGGGGAGTTGAGCAGAGTGATCGAGGGATCGTTTCGCCGCTTGGAGAAAAACGTCCGGTGTGCATGACCTTTTCACGTCACATGCGGCGCTTGCGAACGAGCATGATTTATCCGGCGACCTGGAAGGGGCGGGTTTTTTCCCGCTCTGCCGGGCCGGAAGGGCTGGCTGGGCTTTTGCGGGAATGGAGGGGCGTCTATGCGGATGAGTTGGCGGAGAATGCCGGGCAGGAGCTGCGTCCGTTCGGATTTGGAAGAAATACCACAGACATGCCGTTGCTCGTGGTTGGTGGGCTGCCGCATGTCGATCCGGCTCCACTGGAATGCGCGAATGCTGAATGGGGGGATGTTTGGGTGAACGGACGGCCCGTGCTGCGCGAGGCGGGTGCGGCACTTGATGTGGAGTGGGGCGACACGGTTCGCCTGGCGCTGGTGAACAGTGGGGTCACGGCTTGGGCGGCCGCACGGCCTGATCAGCAGGGTACGGTCTGGGTGCAGGTCCATATGCCCGGCGGGCGTGAACGCCGGATGGCGTTGCCGATGGTGGTTCCGGGGAGCGAGGAATATGTGGAATGGACGGCTTCGGAAACGGGAGCTTGGACGTTCCGCGCCACCATTGCCGGCGTGGGCGATTTCGGTGAACTGTTGCGCATCGAGGTCGGGCGTCGAGGAATTCCGGGAAGATGATTGATTCTTTTTTCGAGTGCGTGCTATAGCTTTCCACTGAAGAAGGATGCGCAACATATGCTGGCAAAAAGAATAATACCGTGTCTGGATGTGGCGGAGGGCCGGGTGGTCAAGGGCATCCATTTTGTCTCGCTTCGTGACGCCGGAGACCCGGTGGATACGGCGCGTGTCTACAGTGAGCAGGGTGCCGACGAGATTACTTTTCTGGATATCACGGCATCGCATGAAGAGCGCGATACGATGGCCGATGTCGTACATCGGGTGGCCCGGCAGGTTTTTGTTCCGCTGACGGTCGGTGGCGGCATCCGTTCGCCGGCGGATATCCGACGCATGTTGAATGCCGGTGCCGATAAAGTTTCGCTCAATACGGCGGCCATTCAGCGTCCGGAACTGATCAACGAAAGCGCCAATCAATTCGGAAGTCAATGCATCGTCTTGGCGGTGGACGCCAAGCGGTGCGCGCATGGGAGCGGGTGGCAGGTGTATACGCACGGGGGGCGTCAGCCAGTTGAGCTGGATGCGGTGGACTGGGTGGTCGAGGGAGTCCGACGCGGGGCCGGTGAAATTCTGCTGACCAGTATGGACTGTGACGGAACACAGAATGGATATGATCTGGAACTGACTAGGATGGTGGCGGATGCGGTGGGCGTCCCCGTCATTGCCTCCGGCGGTGCCGGAACGCTGGAGCATTTGCGTGAAGGACTGGATGAAGGACATGCGGCGGCGGTGCTGGCGGCGTCCATTTTTCATTTCGGCACCTTCACCATTCACGAAACAAAGAATTATTTGCGGGAGCATGGTGTGCCGGTACGTAGCTGAGCGCCACCTTGCCCTGAAAGGAGCACGGAGCATGAAGGCATTGGAAGAGGGAACTGAACTTCAGTTGGATTTCGCCAAGCTGGAAAAAGCGGTTGGCGGATGTCCGGGTGTTATTCCGGTGGCCGTGCAGCATGCCGAGACTCGTGAGATTATTTTGATCGCCTATGTCAATGAAAAGGCTCTGCGTTGCGCCGTGAAAACGCAGACGGCCGTGTTTTGGAGTACGTCGCGCAACGAATTGTGGGAAAAGGGAAAGACCTCGGGCGAGACGTTTGACCTGCTGGAAGTGCGAGTGAATTGCGAACAGAATTCGCTGGTGTATATTGTCCGTCCCAGGCGGGGTGGAATATGTCACACAAAGAACAAGCAGGATGAACCGAGAAACTGCTATTATCGAAAACTGAATTTTAGCGACTGGTCGCTTGAAAATCTGGACCCATAAATCATGGAAGAGAAAAACATCTATCAGCAGGCACCCTCGGAACCGGAGGGCCGTGAACCCGGATACAGCGTGGACCTGACTATGGCGGAAGCCCGACGACGTACCATCCGCTCCATTGTTCTGTTCGTGTTGGGCGGCGCACTCATTCTGGGTGCGGTGATTATGCTGATCCTTCCGGGAAAAAAGGAGCGGGATTTATCCGATGCTTCGGGTGATGGGGTGGCAACAAAAATAGGCGCGGAGTCGGTGCAGGAAAAGGAGCGGATGGGCCTGCTTTCGCCGGAACTCGAGGCGATGGCCCGCTCCGCCATGGAGGAGGGAGAGCAGGCCATTGTGCGTGGCACGGTGAATCCGCAACAGGTGGCCGACGCGCTCGGCGCGCTGCGCCTTGCCCGGCAATACGCTGCGAATAAGGACTGGACACAGGCGGAAGAACACGCGCGGGACGCGCTGCGTATTTATCCTTCGATGAATGCCGCGCTGCGCCTACTTGGATTTATTCATTTGCAGCGGGGACAGTTCGATCAGGCCATTGTTGTGCTGGAGCAGGCACAGTTTGGCGATCCGTTTAACGCGGAAACGTTCAACAATCTCGCAACGGCGTATATGCAGCGTCGTGACATGGAGAAGGCGGAGGAATTGCTTCTGGCTTCACTGCAGATTCAACCCGACTATACGCTGAGCTATCTCAACCTGGGTCTTCTATATCTGGCCAAGGGCGAATATCAATTGGCGTTGAATCAGTTTGAGCAAGTCCTTCCACAGGTGGCGCACGATGACAACGTACGTAACAATATGGGGGTTTCGTTGCTTCGTTTGGGACGCTATGCGGAGGCGCGTGATCATTTTCAGCTCATCATCAATCGAAATCCGGAGATGGCGGCGGCCTATTTCAACATTGCCATTACCTATGTGCTGGAGGGGGATGAGAAGAAGTCCATGGAATGGATTGAGGATGGCGGGCAGCATTGTTCACCGAGCATGTTGAGGAAATTTCTGGAAGATACCGATTTTGACCCGATACGGCAGAATGAACGGTTTCAATCTGTGTTGCGTCAGTTGACGCCCCGGGTGCCGGCAGGCCCCGGGTCGGCGAGATAAGCATCCGGGCGTATTGTGCGTTGGACGGAAAGAGAGGGCTTCATGAGTGGGCGAGCGGATATCGGGGTGGTTGGGTTAGCCGTCATGGGGGAGAATCTCATTTTAAACATCGAGAGCCGGGGGTACGCTGTTGCGTGTTACAATCGGACAACCGAACGGGTGGAAGACTTTCTAAAGGGGCGGGCATCTGGGAGGAAAATTCAGGGATGTTTCTCGCTGGCGGAATTGATGGGAGCCCTGACGTCGCCTCGGAAAATCATGTTGATGGTACGCGCCGGAGCGGCGGTGGATGCGCTGATCGAACAACTGCTTCCTCTGCTGACGCCGGGTGACATCCTGATTGACGGAGGAAATTCTTTTCACCGGGATACGACGCGGCGGATGAAGGCACTTGAGCAGGCGGGTGTGCTCTACGTGGGATTGGGGGTGTCTGGAGGCGAGGAGGGCGCGCTGAAGGGGCCATCGCTTATGCCAGGCGGGCGGGCGGAAGCCTGGCCCCTGCTGAAGGATATTCTTCAAGCCGTGTCCGCCAAAACAGAGGCTGGGGAGCCCTGTTGCGACTGGATGGGGCCGGAGGGTGCTGGCCATTTTGTGAAAATGGTCCACAACGGTATCGAATATGGGGACATGCAATTGATCGCGGAGGCCTATGACGTGATGCATACGGGCTTTTCGCTCACCAATGAAGTTATGAGCCGCACGTTTCGCGACTGGAATCGCGGTGTGTTGAATTCCTATCTTGTCGAGATTACCGCCGACATTCTGGCCTATCGCGATGAGCAGGGCGAACCGGTTATTAACTATATTCTGGATGCCGCAGGACAAAAGGGAACCGGTCGCTGGACGGTTGCCGAAGCGCTGGAGCTGGGTCAGCCGCTCTCGCTGATCACGGAGGCGGTGTTTGCACGGACTCTTTCCGCCATGAAAGAAGAACGCGTGTTTGCTTCGCAGAGACTTCGCGGAGTGACCTCTCTGTTTCGCGGTGAGATCGCTCGCGCCGTGGATGGATTACGCGACGCGCTCTATGCCTCCAAAATTGTTTCCTATACCCAGGGGTTTCAGCTCCTGCTGGCCGCCTCGAAAGAATACCAATGGGATTTGAATGCGGGACGTATCGCGCAGGTTTGGCGCGAGGGTTGCGTGATTCGATCTGTCTTTCTGGATCGTATTTACGAGGCTTTTGAAAAGCAGCCTGACTTGCAGAATCTGATGATGAGTCCTTTTTTTGAGGCGGCACTGGAATCGGCTCAGGCGGGCTGGCGCAGCACGGTGGCGGAAGCCGTTCGAATGGGTATTCCCGTGCCGGCCATGTCGGCGGCACTGGCCTATTTTGATGGCTGCCGGGCCGCCCGTCTCCCGGCCAATCTGCTGCAGGCGCAACGTGATTATTTCGGCGCACATCGGTATGAGCGGACGGACCGTCCACGCGGTGAGTTCTTCCATACGAATTGGACCGGGGCGGGTGGTTCCACGCTCTCTGGCAGGTACGGCGTGTAAGGCGTCCGCGCATCCTGTGTCTTCATCCCTTGACTTATCCGGTTGACGCGGAACGGGGTTATCTGTTAAGGAGTGGCCCGTTTTTTGCGGAGAGATGGCTGAGCGGCTTAAAGCGCACGATTGGAGTTCGTGTGGGCGTGATGAGCGTCCCGAGGGTTCAAATCCCTCTCTCTCCGCCATTTATTTTATCCATGGATGGCTGGTGCCCCCCGTAGGTTCATGCGCGATATTTACCTGTTGAACTTCTTTTTTCATTAGTGGGGCCGGATGCGTTATGAGATTTGTACTGTACAATATACGTTACGGAACTGGCGATAAAGCCTGTCGCATGCCCTGGAGCAGGATGTTGCGGCATACGCATCGCAACCTGAATGAGATGATTACCTTTCTGCGGTCGCTTGACCCGGATATTGTCGGGTTGGTGGAGGTGGATTCTGGATCGTATCGCTCGGGCCGCATGAATCAGGCGCAGCAAATGGCCGAGGCGCTGGGCCACTATCATTCGTACCGATCCAAATATGCGGAACATGCCTGGTATGGTCATGTGCCGTTGCTGGCTAAACAGGGGAACGCCTTTCTCGCCAGAAACACCATTCAGAATGAGCGGTTTCACTATTTTACGCGGGGGATGAAAAGGTTGGTCATTGAATTGGAGTTGGATGACGTGGTGGTTTATCTCGTGCATCTGGCCCTGACCTTTCGCACGCGCCATCATCAGTTGAGCGATTTATACGCCCTGCTGCGGAAGGCAAAAAAGCCACATATTGTCGCGGGCGACTTCAATGCCATGTGGGGGAAGGACGAGCTGCGGCTCTTCTGTGCGGCCACGCACCTGATTAACGCCGATCCCAACAACATACCGACTTTTCCAAGCTGGGCGCCCAAGCGTCAACTGGATTTTGTTCTGCACAGTCCCGGGGTCGAGGTTAACCGTTTCTGGGTGCCGCAGGTCACCTACTCGGACCACCTGCCGCTTGTCCTTGACTTCAGCTTGTAGAGGGTTTGCAGTTTTAACCGTTTTAAAGCAATTTAACCTTGTACGGTGGTGCATATTATGAATAATTCCTCCCTGTTAGTAAAACGTGGCCGTAGGTTACGAAAGGAGTGCTGCTGTGAAGATAGTGCGACTGATGGCGATGCTGCTGGGCGTGGTGTGGTTGACGGGATGTTCGACGCCGGCTCAAAAAATCAAAAATATCGAGCTGGGTATGGCACCCGGCGAAGTGCTGGAACAGATGGGTGAACCGTATACCATCCGTGCGGCCAATGTGTATGAAGATGGTAAGGTGACTGAAATATGGGAATACGTTGCGCCCTTGTTTACCTTCAATCCCCGCACGTTTCTGGTCATCTTTCAAGATGGTAAGCTCACGCAGTGGGGCGTAGAGTCCGATTTGATGGGCAGTGCCGGTGGTTTCAAGCGGTAGGCTGAGTGCAAGCGATGATGGCCTTCAAGTTGCTAGCAGCATGACTTTGAAGAGCCGAGCGGCCTTTGGTGTCGTGGTAAGCGGTTGGGAGAAGTAACTATTTTGCGCATCAGACCACATCAAGCGATGAGTCGTAAGGCGGTTTCGGCCTGGAGGGTTTCGGCGTGCGTTCTTTTTGTCGCAGGAACCGCCTCTGGGCAAGTGCTTCGTCTGGGGCCAATGGATATAGAAATGGCCCTGGGGCTGAAGGGCGTCTATACCACCAATGTGGAAGGGGACCGCCCTTCGGAAGCCACCGATTCGCGCGAAGACTACTATTTCGTCACCTCCCTTGATTTGCAGGGTAAAACAAGCATATCACCCTCCACCAAAATCAATTTGGAAACAGGCGTGGCCTACGAAAAGCATTTCAAGCGCCCCGATCTGGATAATTCCAAGGACCCCTTTGGGAAATTCAAACTTGATGCGGAAACGGAATATCGCCACTCCATCTTCAGCGGTGATGTGGATATTTCTAGAAATTCAGAAGCCAAAGATGGCCAATTCATCCCAGGCGACAAGAAGAAGCGTGCCCCGTACAATGAATACATCTATGGGGTCGGTTGGGCTTGGGCCTTTAGAAATCTTCGTGCGGGCGCAAGTTACTCTTTTGATCGCACCCGCTACGACGACGAAGAATTTCAAGAGGGTGGCGACAAGGATGAGACCACGATTGACTTTGAGTTTTCCTGGAAGTTCACCCGCCGTCTAGCTCTGGAATACAGCTATGAGCGCAAACTGGATGATTACGTCTATCCGCAGGGCCAAGGTGCCGATGATGACGACTGGGAGGTTAAATCGCTGATCGATCTGCGGTATGATGTCTTTGAAAAACCTTCTCTGAGTGTCTATGTCGGGTTTACGAAGGACAGCGAAGAGTCCAATACGACCGAGTGGTATCCCACGGTCGGGATCGATTTCAAGGCCCTGCTTATTGACACAGAACGCTGGACGTTTGATGTCAGTGCGGAATGGAAATATGTGAAAGATATACCCAATGATAGCAAGCTGACCTTTTCCGCTGATCTGAAAAATCAGCTTTCCAGGACGGCCGAGCAGTCTCTATCCGCCAGGCAGGAACCGGTCGACACCTTTGGGTCGAACAAAGATACCGACACCACCAGCATCGCCTATCGTTTCAAGAAAACCGATCTCTTCATCTATAACCTGACCTTTACCGCGGGTGTGAAATGGGAGGAAGACCGCCCCACGGATGAAGATGGGGAAAAGGAGCGCACCTGGACGTATGATGCCGGGCTGAATCATACACGGGCCATCACCAGAAAATTGCGGCGCGAGATACGCTATCTTTACAAATGCGAGGATTCGGATTTGGAAACCGAACTGTTGGATGAACACCGGGTGGAATTGGACTTTATATATACCTTTTAGGCAGTGAACGTTTTATGAAAGTATGTCATTACAGAATGGCCGGGGGCCTCCTCGGTGTTCTTTTTTTTATGTTGGTCTCCATGGCTCCTGCGCAGCGCCTTGCGGTGCCATCTGTTGCTGTGCGCAGAATTATGGCCGGGGACCGCCTGCGTATCTCCGTGGCGGAGCAGACCGAACTCGATCGGGTTTATGCGGTGGCCGGCGATGGCACGATTGACTTCCCGATGATCGGGCGCGTTCGCATTGAAAACCTGAGTACCGAAGCCGCTGCCGAACAGATTGAAACGGCACTGGAAAAAAAGTTTTTCAAAAACGCCACTGTGGAAGTGAGTGTGGCGGAGTTTGTGGAGGGCGCTATTTTAGTCATGGGGGCGGTGCGCAGTCCCGGGTCCATCCCATTCAAGGGCGGAGAGATTCTGACGTTGGTGGAGGCCATCACCATGAGCGGCGGGTTCCAGCCGGAAGCCGATGGTGCCGCCGTACGCATCCTGCGATGGAAACAGGGCGGAGGTATGGAGCGCCAAGTGCTTACCGTGGATGTACTCGCCATGTTCGACGAGCTGGATTTCAAAAATGATCAATTTTTGCGCCCACGTGATATTGTCTTGGTGCCGACGCTGGGCGGGAGTGGTCAGGGGAAACGCGAGTTCCTGGCGCTGGGCGAATTTGCGCGTCCGGGCTTTCATCCTTTTTCGGACGGGATGGATATCATTCGGGCCGTGACGCGTGCTGGTGGCGTGAACAGCTCCGCTCAGATGGATGCCGTGCGCCTGCTTCGAAGCGATGGCACTGGGAATTACAACCCCATTGCCATTGATCTGACTCGTCTTTTCGGTTCCGCCGATATGAGCATGAATCTACCCATTCAACCTGGCGACATCCTTTTTGTTCCCTCCACTGAACAGGCTACGGGCGGACAGGTCTTTTTGCTGGGTGCCGTGGTCAATCGGGGTGCCATTCAACTGCCGCTGAATCGCGAGGTTACCCTGGCCCGAACGATGCTCGGGGCCGGTGGGTTTACAGAATATGCCAACGAGGGAAAGGTCCGGATTCTGCGTACCGCGCCGGATGGGTCCAAACAAACTCTGGTGGTGGATGTCGGGAAAATATTGCGCACGGGCCTGTTTGAGGAAGATGTTCCGCTCCAAAATGGGGACGTCATTATCGTGCCGGAACGGATTCTGGGTTTTTAACCATGAAAAATTTGTTTACCCCCCCCACGCCTCCTGATTTTTCGCCCAAGCCTTCTGGCTCGGTACCCCCGCCTTCGGGCGCATCAAGCGATGAGGCGAAGCACTTTGATATTGTGGATTTGAAGCAGTATTTTCATATCGTGGTGAAGCGAATCTGGTTGGTGGCCTTGTGTTTTGTTATCTCTCTGGCGGTGGTGGTGGTCATGATGATCCGGCAGGTTCCGGTGTATCGCTGCCAAGCTACCATGCTGATCAGCGGCGGGTTGCCGGTTCCGTCACGCTTGCAGCAGCAGGAGGTTAAGCTGTATGGAGACTATTTGGCTACCCAGGAGCGCATTATTCGCTCCTCGCTGTTGCAGAAGCGCGCCAAGGAACGAGTCGGCTGGCCAGCCGATCAGGTCGCCAATCTACTGCGCAATGTCAATGTATACCGGGATACGCAGACCTCATTTCTTACGATCATGGTGGAAAGTCTGGACCCCATCTTCGGCGCCGAATATGCGAACGCCCTAGCGGAGGAGTA
Source organism: uncultured Verrucomicrobiota bacterium (assembly GCA_964490935.1). Classification (GTDB taxonomy): domain Bacteria; phylum Verrucomicrobiota; class Kiritimatiellia; order RZYC01; family RZYC01; genus JAQVYB01. The sequence continues at coordinate 25,100 of CAZBEO010000015.1, forward strand.
TATTGATTTCAAGGCGGAAGAGCGAATGGATACCTCGCAGGCGACCGTGATCAGTTTGACGCAGCAGGCGAACCGCCTGCGCGAAGAGTTGAAGAAAAGTGATCTGCGGGTGATTGAGTATGAAAAGGAAAACAAGGTGATTGCCATTCAGGAGCGCGGCAATATTGCGGCGCGCTATCTGGCGGAACTCTCGGCCAAGGCCGCTGGCTACCGGACAGAGCGCATGCTGCTGGAAGCGCAGCAACCGTTGATCACGCAGGCCTCCGATGAAATTGTATTGACCACCCTGGCGGCTCCGGCCTCCTCGTTTATGGGCTATGGCATGCCTTCGATTATGACGTTGGGTATGCAGGCGACAAATGGCATGGCGTTCACCGGCGGGGCCGAAGGGCTTATCGAGCGCGGCGTGGTGGCCCAGCCCAGTTGGAAGAGCGTGCGCAGAAAAAAATCGGAGTTGGAATCTGAACTGACGGACCTGCGCACTAAATTTCGGGATGCTCACCCTCGGGTGCAGGCGGTGCTCGCTCAGATCAAGGAATATGATCGGGAACTGAATGTGGAATTGCAGTATGCGCTTCAACAGTACTATTCCGAACTCGAGTCGCTTGAAATTAAAGAAAAGTCAGCACTGCTGGTGGAGAAGGAGTGGGAAGATCAGGCGTTGGATGTGGCCCGCAAGGCACACGAATACGACAACCTGAAGCAGAATGTGGCCCGCCTGCAAAGCCTATACGACTTGGTCTTCAACCGTCTGAAGGAAATAGATATTTCCATTGGAATTGAGCCGGAATCCATACGGATTATGGAGCGGGCGATTCCGGCACGAGGTCCGATGGCGCCGCGCCGGATGCAGAGCATCTTTGTGGCTGCGCTCATTGGAATCGGCGTGGGCATTATGTTGGTCTTCATGCTCGAGTACATTGATGATTCCATCCGCTACCCGGAGGAAATCACCAAGGGCATGGGGCTGCCTTTCTTTGGCGTCATTCCCTCGGCAAGCTGGGACACCGAGGACCTGCGTTCGCATATTCTGGCTAACCTTGATCAAAAAAGCGGTATGGCCGAGGCCTATCGTAACGTGCGGTCGGCCCTGCTGTTTAGCAGTGTAAAAAGCAAAGTCAAGAGCCTAGCGATTACTTCGTCGGTTCCGCGTGAGGGGAAAACCACGACCTCGATGAACCTGGCCGTGAGCTTGGCGCAGGCGGGGATGCGGGTGTTGCTGGTGGATGCCGATATGCGGCGAGGTGAGCTGCACAAGTACTTTGGGTTGGAGGCGGGGCGCGGGCTTTCCGATATGTTGATTGGGCAGGTCAAGCCCGAGTCTATTATTCAGCGCACACCCATTGCCAATCTGGACATGATCACCACGGGTCCCTTTCCTCCGAATCCGGCTGAATTGGTGCTGAGACCCGAATTGAAATCTTTCCTCGCCTACGCCGAGAGGAGCTACGACAAAATCATCTTCGACTGCCCGCCTTTGATGGCCGTGTCGGAATCGGGCATTCTTTGTTCCATGGCGGATGCGGTGGTCTTTGTGGTTTGGGCCGGACAGACCTCGCGCAAGCTGGCCAAGCTTTCCGTCCGCATTTTGCAGGAGCGTGGTGCCAATTTGATCGGCTGCGTATTAAACAATCTGGAGTTTGGCCGGGTAGGCTACTATTACTATTCGACCTATTACGGTTATTACGACTACGATTACCACTACGATGACAAGGCCGACGAAAAAAAAGCGGAGAAGAGGTCGGAGAATAAGCAGGGGTAAACCGAGCGGGTCCTGCTTCCGGCGAGTGGGCGAAACCAGGATTGGGGATCATGTATTTCGGCTACAGAAACAGAATTTCGATACGCAGAATTGTCCTGCTGACCTGTGATATTCTCGTGATATGCGGCTCCATTCTACTTTCCGCGATATTGCGCCTGGGTCCGCTTGGAAGTCTTGCCTACATCGCCCAAAACATCGTTCCACTGGCCGGGAGTTGCACCATCTTTGGTCTGGTGTTCTTTGCAGGCGGCATGTACGACCGGCACGTGGTGACTCGGAAATCGGAGACGTTTCGTCTGACGCTTATCGTGACGGTGATCAGTCTGGCCATCATTATTCTTATCTTCTATGCCCGTTTTCAGTGGCATATCGGGCGGGGTATTCTTCTGCTCTCCGGCGTTTTCATTTTCGCAGGATGCTGGCTGATGCGGCGTTTGTTCAGGTTGGCGCTTGGGTACGGGCTGTTTTCCAGAAACTGCCTGCTGCTTGCCGAGGAGGGCCAGGTGGAAAAGGTGCTGGCCTTGTTGCGCGATTCGCCGGATGCAGGCTACACCCTTTTCGGCATGGTCACCATGGAGGGGACAAACGAGGAAGGCCCGGGCGCTTCACTGATTTACGGGATTCCCGTGCTGGGGTCTGTTTCAAACCTGAAGGAATATGCCGAGGCCTACGACGTGGATACGGTGATCGTGGCCACCTCACGGGTGCATGAGCCAACGATTCTTCGGATACTGCGTCCATTGCGCTATTCCGGGGTGGCGATCATGGATTATATAGGACTTAGCGAAGAGCTGGCACAGCGCATACCGATCGACTATATCGATGATGAGTGGTTGATGAATGCCGCCATGAACAGCTCTCGCATTCATATCCGACAGGTAAAGAAAATCATGGATTTCACGGTGGCCCTGGCCGGTTTTATGCTGCTTTCGCCGATACTGCTTTCGGCCATGTTGCTGATAAAAATGACCTCACGCGGCCCCGTGTTCTACAGGCAGGTTCGGGTTGGCCTGGATGGCGCAAATTATACGCTTATGAAGCTGCGCACCATGCGGCATGATGCCGAGCAGCATTCCGGGGCGGTCTGGGCCAGTTCGAAGGACATGCGCATTACCCGGGTGGGACGTTTTCTGCGCAAATGGCGAATCGATGAAATCCCGCAGCTCATCAATGTATTGCGGAGTGAGATGAGCCTGGTGGGGCCGCGCCCCGAGCGCCCAGAGTTTATTGAAACGCTGGAATCGGCCATTCCCTTTTTCAAGGAACGCCTGCTGGTACCGCCCGGCATCACGGGCTGGGCCCAAGTGAAGCATCCCTATACCACGACGATTGACGGGGTACGCATGAAGCTTCAATATGACCTTTTCTACATTAAAAACATGGGGTTTTTCCTGGATATGGTCATCTTGCTTCGTACTTTCAAAACCATCCTTGTTGGGCTTCGATACAGCGACGAATTTGAGCAGGAAGTGGAAAGCAATCGAATGGAGGCACGCATACTCTCGACGCACCAAGGTGCGGATGAATCATCTAAGCGTATGGCTTGAGCGTGATGCGGGCTAACAAATCAGCTTTTATTCTTTTGCAAGGAGGAAGGCCTTGCTGTATAAGCGGCTAATAATACGTTGGTAATGTTGAGAATGTCATACAGTTTTACTGTGTTTGCACGCAAGGTGCTTACCTCGCGCACGCAAGGGGTCTGTCTCTTTATTGCGCTGGCCCTGCTCCCTGGTTTTCTTTCAGCCAAAGAATATACCATCAAGCAGATTGCTGACAAAACGCTGTTGAACCGCGAGCCGGTCATCAGTGAGACAGGACTGATTGCCTGGTATGCCTATGAGCGATCACAGGACACCTCAAGGGCCGATATTTTTATTTACCAAGATGGCATTGCTCAAAAACTGACGAAGAACAAAGGGGATTCCGGTCTTCATCCCTATGTATATCGCGATACCGTGGTCTGGGCTGGCAGCCTCTCCAAAGAGGTGGAATACCAAGAGACCGTTTATGTTGCACCTGAGCCGGAGGAGATCAATGCCAACGAATTGACCGCAACCAACGGAAGTGAAACGGCAGTGGAATCAGCCGAACCGAAAGCCACAAGAGCGCCCGTGGCGACCATGGTCACCAAAACCATGCTGAAAAAAGGGTGGGGCATTTGCATCTGGTCCGATGGACAGGCTAAGCCCATTTCGTTTTCTCTCGACCGCGAACCGCCCCGCCTTTCTTCCGTTCCCTCGGCGACCAATCAGTTGAGTGACTCGCTAAGCACGCTGAACACAGACCTGCCACAGGAATCGGCGGACGGCGTCCTGAACGTAACCTCGCCTGTGTGTTGCGGTGACTACGTTTCCTGGCAGCGTGCCAGCCCGTGGCCATGCGGATGGGAAATCGTACTCTCCCGGGTTGGAGATGCCCCGCAGCAACTTACCACGAATTGCTATTATGACATGGGCCCGCAAATGCATGATCGCTATTTGGTCTGGTACGCTTGGGATGGGCAGGACTATGAAATCATGATGCGTGACCTTGAAACCGGCGAAACCGTTCAGTTGACCAACAACAATTTTGATGACGTTTCGCCGGTGATTTGGAATGGCGTGGTGGCTTGGGAGGGGTATCCCTCGGTGGAAGGGGATATCTTTCTCTGGCGAGAAGGTAAAATCACGATGATCAGTGACAACATCGAGGACGATGTGAATCCGCAGATATGGGATAAATACGTGGTTTGGCAGGGCATTCAGGATGATAATTACGAGATATTTCTCTACGACGGGGCATCCACCCGGCGTATCACCAACAACCATTACGACGATGTAGACCCGGATATTAGGGACAGTGTACTCTGCTGGGTCGGGTATGTGGATAACTGGGATGCGGAGGTACTAATTCAGGAAGTGAATGAATCGACCCCGACCATCCTGACGGAAAATGATTACGAAGATCATCACCCGCGCACAGCCAACGGGGCGGTGGTTTGGGAAGCCAAGCGAGTAGGCCTGCCTCTGATTTATGTGGCAGAACCGCGCTGAGGATACGCGCATGCCCTCCTCGTCTGCTTCGCGCTTTTCCACGGCATAACAACGAATGGATGATTCAATGAATGCAATGGATTTTAAAGAACAGCTGTTATCCGGCGAATTAACACTGCTGGATGGCGCCACGGGCACTCAGCTTGAAATCCGGGGAATGCCCCAGGGCGTGTGCCCCGAAAGCTGGATATTGGATCATCCTGAAAGCATCCTTGACTTGCAGAGTGCCTATCGAACCGCAGGCAGCCACATTGTTTATGCTCCCACCTTTGGAGCCAATCGGATCAAGCTGGCGGAATTCGGTTTGGAAGGCCGGCTCGGGGAGATCAATCAGCGATTGGTTGAACTGTCTAGAAAGGCTGTTGGCGGTGGATGGGTCTTCGGTGATTTGGCCCCGACGGGACGCCTCACCGAGCCCTTTGGGCCGATCTCTTTTGAAGAAACCGTGGACGTCTATCGCGAACAGGCGAAGGCCCTGTTGGCCGGTGGGGTGGATGGATTTGCCATCGAGACCATGATGGATATTCAGGAAGCGCGCGCTGCGCTGCTGGCCGTCAAAGAGGTGTGTGAACTCCCGGTGATGGTCAGCATGACTTTTGACGCCAACGGGCGAACACTGACCGGGACCGATCCGCTGGCCGCGTTGATTACACTCCAATCCCTCGGTGCCGATGCCTTCGGTTGCAACTGCTCGACGGGCCCCGCTCAGATGCTGGAGGTGATCCGTAAAATCAAACCCTATGCCGTCATCCCCCTGTTGGCCAAGCCCAATGCGGGTATGCCGCGCCTGGTGAATGGGAAAACGGTATTCGATATGGGGGCGCAGGAGTTTGCCGCCTTCATGCCGACCTTCATTGAAGCCGGGGTCAATATTTTTGGAGGGTGCTGCGGAACGAGTCCCGCGCATATCGCCGCCTGCTCGGAGCGTGCCCGCGGTTTGATCGTTCAGCCGCCCGCATGCGAGGGAATCAGTGCGGTATCTTCCGCACGCGGCGTATGCCGAGTGGGTTTAGATAAGCCTTTTATCCTCATCGGTGAGCGCATCAATCCCACGGGAAAAAAGGCCTTGCAGGCCGAGCTGCGCGAAGGGAAATTGGGGTTGGTCAAACGGTTTGCCCAGGAGCAGGAGGTGTGCGGCGCTGGCATCCTTGATGTGAATATGGGTCTTTCCGGCATAGACGAGCAGGAGATGATGCTGAAATGTGTGGCCCTCCTTTCACAATCCTCTCCTCTGCCGTTGTGCATTGATTCCACCCGTCCGGAAGTTATCGAGTCGGCACTGCGGCGTTACCCGGGCCGCGCATTGATCAATTCCATTTCCGGCGAACGGGATCGCCTTGAACGTACGCTGCCTCTCGCAGCTCGCTATGGCGCGATGTTTGTGGTGCTTCCGGTGACGGATGAGGGCATCCCCGAAACACTCGAAGCGCGCAAGCAGGTCGTGCTCGACATTCTGCAACGTGCGGAAGCCCTCGGATGCCGGCGCGAGGATGCCGTGGTGGATGGCTTGGTCATGACGGTTAGCTCGAATCAGGAGTCCGCCCGACTTACACTCGACTTGATCGAGTGGTGTACGCGGGAGCTTGGCGTGAACACGGTTTGCGGTGTTTCCAACGTATCCTTTGGCCTTCCCGAGCGGGCGTGGGTGAATGCCGCCTTTCTGATGATGAGTGTTGGGCGTGGCATGAGCATGGCCATTGCCAATCCCGCCTCCGAACTGACGCGCTCGTTGATTCTGGCTTCCGATACGCTCAATGGTCGCGACAAGGGACTTCGTAAGTACATCCGGCAATTCGGCGGCGAGTCGGCGAAAACCCCCGCGCCCGCCACCTCGGTGTCGGAGAAATCACCCGAGGCCCTCGTCATGGAAGCCGTGTTGGAGGGCGATGCCGACGGTATGGAACAGCATATCCTCCGCGCCATGCAGTCAGGACTCGATGCGCGCTCCCTGGTGGACAACTGTCTGATTCCGGCCATTGAAAAAGTGGGTGTCTATTTTGAGGAGGGCACCTACTTTCTCCCGCAACTGATCATGAGTGCCGATGCCATGCGCATTGGCTTTTCCGTGCTTGAACCGCATCTGGTTAAGAAGGAAAACGAGGAGCACGCAGGCACCATTGTGCTGGCCACCGTCAAAGGGGATATTCACGATATCGGGAAAAATATCGTGGCTCTCATGTTGAGAAACTACGGCTATGAAGTAATTGATCTGGGCAAGGACATTTCGGCTGAAATCATCGTGAAGGAGGCCGTTACACACCGCGCTTCCGTCATTGGTCTCTCGGCATTGATGACGACCACCATGGTCAACATGAAAGAAGTGGTTGCCCTGGCGCGGAGTCAATGTCCAGCGTCCCTGAAAATCATGATAGGCGGGGCGGTGGTGGATCAACCCTATGCCGACGAAATCGGCGCCGATGGCTATGCCCCCGATGCCATGAGCACCGTACGCATGGTCAATGCCTGGTTGAAATAGCTTCGCTCAGAGTCACTCGACGAGTGGCGGGTTCGTGGATTGGGGGATGGGCAGAGAATGGAGAGAGGGCGCGCAAATGGATAAAACCGTTCGGATGGATATAGAGGAATCCGAGGACGATATTTGTCTGGTGCCTGTAGTTGCCGTTGCAGAAGATGAGTCGGCTCGTCTGTTCCGGGAGTGTACGGAACGGTACCGGACCGAGGGGCTCGTTGCAGTGGGCACCATGGGCACGGTCTATATGGTCAAGGATCTGCCCTGCGACCGGACGGTTGCTCTCAAGCTCATTTCCGAGGAGGGCCTCAACGACCAGGAAGAATACCGTCGCTTTATCAACGAGGCCAAAATTACCGCACGGCACGAGCATCCCAATATTGTGCCGGTCCATGAGTTGGGCATTAATGAAAATGGCTCGCCATTCTATACCATGAAACATGTGGACGGGGTGCCATTTTCCAAAATTATTGCGGGACTTCAGCGTGGCGATTCAGAAATGGTGCGTGAGTATCCGCTGGGCAAATTGCTGACGATATTTCAGAAGATATGTGATGCGGTGGCATTTGCTCATGCGAAAGGCGTGATTCATTGTGACCTAAAGCCAGCGAATATCATGGTGGGCGAGTATGGAGAAGTTCTGGTGCTGGATTGGGGGCTGGCGAAATATCTATGTGAGCTGGAAGAGGTGCCGGACCGGTCCGATGAAATGCCGCAATATGTTCCGCCCGATGAGCCGGACGAGGGGTCCTCCGGTGAACGTTCTCTGAATCCGCTCGAATACGATACGGCTAAAACCACCCTGCGCTTTCAAAAGAAAAAAACGGTCACCGGTACGCCGGCGTTCATGGCGCCGGAATTGATTCTTTCCCTTGGTGCGCAGTTCAGCGTTCAGTCGGATATCTATGCCCTAGGCGGTATTCTGTATCTGCTTCTTACGTTGCGATCCCATGTGGATGGTGCCGATTTGAAGGAGCTGCTGGGCCATATCGTCCATGCTGAGATTACGCCGCCGATAGCCTTTAATGAGCGGGCTTCTGCCGATGGCGGCCCCCGGCTTCTTCATTGCCCGGAGGAGCGGATTCCGTTCATTCTTTCTGATGTGGCGTTATGTGCTCTCAGGCGTGAGCCGGACGAACGTTTTCCTTGTGTGCGGATATTACAGCAGGAGGTGGAGCAATATCAAAACGGACGAATCTGGCACCCGGTCGTTCGCGAGGATCGCTTTGACGAGAGCGTGTTGGAGCGGTGGGATGTGCTGGGGGGCAAGTATGAACTGATCGACGGGACACTACGTTTATATGGCGGAGAACCCCAGATTCTGTTGCTGAAGCAGGATGTCCCCGGAGATATACGCATCGAGTTCGAGTGCGTGATGAACAGCGAGTATCTCAACGACTTGGCCTGTCTGATCAATGCCATCCGCTCCGAAGATCCCTGGATGACGTCGGTGAGCGGTTATGCCTTCAAATACGGGGCCTACACTAACTCTTTCAATGTGCTGACCCGACTCGATAACAAGCTTTTCAGCGAGCGGGCGGCTTCCCTGGAGACTGATCGGCGCTACATGGTCCGCGTAGAGCGGGTAGGGCATGAATTGAACATGTGGGTTCAGCATGAATTGATTTTCTCCGCCTATGATCCGCATCCGCTTTCCGGTGCTCAACATGCCGCAGCGGGGTTGCTCGGTTGGCTTGCTGAAACACGGTATTTCAATGTCAAGGTATACGCCTTGAGCACTCCCACGAACTGCAATATTCTTGATTTGGCGGATCGGCATCTCGAGCACCGGCGTTACTCCACGGCACGCGATCTCTTTTCGGATGCCATGCACGCCTGCACGGAAATGGACGAGGATCAACGGCGGCGCGCATCGGAAGGTTACCTGGCCGCCACCCGCTGCGAAGAGATGCTGAAGCGCCTGCCCGAATGGAAGGCCGGGTTGCAGGCAGCCTGGCCCGAAGCCTCGATTGCCCTGCTGGTGGAACGGCACGGCCTCACGCTGGACATCACCGGAGGACAGATCGTCGATCTGTCGCCGGCGGCGCATCTGCCCGTTACGCATTTGCAGTGCGCGATGAATCGCCTTGAAACGCTGGAGCCCTGTCGTGCCATGCCCTTGGAAGTGCTGATATGTAGTGGCAATCCCATTTCCAGTCTGGAGCCGATTTCCGGAAAGACACTGAATACGATTCTGTGCGAAAACTGTGCGATAGACTCTCTGGAACCTATCCGTGGCATGCCGCTGCAGGTGTTGAACTGCTCTTGGAATCCTATTGAAGGAGGCCTTGAACCAGTTCGCGGAATGCCGCTGACCTGGCTGAGCTGCGGTTTGGCCAATGTGGAAAGCTTGGAGCCCCTGCGAGGGATGAAGCTGACGCAGTTGTATTGTGAAGGGAACCGAGTGAAGGACCTAGAACCGTTGCGCGGTATGCCGCTGGCGGAATTAATTATACCTGGCAACCGGATACGCGATCTGGTGCCGCTGCGCGGTATGCCGCTGACCAACCTGAATATCGGCAATAATGAGGTGGAGGATTTGTCGGTGTTGGCGGAGATTCCGATCAGTACCCTGCGCTGCCCGGCCAACCGTATTGACTCGCTTGAGCCGCTGCGTCACATGGCGCTTAATTTTCTGCTGTGTGGCGGCAATGGTCTCACATCGCTTGAGCCGCTGCGGGAAAAACCTCCTACCATTTTTTCCTTTGCATGTTCCACGCTGCCCACCACGGAGCTGGAGCGCGTACGCGAATACTGGATCAACCAACCCGGGCTTGAGCGTTATGCCGCCGAGGTAGAGGTGATTCTGGCCGCGCAGGAGCACGATGTCGCCCGATTGCGCGAGTTGGGTCAGGAGTTCAACGGCCATCACTATCTTTACATTCCCATTCCGATGGAATGGGATGCGGCCCGCCGCTGGTGCGAGGAGCATGACGGGCATCTGGTGACCATCACCTCCCCGCAGGAGAATGCCTATATTCTCTCTATGTTCCCGTGGGGAAGCTGGTTTTGGCTTGGGCTTTTCACCAATGACTCCGGTCATCATTGGGTCACGGGCGAATCCTTTGAATTTAAGACTTACTGCCATGTTCTCGACGAAAAAGCACATTGCCCCAAAGTTTTTTCTGCCGGGAACTGGCGGAAAGATGCCATTCCAAACGGCTGGAATCCCTTTGTGATTGAATGGGACCAATAGTTTCCCGATCACAGACCGCCTCAAATTCCGTCGATCGGCGAATCGCCCTCTCGTGCGATAAAAACAGGCGAAAAAAGACCCGAAAAAGAGGCTTCACAGCCCTTTGGCTCAGCTCTATACTTCACTCACTTGGTTTGCGGGGCAGGGGCACTGTCTGAATCCAATCGCAGGGGAGTTTATCTATGAGTACGAGTCGTCGTTTTTGTGGTGGGATGTTGCTGCTTGGGTTGGCATGCGTGTGGTCCGCCCAAGCGGATGATCGCTTTGAATATCACGCCTATATCCGTTCGGGCGCACTGGAGAGCGGGAGCGGCGGAAAAGGCGTGCCGTTTCAGGCACCCGGTGCACCTGCGAAGTACCGCTTGGGCAACGAGGCGGAAACCTATGGCGAGGCCATCCTCGTCAAGAATTTCAACATGGATGAACCTCGCGGGCCCTCCGCCAAGGTCGAAATGCTGCTGGCCTACAAGACGCTCGAAAACAATCAATGGTCTTCGCAGACAGACGAGTTCACCGTGCGCGAAGCGTTCGCCGAATTTGGCAACTTCGATTTTTCAAAATCGGTCACCTTCTGGGCGGGTAGCCGGTTCTACCGCCGACAGGATATTCACATCAACGATTTCTACTGGCTCGATACCAGCGGCTACGGCGGCGGCATGCAGAACCTGCCGTTGGGTTCCGACAAGCTGAAGTTGCACCTCGCCTATCTGCGCGGTTCGCCGGACAATGCCGTGGATATGGATAATGTGGGCCTGATTACCAAGCAGATGGCGGATGTACGCCTCGAAGGCGATATGGGGAAGGCCGGCACACTGGAATTCGTGGTGCTTCCCTCGTATGTGCGTGGCGGTGAATACGAAACCACGCTGAAAAACGGAGATGAAAAGAAAACCACCACCACGCAGGTGGATTCCGAAACCGGGGTGGGTCTTTGCTTGTTTCACACGAAGGGACACTCCATGGGATTCAACAAGGCGGGCGTGCAATGGGGCAACAGCGTGGCTCGGGATTTTGGATCGGCCCTCTGGGCCACGCCCGATCCCGTGACCGGCAGTTCCAGTCGGTTGCGCCTGCTGGATTACGGTGTAATCCAGCCGAACGACAGTTGGTCCATGATGTATGTAGGTATCTGGGATCGTTTTGATAATGGCAATAGCTCGGATGCCATCACGGATTGGTATTCCGCTGGTTTGCGCCCGATTTATTCGTTCACCAAAAATTTCGCACTGGCTGTGGAGGCTGGCGTGGATTACACGAGCCAGGAAGGTGCGGCGGATGACGGCGGCGACCTCAAAGGGGCCGTGGGCAAGCTGACGATCTGCCCGGAAATACGCCTGAGCAACGACTTCTGGGCGCGCCCTGTTCTGCGGGCGTTTGTCACGGTGGCTCAATGGTCGAGCGATTTTGAGGGGCAGGTCGGTGGAACCCCGTATGCGAATGATACACGCGGCCTGAATTACGGCGTACAAATGGAAGCCTGGTTCTGATCCCGCTATACGAGAAGAGACGTTGGATGAAGGGACCATACAGATGAGATGGATAGGTTTAACGCTATCGTTATTTGTAACAATTACCGCGATTGTAATGGGTGGTGGTCGTGCGTTTCTAAATGTCCCTGGCATTACGATTTGCGCCTTGGTAACCTTGGGGCTGTCGATCGCTACTCATGGTTGGTTAACTACATGCAAATCACTATATGCTATACGAATACTCTTCATTAACATTAAGAGTCCGATTAATGAAAACGTCATTCCCCCACTCAAATCGCTAATCATCTACAGCTATATTTCGGGCATTGCCGGATGGATGATAGGAAATATTCAAATGTTATCGAATGTTTCTGAATTTGATCCGGTATTAATGAGGCATGAGGCCTTTTGTTTAGTTACTCTGTTTTTCTCCTTCATATTTTCTGAATATATTCTTCGTCCAACAACCAAAAGAATAGAACAATTATTATCCAATAATGCCGCGTGCCGTACAGTTAAAGCTGTTGGTCATGGATAACGATAGTGCGAGGCGGGAGAGGGATAACGCCTTTTCCGTTTTGCCGTCCGGATGTTGAAGTGTGTCAATGAAAAGGACGGGACGTTCCCGCCCAAGTCGCATTGGAGGCCATGATGGGCAAAGTGACGCTGGAGCATGTGTTTAAAATCTATCCGGGCAACATCACGGTGGTCGATGACGTGAACCTGGAAATTCAGGACAAGGAATTCTTGGTGCTGGTTGGTCCGTCCGGATGCGGTAAGTCCACCACCCTGCGCATGGTGGCTGGGCTCGAGGACATCAGCCGGGGGAGCATCAGTATTGATGGGCGCCTGGTCAATGAAGTGCCCCCAAAGGATCGCGACATTGCCATGGTCTTTCAGAATTACGCCCTCTACCCGCACATGTCCGTCTATAAAAACATGGCCTATGGACTCAAAATGCGTGGCTACCCGAAGAAGGAGATTGATGAGCGGGTCCGGGAGGCGGCAGAGATTCTGGGCATTACACCGTATCTGGATCGTAAGCCGAAGGCGCTGTCCGGCGGACAGCGACAGCGGGTGGCCGTGGGGCGTGCCATCGTACGCAAACCGAAGGTGTTTCTTTTTGATGAACCGCTTTCCAATCTGGATGCCAAGATGCGCGTCCAGATGCGAGCGGAAATCAGCAAACTCCACAAAAAACTTCAGGCCACCATCATCTACGTCACGCACGATCAGGTGGAGGCCATGACCATGGGCTCGCGTATTGTGGTGATGAAGGACGGCGTGATCCAGCAGGTCGCCGCGCCGCTGGACCTCTTTCGCAACCCGAAGACCCGATTCGTGGCGGGATTCATTGGCAGCCCGCCAATGAATTTCTTCGAGGGGCGTATCCGAGCGGATGGGGGGGATGTGATATTTGAAGAAGGGGCGTTCTCACTGACGCTTCCATCGCTCCAAGCCGATGCGTTGCGCCCGTATGCGGGGAAAGAAGTGGTCTTTGGTGTGCGTCCTGGTGATGTCTATCACCAGGCACGCGCGCCGGAATCTGCAAGGCCGTTCCGGGTGGATGCCCGCGTCGAGGTGGTCGAGCCCATGGGCGATGAAATCTATATCTATCTCGATACAGGACGCCACTCGTTCGTCGCCAAGACACAGGAGATCGCCAACGCCAAAATCGGTGCGGAATACAGCGTCTGTTTCAATATGGAAAAGACGCACTTTTTTGATCGGGAGACGGACGCGGTTATCTGCTGAGCGTCCCCTTGTGTGATTGGATAACCAGGAGAGAGCGATGAAACGGAGATGTCGGATGATGTGGGTGGGCGTGGTCTTGGCGTGTATGGCGCTGCGGGCGAATGCCCTCGAAGAAGGCCGACTGCTGATTTGGATCAATGGCGACAAACCCTACGCCGCACTGCAGCAGCTCGGTGATCGTTTTGCCAGGGATACGGGCATTCCCGTAACCGTGGAGCATCCCGATCACCCCGAAAATAAATTTCCTCAGGCTGCCCTGTCTGGACGCGGCCCCGACATCATGATCTGGGCGCACGACCGGCTTGGCGGCTGGGCTCAGAGCGGCTTGATTCGTCCGATTGATGTGGACGATGTCTACAAGGCTGGCTTCAGCGAAAAGGCGTGGGATGGCGTCAGCTACAACGGTAGGCTCTGGGGCTACCCGGTCACCATGGAATGCGTGACGCTGATCTACAACAAAAAGCTGGTGAACAAGGTTCCCGCCACACTGGAGGAAGTGCGCTCCATGGCTAAACCGGATCAGGCGCGAGACGTGCTGCCGATTCTCTGGGCCTATGACACGCCCTATTTCACCTGGCCGTTTCTGGCGGGTGCGGGCGGCTATGTTTTTGGACGTGATGCTGCAGGAAGCTACAACTTGGCCGATGTTGGCGTGAATACGGATGGGGCCGTGAAGGCGTTGCAATACGTTGCAGACATGATTGCACAGGGCGTGATGCCGAGGTCGGCCACCTATGATGTGATGATATCCAAGATGATGCAGGGGACACTGGCGATGATGGTGACGGGCCCTTGGGAGTGGAACAACCTCACCAAAAACGGCATTGATTTCGGGGTGGCCGTGATTCCCGGTGTCGGCGGACCTGCCAAGCCTTTTGTAGGCGTGCTGACGGCCATGATCGATGCACGAACGCCGAATGAGTATCTCGCGGAAATGTTTCTCAAGGAATACGTGATCACGCTGGATGGACTTCAGGCATTGAATGCCGATACCTTCGGCGGCCCACCCGCGTTGACCGAAGCCTACGATCAGCAGAAGGCAGACGGCCACGTCGAGGCCATTATGCAAAACGTGGAGCTGGGCACGCTCATGCCGAACATTCCGCAGGTTGGTGTCTTTTGGAGCGCGTTGGAGGCCGCCGTGAAAACCGTCACCTCCGGTCAGTCGGACGCCAAAACCGCCCTTGATAATGCGGCGGATATTATGAAGAAGGAAAACGCAAAGTAAGGTTTGTTATGAAGTTGAATCAAACGATGCCGAAAGTTCTGTATGGGGCGATCATGCTGGCGCTCCTATACCTAGATTATCTCATCTATCGGAGTGGTCATCCGGTGCTCGGTGTGATGATTCTAGCAGTGATCGGTTTGGCGGCCTTCATCTATGCCAACGCAAAAACCTATGCGTGGCGCTATCTGTTTCCCAGTCTGCTGGGCTTCGGCCTCTTCGTGATTGTTCCGCTGATCTATACGATCTATATCGCCTTTACCAATTACAGCGGCAATAACCTGCTTACCTTCGCGGAAACGAAGACCTACTTCCAACGTGAAAAAACAGTGGATGCGAACAGAAGCCATCCCATGAAGGTGTATGAAGGCGCGGGGGCTGAACGATATTTTCTCACGGTGGAAACCACGGCGCAACCCACAGGAGAGGATGCCTCCGCCTCCGCTGGTGGTTTTTGGCTGATCTCGGAGCCGTTTGAGGCGAACCTGGAAAGCATGACGGATTTGGCGGTCACGCAGGAGAAGTCGGCACCGGCAGGGACGCCGCTGCCCGTACGCCGCGTGATCGAAATCCGAAACAGCCTGAAAAATATTACGCTGACGGACCCGGACACGGAGGCCTCTCTGCGTATGAACAGCTTCACCACCTTTGCGCCCACCATAAACACCTGGACCCTGAACCCGGAGGATGATTCCTTCCGAAACAAGGATACTGGACAGGTCGTAAAGCCGGACTTCATCACCGGATATTACATGGATGAAAAAGGACAATCCGTCGGCCCTGGTTTTCGCGTAAACATCGGCTGGAAAAACTTTACGCAGATTTTCACCGACGAATCCGTGCGCGGACCTTTTATCACGGTCTTTATCTGGACCATTCTCTTTGCCCTCCTTTCCGTGCTGCTGACCTTTGTGCTTGGGTTTCTGCTGGCTGTATTGCTGGAGTGGGAGGCCATACGCGGTCAGAAAATCTGGCGCTCACTGGTTATTCTGCCATATGCGGTGCCTGCCTTTATTTCGATTCTAATTTTTCGTGGGCTTTTCAATCCGCAGTTCGGCGACATCAACACCTTTCTCCACATGCTCTTTGGCATTCGGCCCGACTGGACGACCGATCCGTTGCTGGCGCGGGTTATGGTGCTGATCGTGAATTTGTGGCTGGGCTATCCCTACATGATGATTCTGTGCACGGGCATCCTGCAGTCGGTTCCGAAGGACATCTATGAGGCCTCCGCAATCGACGGCGGTACGCCGGCGAGCGATGTGTGGCGCATGACGCTTCCGCTTATCCTCCCACCGCTGAAACCGCTGCTCATTGCCGGCTTCGCCTTCAATTTCAATAACTTCCTCCTCATTCAGCTGCTCACCGGCGGTGCCCCGCAAATGGTCGGCGCGGCAACCAATGTGGGATACACCGACATCCTCGTCACCTACACCTTCAATTTGGCCTTCCGAAACGCTGGTGCAAACTATGGGTTTGCCAGCGCTATTGCCGCTATCATTTTTGTGCTCGTCAGTATTCTTTCCTATGTGAATCTCAAAGCGGCCACGAGGAACGATGCAACGAACAAACGGTGACGTGAAACGGGAGTGCGACCATGATTAAAGGCAAATTTCATACCCTCGGCTTAACGCTCACGTATTTATTTCTTGTGGCGTTTGTGGCGTTGACCATGTTTCCCTTTCTGATGATCATTTCCATTTCCTTTCGTCAGGGAAACATGTCGCTGGGGAGTTTGATTCCGGACCCGGTGAGTCTGGAGCACTGGAAATACGTGCTGGGTCTGACCGGTGAGAAATCCTACGTGTTGCAATGGTTCGGGAATTCGATTCTGGTTGCAGCGGTTTCCTCGTTGATGATTCTGCTGCTCTCGGGCACCGGAGCCTATGCGTTTGCCCGCCTCCGCTTTCAGGGGCGCGGCCGTCTTCTCACCGGGCTGATGATCCTCCAGATGTTTCCGCAGGTGCTTTCTCTCGTGGCCATTTACGCGATTTTGAATGTTATTGGAACGTATGTGCCCGCACTCGGGCTCAACACGCATCCGGGGCTGATGCTCGTCTATCTGGGCGGTGTGGCGATCTACATCTGGATGATCAAGGGATATTTTGACACTATTCCGGCCAGCATCGAAGAGTCCGCCATGATCGACGGTGCCACCACCTTTCAAACCTTCATCGGCATTCTACTACCGATGAGCCTGCCCATTTTCGCGGTCGTCTTCATTCTTTCCTTCATTTCCTACATGGGCGAATATCCGGTGGCCAGCGTGGTGTTGACACAAACCGGAAGCTGGACCTTGGCCGTCGGCGCGAATTCGTTTCTCTATGATCAGAACTATCAGTGGGGACGTTTTGCCGCCACGGCTGTCCTCAGTGGTATCCCCATTTCGATCATGTTTCTGGTGTGCCAGAAATTCTTGGTTTCCGGCCTGACGTCCGGCGGCGTGAAGGAATAGCCGCCTGCCTTTTCGTCTGGGCTTGCTGCTGCTGCTCCTGCTGGCGATGGTCAGTCAGGCACGCCGTGCGTTGGTATATTCAAACGCGAACCGTGCGCCTGCCGATGGAGTTGACGCTGGTTCATCGATAGGGCGAAGCATTCGGCTGAGCCGCTCAATGCCGAAGACCGTTCAACGGCCTCCGCCGCCCAACTTTCGCAGAAGATCACGGACTGGAAGCCCATGCTGCTGAAGCAAGTATTCCATTGCGGTATGCTCCGACATTTTTTAGTATGCACGGCATAACTTATAGGAGACCACTTCCATGAAGAGATATTCTTTGCTTGCCGCACTTGCCCTGTTGATTGTGTTTTCCGGCTGCGTTCGCATGACGGTGCGCAAATCCACGATGAAAACCTTTCCATCGGTTCCGGGCGATCAAGTGGTGGTCTACAACCAAATCGAAGAGGTCCCGGAAGGCTATGTGAAAGTGGCCGTCATTCATGTGCAGGATGCTCTGGTGCATGACAGCCGTGCGCGGGTACTCGGGAAAATAAAAGCTAAGGCAGGCACCTTGGGTGCCAACGGCATTGTGTTGGGCACCGAGAATGCGCCAACTGTTCCGGCGGAATTTTCCGAAGACCCGGAGAACTATCACGAGTTGCCGCAGCCGGTGGAAGGGGCCGATCCGGCCACGCAGGATGCATGGATGGATGTGCTTGCCGTCCGGGTAAAAACATCGAATTAGCACTTGTCACCGGGGCGGCACTGCGGTACAAGGGCGACTCCCTTTCAGGAAGATGACGGGCCGGTAGCTCAGTTGGTAGAGCATTTGACTTTTAATCAAAGGGTCTCGGGTTCGAACCCCGACCGGCTCACCATTTCATCCTCCGCAAACACGGTATTTTCCCGCATGATGTCGGATCAGGCATCGCTCTCTTTTTTGACGCGCAGCAGCTCCACGCCGGCGGAATGCGCATCAGCAAAAATAGCCGGCTTGTCCATGCGGACGCGCACGGAATGCACGCGCTGGTGTTTCAGGCAGCAATCGGCCACGGCTTCGGCCAGGGCTTCGATCAGGGAATATTCACTGTGCAGAACGAGGTCGCGCACTTCGTTGTGAATGTCCTCGTAGCTCAAGGTGTCCTCGACGCGATCGGTACGGGTTCCCGGTTGAATATCCGCCTCAATTTCCAGATTGATCACTAGGGGTCGCCGTCGTTCGCGCTCATGCGGATAGACCCCGATCAGGCAGTTCAACGTCAGGTCTGTTATGCGAATCAGGTCCATGTTTAAAAACCCCTCCGTATGCCGCAATCTCACAGTAGGTGTTGTCCGCCATCGACATAAATAATCTGTCCAGTGACGCTTTCGGCATCCAACAGAAAGGCCACCGCCTGCGCGACCTCTTCCGGGGTCCCCGCGCTGTCCATCGGTGTCGCGCCTGCCTTTTCCCGTGTCTCCGAGCGCTCGTCCGGCGGCAGGACCGCTCCGGGCGCCACCGCATTGACGGTGAAGTTCGGTGCCAGTTCCAGGGCCAGCATGCCGACTGATTCAGCTAGGGCTTTTTTTGAAAGCGTGTAGGAGAGGTGGCGCCCATCGTGCCGTGCGATGCGTTGATCCAGGATGTGGATGATCTTTCCGCCGGGACACTGTTGTGCGAAGCAGCGGGCCAGCAGCAGTGGAGCCCAGCAGTTCAGCATCATTTGTTTCTGCGCTTGCTCGATATCCATATCCAGCAGGATATCAGAGTGAAAGGTGGCGGCATTGTTTATCAGCACATCGAGTCCGCCCAGCAACTGGATGGACTGGGTTAGCACGTCTTCACAGGCTGCCGGCGATGTCAAGTCAGCCTGAATGAGATGGGCCGTGGTTCCGCGTGCGGCGAGCTGCCGCTTCAGGTCGTTTGCTTCCTCGGAGGAGGAGCGATAGTGAATTGCCAGCGATACGCCGCGTGCCGCGAGCGTTTCAGCGAGAATCCGTCCCAGTCGGCGTGCACCGCCGGTTATCAGTATTTTTTTTCCGATGTCCATCATTGTCACCTTTGGCATCCGATGGTTATACTCCCCAAAAAGGAGAAAGAGAATGCAGATAAAGAAAAAAACAATGGCAGGGATGGCGGGACTGATTCTGATATTGTTGGTGTCCGGATGCGCCATGATGCCCGGCGGGGTAGCGCCGTCGAATATCCCGATAGAAGGCCGACGATACACGAACCTGGGCCGTGCCACCGAGACCGACAGTCGGATTTATCTGTTGGGCATTATTCCCGTCTCGGGTGCCAATACCACGCGGGACGCCATTGATGCGGCCATCCGGTCGAAGCGCGGTGACGCTCTAATCAATATTACGGTGGAATCCTACTCCCAATGGTGGATCATTCTCACCCGCATGGTGACCCGTGTGGATGGCGAAGTCATCCGGTTCCAATAAGGAGTCGCTATCGTTTCCCCGGATGCAGTAAGAGCCAGAGGGTAAAGCGCAGGCGGGACCAGAGAGAGAGGTTAGGTCCTGTTCGTTTGGGTTTTCTGATTTCGCGGGTAATGGTCAGCGGCGCCTTGGCGTCGGGTTTCATGTAGTCGCGGTCGTAAATGCCCATGGTGTTCTGTCCGGGTTGCGTGTGGGTGATGGTCAGTGAGTTCGGTTATCGTGTTCAATCCTGAACGCCCGTTTGTTTTCTTCCCACCAACTCTGCCATTCGCCGTGGGTTGTCGGATTTTGACTGCCGGTAATGTTGCGCAGAGCATTCAGTACGCGCTCGCGTACCTGGGCGTTTTCATCGGTCAGTGCCTCGATGAGGGGTTCAATGGATTGAGGGTCTTTCATGCAGCCAAGGGACTCGGCGGACTGCTCACGTACGAAGGGGTTTTCATCTTTCAGGGCATGAGCGAGGGCACCCGCCCCGCGCACATCGCGAATGATCCCGAGTACCTTGGCCGTTTGAACGCGTACGAGCAGGTTTCGGTCCTGGAGGCAGTTCACGAGATATTCGACGGCGTGTGGGTCCTTGATTTCGCCGAGGGCCTCCACGGCCTTCACGCGCACGAGCAAGTTGCTGTCACGCAGGGCGCGAAGCAGGGAGTCGACGGCTTCGGGATCTTTGATTTCACCCAGCGCCCAAGCGGCGTTTTCGCGGACGCGCTCGTTGTCGTCCAGCAGGGCGCTACACAGGGAGGGCACCGCGGGTGAGCCGATTTTGGCGAGGGCGGCTGCGGTATTTTCGCGCACGTTGTCGTCGTCTCCCCGAAGTACAGTGGCCAAGGCATCGGTTGCCCGTGGATCTTTCAGTTCACCAAGTGCTATAATGACAGGCATCTGGAGTGCCTTATCGGTCAGGCAGTCGACCAGGGCGTCGGCGGCGCGCTCGTCTTTCAAGACGCCGAGTGCCTCCACGGCACAGCGCCGCACCTCGGGTTCTTTGTCACGCAGGGCGTTGATCAGGGCCTCGACCACGCTGGGGTCCTTGAGTTCGCGCAGGGCCACCACGGCATTGATTCGACGCTCAGGGCCGCCATCGCGCAGCGCGGTGATCTGGGCGTTCAACGAGTGTGGATGCCGAATCAAGTCCAGAGCGGCCTCGGCCTTCTTTACGATGGTTTCGTTGGTGTCTTTCAGGGCCGCCAGCAGGGGCTCGACGGCTGGCTGCCCGATTTCCACCAGTGCCCATTGCATCTTGCCGCGGGCATCGTATTTGAGCGCATCAATAAGGGATTCAATGGCACGTGAGTCTTTCAATTCGCCCAGGGCCCAGGCGATGGTTTCACGTACGCGGGGATTGGTGTCTTTCAACGCCTTGGCAAGTGGAATAACGGCATCTGAATTCTTAATTTCACCCAGTGCCTGCGCGATGGTTTCGCGCACACGGGGACAGGGATCATTGAGGCCGGCAATCAGGGCGCGGACGGCTTCGGGAGACTTGATCTTTCCCAGGGCCCAGGCGGCATTTTCACGAATTTCGTCAAAATCATCGTGCAGGCCATCGAGCAGGGGGCGCAGATCAGGTTGATCTTCCCGCGCCATCGTTCGCAGACGTACCGCTGCGAGATGCCTGGATTCCTCATCGAGGGTGTCGAGTTTCTCCAGCATCTCGGTGAGATTGATCTCTTTGGTTACGGTCTTTTTGTTGCCCTTTTTTGAAGATTTTGGGGCGTTATTAGCGGAAATCCGCGTGATAACAACCACCAGAACAACAAAACAGAGCAGGATGATTATTACACCAGCCGTCATCGTTGGTTCCCAGCCTTCATTGTTGGATCGATCTTCTCTTTACCCATTTGATTATCGGCAGTTTATGCAAAAAATGAACAAAAAAACGCGGGAAGTTATTTGGGACCTTTTCGGGGCGGGGGTGGTCCGGTCATTTCCCGGCTGTCAATAGGGCGGTCCCGGTGTGTTTTTTACGGTGCTGATTGTGTGGGCGTGTGGCACGCCGCATGTTAGCAGGAGGCGGAAACTTTTTCCGGTTTTGTTGAATTATTGTTGATTACCGTCAAAGGATGCTTCAGGTTATGGCGTTTGTATTAAACAACAGGAGCGCACGATGTCTCAGTTCGAAAGAGTCATTGTGTCTGGCGCGTAATGTGTCGGCTGTGAAATGGGGCGGAGTGTTGGATTTCGAATGAGAAAATGCTGTGAAAACGAGAAACGACGGATATTGATCCTCGTGATGTCCGTGTTGAGCGCCGGAATTTCACACGCGGCCGTTCCGTCACCTTCCTCGCCTCCTCCGGTGCAACGAACCGTGAATCAGGCAAAAGGGGACGACTGGTTCGCCGAGATTGACGATATGATTCAGGACATGGTCGCGCCTGCGCCCCTGCTTGAACCGACGAATCCACCGGTCCGGTTTGAAACCAATCAGGTCCGATCTTCCGCTTCATCCTCGGACCTCTCGCTGGAGTCGGCCTCGGGTGCCTATCCCATCGAACGTCCGCTGGTACGCAAGCAGGTGGCCCAGGCGCAGCCCGCGCCTACCCCGATCCCGGTGCCTGTTTCAAAGCCCATTGTTCCCACAACTGCTTCCGCCAAAAGCATTGACGCCTCCATCATCGAAGAAATTCTCCGTTCCGATTACTGGCTCGAAGAGGAACCCGCCAGCCCCGAGCAGGACGCTGGCCCGGCTGTTGTTGATGGGCGCAAGGGGGCGGGGGCGATCATGCCGGAGGTTGCGGCCGTACCCGAACTTTCCCTTCCCACCGTAACCGCCGAGGATCAGTTGCTGCTGCTCGAACGGGAACTCCTGCAGGACCTATCCAAGCCTGCTTCGCAGCCCGCCCTGGCCGATGCGGAGCCGCCCACGGAACCAATCGCTGAACTGACGCAGGAATCCGCCACCCAAGAGCAGCCCGCCGCAGGGGCTGAGCCCTCGATGGCGCAACTCGAAGAGGAACTTCTGGCCGAACTCGATGACTTTGGCGTGACAGAAGCTAAGACCACCCCAGCGGAACCACCCGCAGCATCGATGGTTGAACAGGACGTGGCACCCGCGCTTGCCCGCGAGGACGAGCAGGCTGATTTGCTGTTTGAGCAGTTGGCTCTCGAGGCTTCCATCGCCTCGACACCGGCTTCTCCGGAAACCGAAACGCAGGAAGAACCGCCGTATGCAGCGGAAGTGGATGCCGCGCTGGCCCGTGCTGAATCCCGCGACGAAACCATCGAAGAGGCCCCGCCGCAGGATGAGATGCTGTTCTCCCGGGTCGAACTGCTTCAAGTGCGTATGGAAGAGGCTGTTCGTCGGGGCGATCGTGACGCATTGGCCGTGCTGAGTGCGGAGCTGGCCGACCTCCTGCAGCAGGAACGGCGGGAACCCGCCACTGAAAAGAAGAAACCTGAACGAACCGTAATGGCCTCGGTGGACGTGCGCCCCGAAACCGTGTCTCAGCCGCAGACCACGCTGCAGGAGACTCCCCGGGAAATCACCCCAGCCATGCGGCATCCCGCAAAGGCGGGCCTGGTTGCAAAATCTGAACCCCAGCACGAACCCCGGTCTTCCGCCTCCATTCTCGCGTCGCCGGATCGGCATACCAAACGCTTTGTGAAGGACGTTACGGATGAGCAGACCTCGACAAGTGTCGTATCCGAGCCCTCCGTGGAGTTGGTGGATGGCTCCCGCACCTCGGAGCAGCCCGCATCGCCCCGCGCCGTGGAGCGCACCATTATCGTGATGGATGCCGAACACCAGAAGACCCCGTTGAAACAAAAAGAAGCGCCGATGGAGCCAAGTCCGGTCCGTGTAGCCGCCAAGCCGCCCGTGCAAGAGCAGCAGGTGGTGCGCATTGAACCGCGTGCGGTTCAGCAGGCCGCCCTACCGGAAACAGACCCCGCCCCAGTCGAACCCGCCCGCAAGTATGCCGTGGGAGCACCCATCCCCGAACCTGCAAAGTTGGGCCGAGCCGACCCGGTCGTCTTTTTGAGAACCCCCCCCAGCAGCGAGGCCCGTTCAACCTCTGGTCCGATAGATGGCCATGCCACCGCAAAGGCCCGGCACACCGCCGTGGCCATACCCACTCCGCCTCCGGTGGACGATTGGGACGCGCCCGTACCCTTCTAGCAGGCTGTCGGGCTCTGGCCCGACATCCTACCAGAACTGATACGCACCTGTTTGCAGAACGTAGAGACCGAGCAGGAAATTCGTTACACCGTGCGCAATGCAGGTCGCCCAGATATCGCGTGTCCGTATGTACAGCCAGCCGTAGACTATTCCCGCAAGAATGCCCACCAACCAGCGGTCGTGCTCCAGGCCAAAAAGAATCGCCACGGAAAAAAAGGCGAAGCAATTCCATTGCCCCGGGTCCACCCGCAGAAAATTCGATTTGAAAAGCCAGCGGTACATCCAGCCCCGCCAGAAAAATTCTTCGAGCAGTGCCACCACGATGGATGAGCCGAGGAGACGAATCATCACCAGGGTCCAGCCGCACGTTTCCGGCGCATACGGAAAGTCCGTCAGTGCCTCCGGCCGACTCCAGGGAGGCATGATGCCGAGCAGTTGATACGCTCCATCAAAGCCGGGCAGCTTCTTCATGAAGGAAAGTTCCGGGAAAATCCAAATGACAAACACCACCACGCCCGCTGCAACCGCCAACGGAATGTGACGCTGGTTTAATTTCTCATACCATCGCCAGGGAGCAAACCAGAAGAGAAGAGCAATGCACACCGCCGAACGTACCGCGTAGCTCCAGCCTGCGGGCGGGAGCAACGTCATAACCGCCAGCCAGGCCGCGAACGGGACGACATGCGTCCACATGGTGTTTTGAATCACCACCGTTTCCTCGTCCGACGGGGGTGGCAGGGGGTAAGTCCTCTTCATTTTGTCTTCTTTCATGCCCGTGAATATAACCGGACTTAAAAAAAAAGAACATCCAATCATGTGGGAAAATGGAAATCGCGGGTTGAATGGGACGGGGAGTCGCCTTATACAAGGGAAGGTTAAGCATGAGGGATGTATCATGGGTAAGCGGCTGAAAATTCTTTTTGTGTTTATCGACGGACTGGGCATCGGCGCCCGGGACCCGGCGGTGAATCCGGTGTATGCGGGAAAGACGCCGACGCTTGTGCACCTGCTGGATGAGCTGTCCGTGCCGATTGATGCGCAATTGGGAGTGCCCGGCCTGCCGCAGAGTGCCACCGGTCAAACTGCGCTACTGACCGGCGTGAATGCCCCCCTGGAAATTGGACGGCATCTGGAGGGCTTCCCGAATGAGGCGCTCCGACAGATTATTGGTGAACATAATATCTACAAGAGTCTCTCGGCAATTGGCTTTCAATCTACGTTTGCGAATGCCTATTATTTTATGGATCGACCGGAGGATATCCAGAAATACCGCAGACGGTCGGTCAC
>CAZBEO010000016.1:0-35042 GCA_964490935.1 uncultured Verrucomicrobiota bacterium
GGAATCCGGCTTTGATATCTGGTTAACCTATCATAGCAATCACGAGGCGGCAGAAGAGGTGCGATCGTTGATTACGGGTATGGGTCGTACCTGCGAGCTGTTTTCTTTTGATGTGGGGGATTATGAGGCTGCGCAGGCTGCCTTGGGTGAGCGCGTTCAGACGACGGTTCCTTATGCCGTGGTGTTTAGTGCCGGCATTGCGCGGGATAATCTGTTGGTTTGGATGTCGCGCGAGGAGTGGGAATCCGTCATCAACACGAATTTGAATGGGTTTTATAATGTGATTCACACGGTGTTGTTTTCGATGTTGAGTAAGAAGCGGGGGCGCATTGTTCTGATCTCATCTGTATCTGGTCAGAGTGGGCATGCGGGGCAGGTGAATTATTCGGCATCCAAGGCCGGTTTAATTGGTGCGGCCAAGGCGTTGGCCCGGGAAGTCGGACGTAAAAATATTTTGGTTAATGTGGTTTCGCCCGGCGTGATTGAAACCGAAATGACGGCAGAGGTGCCCCGCGATAAGATTCTTCCGCTGATTCCTCAACAACGGTTTGGTACGCCGGAAGAGGTTGCCTCGGTCGTGAACTATCTTTGTACGGATGAGCCCTCTTATATCCACGGTCAGGTTATTGGCGTTAATGGCGGATTGGCAATATAGGTTGTTATGGCACGATACGACGACATTGTAGTGGGCAGCGGGATGGGCGGATTAACGGCGGCCCTGTTGCTGGGTATGAACCGCCATAAGGTGCTTTTGCTGGAAAAGGCACCTCGAATCGGCGGGTGCATGCAATGCTTTAAACGCCAGGGGGTCAGCTTTGATGTTGGCTTTCACTTTACTGCCGGGCTTACCGCATCCGGCCTGCTGGATCAGGCCTTTCGGTTATTAGGGGTCCGCGATGCGATTTCACCTGAATTCACTCACTCGAAAAGCGCCAGCCGCCTGGTTTTTGAATCCGAGAACCGGGTTTTTGACTTGCCTGTCGGCGAAGACATCTTTCGGGCCGAATGTAAGAAATATTTTCCGGCAGAGGCTGGTGCCGTTGATCGCTATTTTGAAATGGCTCATCATGTATGTGATTCCAGTCCGGGGATGAGTTTTGACAAGCTGGAGACCTTTGGCCATTCGCTGGATGAAGATTTTGTGAGTTTACGCACGGTGCTGGATGGATTAAGCGATAACATCCAATTCAAAACAGTGCTAAGTGCCTATGGCATTTGCTATGGGGTTAGTCCCTCGCAAATCAGTTTTGCCAATCATGCTCGAGTGACGCTTGGTTTACATGAATCGTTGGCACGCGTTGCGCGGGGTGGAGAAGCAATTATCGAGGCCTTTCGCGAGCAGCTTGAGCGGGTTGATGTTGAAATACGTTGTAACACGCACATCGCCGAATTGGCGGATATCTCTCAAAAGCGGGCCGGGCGGTTTGTGTTGAATACGGGGGAAGAACTTGAGGCGGAACGTTGTATATTAACCGTACATCCAGCGGAAATTATGAAACTACTGCCGGAGCAATCGGTCTCCAAGGCCTTTGCCAATCGCGTGAATGCCTATGAGCCTTCCATTGGATTTTTTACCGTATATGCGTGCAGTCAGCCCAATGCCGATCTTTCGTTGGATGGAGCCATGGTGGAGCTTATCTGCACGGATGATGATATAGAGCAATCATTCAATCCCGCCTCTTCCAAAAGGCCACTCATGTTACTGCATCACCCGGCAGGCGGGCAGCAGGTGATGAATGTATCGGAAATTTCATTCTGGGAAGATGTGGCCGCCTGGAAAGACTCGCGCACAGGTCACCGATCCTCAGAATATAACGACTATAAAATGAAAAAGACCGATGAGATACGCACTCGGATACTCAAGCGTTATCCCGATTGCCGAGATAGCCTGAAGATACTGGACTCCGCCTCGATGTTGACGTACCGCGATTATATGTCCACGCCTTACGGTGCGGTGTACGGAGTAAAGCAGAAGATTGGTCAGTTCAACCTAGTGGGTGCTTTGCCGATCCGCAATCTTTATGCGGCGGGTCAAAGCGCTGGTTTGCCGGGGATTTTGGGTGTCATAATGACTTCGGTCATGGTAGTACGCGGCATCGTTGGTCCTGACCATTTCTCGGCATTGATTGAGGAGCGATTATGACATTAAAGAGAGCGGTTATAACGGGAATCGGGTGTGTATCGCCCTTGGGCCGTGATGTGTCTGCGCTGATCGCTGGATTGGCTGCGGGCAAAAGTGCGGCCAAGTATATGGAAGAATACAAACAATACATCGGCTTGCGCAGTTTGATTGCGGCCCCTGCTGAATTGGTTGATGAAAAAAAGATCCCGCGTAAGGATCGTCGTTCCATGAGCCGGATGAGTATCTTTTCGGTGCAGGCGGCCGAGGAGGCCTTGGCCGATGCCGGGCTGGCTGTTGCTGATCTGCTTCCTGGCGGTATGGGGTGCGTGATCGGATCAACGGTGGGCAGCATGAATACCATGTCCGCCACCTTTGAGACGATGCTGCCTGATTTTGACTTGAACCAAATGACGGCGATGCAATTTTTTCAGGTCATTTCGCATACGGCAGTTATGAATGTCGCCCAATATCTGGGGATTACCGGTTCGGTATGGGCCCCTTCCGGTGCTTGTGCTTCAGGATTGCAGTCCGTCGGAATGGGGTATGATCTGATTCGGTTGGGACGCCAAAAAGCGGTTTTGTGTGGTGGCACAGAGGAGTTGCATCCCACGGTAACCGGGTCCTTTGATGTCCTTTATGCGGCCTCAACAGGATATAATGACAATCCGACGAAGGCATCGCGTCCGTTCGACCGCGATCGCGACGGCCTGATTTGTGGAGAGGGCAGCGGCATGCTGCTGGTGGAGGAATATGAACACGCCAAAGCGCGCCAAGCCAAAATTTATGCGGAAATTCTTGGCTTTGAAACGTGTGGAAGTGGGGAGCATATCAGTCAGTCCAGTCGAGCGGCCATGAGTCGCTGCATGGGAGGTGCCTTGAAACAGGCTGGGCTACGGGTTGAAGATATTGACTATATCAATGCACACGCGACCTCAACGGTTCATGGTGACAAAGAAGAAGCCGCCGCGATTGGGGGCCTATTCGGCAATTCCGTGCCGGTAAGCAGCATGAAAGGCAACATTGGGCACACACTGGGCGCATCCGGTGCCATTGAATTGATCATTTCGCTTGTCATGATGAAACAGTCCGTTATTTTCCCCACCCTGAATTTGGAACACATTGATCCGGATTGTAATGCCATCCATCACGTGGTCGAAACCAGAGAACAGCAGATACGTTGTCTGCTGAAGAATGCTTTTGCATTTGGCGGGATCAATGCGACCCTTGTTTGTGCCGGTTTAGATAATGGAGTATGAAGACTATGAAGATGACGAAAGCAGAAGTGACAGCCATAACCAACAAGGTTTTTGTTGAGTCGTTTGAGCTGGATGAAAAGGACCTGACGCCGGAGGCCCTTGTTTTTGACGACCTTGGGTTGGATAGTCTGGACACGGTCGATTTGGTTGTAGCGTTACAGCAGAAATTCAGTGTCAAGATTCGCGATGATGAACGGGTGCGCTCTATTCGCACATTAGATGACGTGGTTGAGTTTATCCTGACCATTCAGCAGGAGATGGCGGCAGACCAGTGATGCCGTGCTGCTTGATAGGCGGCGCGTGCTGGACCAGATCGAATGGCGTACTGATATGATTTATTACCTGAAATGTATCTATCTGAATGTAGCGTTTTATTTCGGATTTGTACTTTTCACGGTGTTGGGCATTCCGCTGATGGTTCTCGGAGTTCTGCCGTTTGCGCTGAGTCGCCCCCACCTCGCCGGCATGGCACTCTTTCGGCGGGCCATTTGCTGGTATGGAAATATTATTACCTTTATGGCGCGTCCCTTTGTTCGGGTGACTTGTAAGAATCTAGAGCCCGGGGCGTTGGCCCCTCCGTATATTATCGTCTGTAATCACCGCTCGGCGTCCGATGGATTTATGATGGCCAGTTTGGCTGCTGCCGGGATA
This sequence comes from uncultured Verrucomicrobiota bacterium, assembly GCA_964490935.1. Lineage (GTDB taxonomy): Bacteria > Verrucomicrobiota > Kiritimatiellia > RZYC01 > RZYC01 > JAQVYB01. The sequence goes on from CAZBEO010000016.1 coordinate 4,030, forward strand.
CATACCAATACAGTGCAGGTGGTGAATCGCTGGCCTTTTCGAATCCCAATTCTTGGCGCGCTCGCCCGGTGCGCAGGGTATTTAAGTATAAACGAAATGACCTTTGACGAATTTTCAGCCCAGGCGACGCAACTGCTTCGAGAGGGTGTTTCCATCATCTCGTTTCCAGAAGGAACCCGCTCGGCCACCGGTAAAATGGGGTCCTTTCGCGGTGGAATATTTCGGCTGGCATTGAAAGCCGAGGTCCCTATTATCATGTGCTGCATATCCGGCAATGAGAACATTCCGCACAAGGGGTCGCTGATTCTTCATCCCGGTGACATCACCATTCTTCGAATGCCTGCACTGCTTCCGGAGCAATACCGCGATATGTCGGTCTTGAAATTAAAGGCCACGGTCTGGGAAACCATGAACGAAACAGTGGCCAAGCTGGATGAGGGGAGCTATGAGCTGCAGTAGTTGTCTTGGAGAATTTGAATTTACGCCGGAAGAAATAGAAGCAATTGCTGCCCGTGGCGGCCTGTTGTCCCTGGAAATAGAATGCAGCCTGGTTTGCAATTATCGCTGTCGTTATTGCTACGTGCAGGATAGCCTGGTCCACACGAATGAACTGACTTCAGAGGAAATGCGCGACGTGGTCATGCAGGCGAAGGCGCTGGGGGCACGCAAAATCATTATTCTGGGCGGGGAGCCCATGATATACCCAGGCATTATGGAGTTGATTGAGTTTATTGACGCCCAGGATATGCAGACGGAAGTTTTTACGAATGGGAGCAATTTGTCGGAAGCGCGCGCCATGCAGTTGGCCAAAGCGAATGTGCGCGTCGTGCTCAAGATGAATTCATTCAATCCGGCGGTTCAAAATGACTTGGCGGGGCATGAGGGTGCTTTTGATAACATACAGGCCGCGCTAGCCAACCTGAAAAAAGCGGGCTATCCATCGTCTAAACAATTTCTGGCCATCAGCACCGTGATCTGTCAGTCGAACATCGAAGAGTTACCTCAAATCTGGAAATGGGCACGGGATCAAGAGATTGAACCGTATGTGGAGATGATAACGCCGCAGGGACATGCCCGGCAAAATAAAGCGTTGGACGTTTCGTCGGAACGGGTGCAGCAGTTGTTTGAGGTTATTGCAGAACTGGACCGCACCAACTACAAGCGAACATGGACTCCACAACCTCCACTGGTAGGCAATAAATGTTTGCGTCACCAGTATTCCTGTCTGGTTAATTCGCAGGGAGAGGTCATGCCCTGCGTGGGTGTGACCATTCCGTTGGGAAACATCCGTGAACAGCCATTGGCCGACATCCTTCAGGAAAGCGAGGTGATGCAGGATTTACGGAATTATCGGCAGAGGATCAAGGGCCCCTGCGCGGCATGCGAAAAGGCTTCGCATTGTTATGGGTGTCGGGGTGCGGCCTATCAGCTTACGGGTGACTACCTGGCCTCGGACCCATTATGCTGGCGAAATATTGAACGTCAGGATGCCATTTCCTGCCTGCCTATCGCTGTGGAGCAATTGATTCCGCAACGAGACGGCATGTGTTTGATTGATGAATTGGTGTCTGTGGAGGAACGACGCGGAACAGCGCGGGCAAAGATCAGCGAGACGTGTCTATTTGTTGATGAACAAGGTGATTTAGATGAAGTGGCCTTCTTTGAAATGGTGGCTCAGGCGGCTGCCGCCTATGAAGGTTTTCGGACAAATCGTTTTGACGATCAGCGCATCCAGGGATACTTGCTGGGTGCCCGGAATTTTAAACTATTCAAACGGGCCCATGTGGGCGATCGGTTGACGATTTCCGCCACGAAGCAAGCTGAGTTCGGCGAGTTCTCGATCATCCGGGGAGAAATCCGCCGGGACGAGGTGTTGTTGGCAGAAGGCGATATTAAGATTTGGCATAAGTAATGGACGCGAGAGTCTGTACGTATGATTGGATGACCATGAGAAAAAGTTATATCCTGATGATTCGTCTTTTCTTTTGCTGGATGGCGATAGTGGGTAGCCAGGCTGCGGAACTTTCCACCTTGCCGCAACAGGATCAGGCGGTGTTGAGCCGTCTGGAAAAACAGTTCAGCGGAATTAAATCAATCAAGACGCATTTTACTCAGGAAAAGAAACTGGCGATCTTTGATAAGCCCATGGTGCTGCATGGCTGGATTGCTTTGGATAACGCGGGCCATTTTGCCTGGCATGTTCAGCATCCACTGAAATACTCCCTGGTGGTGGCGGATGGAGTCATCAGTCAATGGGATGAAGATTCCGGCAACGTCCAAAAAACGCGTTTATCGAATAATCCCGTGTTAGGGGTCGTTTTTGAGCAGCTTACGCGATGGTTTTCTGGGCAGTACGCCTCCTTTTCCGACAAATACAATCTAGTTGTGCAGCAGGAGAGTCCGACCATCATTTCCTTTAGCCCAAAACCCGACACCATGGAACACAAGGTTATTCAGCAGGTGGTCATCCACTTTGCTGATGATGAACACTATTTGAATCAACTTGTTATCGATGAAGCGAGTGGAGACACCACGACGTTGATCTTTAAGGATACGCTGATCAATCCCGTACTTCCTGAGACGACCTGGAGCATTCATGCGAATGGGAAGTAATGTTTTTTGTGCGGTGTATGCGTTTATTCGGCAACGGAAGCAGCCGATACTCATGCTGTTGTTATCGATTACTGCTGCCGCAGTCGTTGGTTTATTCTTTATTCCATTTGAAGACTCACTGGACCCGATGCTTCCGGAAGATAGTGATGTACTGCACGCAAGCAAACTGTTGAGAGAGGCCAATCTAGCTGGTAAAGTTGTTCTTGAGTTAAGGGTTGAGGGAGACCCTCCAGCCGATGAAGGCTTTGTGCAGTCGATTGATGAGTTGGCTGGCATGCTGAAACCACCTCTGGTCTCTCGTGTCATAACCGCCAAGGCAGGGCAGGGGATGATGGAGGATATTCAATTCTTCATCCACAGCACCCCTTTTCTGATCGACAGCAATGAGCTGGTTGGCATTGATCAGCAGTTGACCCCAGCTGGCGTTAAACTCCATCTCAAGCAAATGTATCGCGAATTACTTAAGCCACAAGGGTTCTTTATGGCTACGATGGCCCGCGCTGACCCTCTGCATATTCAGGGGCGGATTCTTGCCCGCATTCAGAAACTTTCTTCTTCCTTTGGCTATCGGGTTCTCATTAAAGAGGGGCATTTTGTCAGTGAGGATGGACGCCATGCCATGCTTATTCTGGAGACGCCTGTTAGTCTTACCGATAACACAGGCTCCCAGCAATTGCTGGCCTATCTGCAACGCTGCAGTTCGCAATTGCCCCCTTGGATAACCACATCGATTATTTGTGGGCATCAACACACGGTCAGCAATCAGAAGATTGTACAACAGGATATCCGACGCACATTCACCATTGCCGCCCTTGTTTTCTTAGTGCTGTTCTTTTTATTTTTTCGTGATGTGCGAGCGGTCTTTGTCTTTCTCATTCCTGTAGCAGCCGTTGCTGTTGCGATTAATATCGGATGGATATTCATGGGGCGCATTGCCATGTTGGTCGTTGGACTAAGCGCGTTTATTGCAGGAATCGCGATCGACTATGGCATTCATATCTTTATTGCCGTCAAAACTCACGGCAATGAATACCGCATCATTCAGCGCGTGACCCGACCCATAACCCTCGGCGCACTGACCACCATGGGCGTTTTTGTTGCCTTCCTGTTTTCCAGTATCCCCGGCTATCGACAACTCGGACTCATCTCCTTGGTCAGCATTATTATTTCGTTGCTCTATGCCGTATTTGTATTGCCTTTATTCCTGAAAAAACACGCATCGGAGCGGTTAGGGAAATCCGTATTTCAAGGGCCAACCATGCGATTTTCCAGGCGAGGACATGTCGCGATCATCCTGGTGTTTGCGGTTGTGCTTGGGACGGGCCTTATCTATGCGCCCAGGGTTGTTTTTGATAGTAATCTTGCGCATCTGGATGGTGCGGCCCCCGCTATTATTGACGCGGAGAATCGTTTTTTTGAAACCTGGGGACGTGGCGTGGCCGATCAGGGATTGTTTGTTGTCACCCATCCTGATTATGCACAGGCCCTTGAAATTAATAATCGAATCTATCGGGCATTTTCCGAAGAATTGCCGACGGCGGATTTTGCAAATTTCGCCATGCTCTGGCCGTCACCAGGGCAACAGCAATTCAACAGCGCCACCTGGACGGCCTTCTGGCAGGATGGCCGCGAGGAAAAATTGCGTGCACTCTTGAAGTCGGAAGGAGCTGAATTCCATTTTAGTGAGCAGGCCTTTACGCCCTTCTTTGAACACCTGTATCCCTCGTTGCCGTTTATGGATGAACCCGAAAGCAATCGTCTGTTTGCTGCATTGAAAGAGCGCTTTGTCCAGATTAAACCGGATGGCTTTCAGGTGGTTTCCTTTTTTCCTGACACCGAAGAAGTGGTTGCCGCATTGGAGGCCGCCAATACGGAACCTGCCCATACTTTTCTTATTTCCCGCAAGGTGCTGTACCGTGATTTTGCATCAATTATGAAACGTGAAATAACACGGGTAGCATTTATTGCTATTGCACTGGTCATCCTGGCCACCCTCCTGCTTATCCGTAATCTTCGCATGGCGTTGGTGGCCCTGGTTCCCGCCCTGACCGGTGTGGTGGGCATGCTTTCCGTTATCAACATGCTGCACCATCCGCTGAATGCAGCCAACTTGATTGCCGGTATTGTGGTGATTGGCCTCTGCATTGATTATGGCATTTTCATTATTTTCGCCTGCCAACGCCGGATGTCGGATGGAACGGGAGCCGCTGTCAGTCTATCCGCCGTAACCACTCTGGTGGGTGCCGGGGTGTTGCTTTTTGCAAATCATCCTGCGCTGTATTCGGTCGGCTTAACCTTGATTGCCGGAATTGCTTCCGGTTATCTAGCGGCGATGCTGGTGGTCCCTTCACTTTGTCTGGTGGATAGATCGTCATGAAAGGTAGAAGGATGAATGAATAAAGTAGCCGCAGTGATTGTCTTGCTGTTGAGCGGTTGTGCCACCGTACCCTTTCCGCTCACGGAACGTGTGCCGGTTGATCAGATGGACCCGGGAGTTGTCCGAACGGATTTTGAGGCCAGCCTGCCTGCGAGCTATCAACTGATCAATTCCACGGTTTTCCGGTATCGTTGGCATACGCAATCGGCGGTGGGATATTTAACGGTGGATCAGGCACAGGATCGTTTTGCTCTGGCTGCCATGACCCCGATGGGTGTCAAATTGATCGAGCTGCAAGGGGTCGGTGGGGTGGTCGAATGTACCTATGCGATAGCTGATTTCTCCGAACACATGGCCGAGGTGGCTTCCGCTATTGGACTGGATATCAAGCATATGTATTTTAATCTGGTTCCTTCACAAAATGCCGCCGTGCTAAAAACCAAGACCGAAATCAGGTATACCGATCGCACGTCCACGGGCGTTACTGAATACCTCTTTGCCGGGCAGCAACTCGTGCTGATTGAAAAGAAAATCTATGAACAGGATGAACTGATCCGCCGTGTTCGTTACTATGCGTATGAGTCTGTGGGGCAGAAATGGGTGCCGGGAGGTATCCTGTTGGACAATCGTCGGCATGGATATCGACTGGAGGTACACTTGAAGGAAGTTATGTCCATGAATTCATCGGAAGACCTATGATCATCGGAGGTATTGTAATATGGCACCACTGAATACTGATCAGGTGATTCTTGTTCATCCGCTGGGCTACAAAGCCGATGGTGCCGGTCATGATATTTCCCGTTTGACGAACATCATGCCTCCCCTTGGTCTTGCGTATATTGCGGCTTATCTGGAACAGCACGATATTCATACAACCATCGTGGACTACTTTGCCACCCCTGATTCAGACAGCCTGTTGCAGGGCTATTTGCTCGATCTGAAGCCTGCCTTTCTGGGGATTAGCAGTACGACTTCTTCCTTTCCTGATAGTACGCGAGTGGCCAGACTGGCCAAAAAATGCCTGCCGGGCATTCAGGTGGTTGTGGGTGGGGCGCATGTCTCCGCACTGAAAGAGTCGATTCTGGAGCGATTCACGGAGATCGACTTTACGGTGGTTGGGGAAGGGGAGGCCACCTTCCTGGAACTGATTCAACGACGGGGGGAAGAGCCTGGAGAGATCAAAGGTCTGATATACCGGCAGAATGGACAGGCTGTCTTTAATGGGTATCGCGAGCCGCTTGAGTTGGATAGCCTTCCGTTTCCGGCTTATGAGAAGCTCAAGGGTTATCCTGATCGCTACACGCTGCCGATCTTTAATTATCCCACCGTGCCCAATTCCAGTTGTATTTCTAGTCGCGGGTGTCCCTACGCATGCAGCTACTGTGATCGCTCCGTCTTCCGGCGCACATTTCGGTATAATTCAGCCGAGTATCTATACAAACACATGAGCTATCTCAAAGAACGCTTTGGTATTAGGCACCTGAATTTTTATGATGACCAATTCACGTTCAACCGGGACCGGGTGAAACAACTTTGTACGATGCTGATCAATCAGCCGCTGGATATGACGTTCAACTGCGCGGTACGTGCCGAGCATGTGGATGACGAGTTGCTGGGGATGATGAAACAAGCCGGTTGCTGGATGGCCAGTCTGGGGATTGAAACAGCGGACCTGACGTTGTTGTCCCGTCATCGTCAGAATGCGGATATTGAGTTGCTTTCGCATACCATCCGATTGATTAAAAAGAATGGAATACGCACCAAAGGATTATTAATGATCGGGTTGCCGGGTGAAACCGAAGCAACGGTTCGCAAGAGTATGGACTTTGTGTTTTCTCACCCCATTGACGATTTTAATTTGGCCAAGTTTACCCCTTTTCCCGGGTCGCCGTTATATGAGACTATTCATTCCTTGGGGACCTTTGAGGAGGACTGGGAAAAAATGGATTGTATGCAGACGGTTTTTGTCCCGGAAGGGATGACCAAAGAACGGTTGGAGAAGCTGTTCATCAACTTCTATAAGGCTCATTATATGCGGCCGAAGGTTTTGCTTGGGTATGTAGCCATGCTGTGGAAATCACCCGATAGTTGGAAGCGATTCTTGGTAAACGGTCTGTATTTCCTGCGATTTGCCTACAGCAATAAGCGCATCCGAAAATGAGGCCTTGTGTCGATCCGGTGAGAACCAATAGAATGAACGTTTCATCCAGTTAGTAATGATAAGGAAGCAGGGCATGTCAGCACGTAGAAAAATCCAACACTTTAAGCGCGATGCGGATGCGCCAGCTTCCTTGAAATTGACGTTGTCACGACGCGTTCAATTTCGTGAAGTGGATAGTATGTGGATCGTCTGGCACGGGCACTACGTCGCCTTCTTTGAAGAAATAGGAACGGAGCTGCGTCGTCGGTGCGGATTATCCTATCAGCGGTTTGTGGAGGAGCGTCTGGCGGTGCCCATTGTCCAATGTCATGTGGATTACCGCCAACCCTTGTTGCTGGATGAGGATTTTACCATCAGTGCCGAGCTGCTCTGGTCGGACGCGGCGCGCATCAATATTGAATACATTATTCGCAAAGCGGATGGCTCCATTGCCGCCACGGGCTATACCGTGCAGTTGTTCGTGGACGGAAAATCCAATCAACCCTTTTATGTGCCTCCACCGCTTTTTGATGAAACACGGCAACGCTGGCTGGATGGCGAATTTGAGGACATGCAGTGAGGGCGGTCATCGTTGCGGCTGATGTAATCACGGCGTATGGGCCAGGGCTTGATTGTCTTTGGGCGGGGGTGTGCGCCGGGCAGTCTGCCATACGCCCGGTTGATCGTTTCCCGGTGGAGGCGTTTGCCTGCCGGAAGGCGGCCTTGATTGATTCATTGGATGTCCATGCCCCTGATTCACTGGTCATGCAAATGCTCCGGCCCATGCTGAAGCACGGCCCGCATGAGTGGCCTGCTTCAACAAAACTGTTGTTGGCAACCACCACCGGTGAAATTGATGTGCTGGAGCGGGGGATCGTTGAACAGAGAAAAGATCTTGCTGATAGTCGTATGACGATCCTGCTTGAGCAGGTTAGTCAGTGTTGTGGCGGCTTGAAGAAGGGCCTGGTGATTTCATCGGCCTGTGCCTCATCGACGGCCGCTATCGCGCAAGCCGCTTCCTTGATCCGATCCGGAATCGAAGCGTCTGTGCTAGTGGTGGCCTGTGATTGTGTGACCGAATTTGTTTTTTCAGGATTTTCAGCGCTGCGTGCACTGAGCCCGGAGGTGGCGCGTCCGTTTGATCGACACCGCGACGGGCTTTCCCTTGGGGAAGGTGCCGGTTACGTTTTGATGATGTCGGCGGACCTAGCGCAGCGGTTAGGCCAACCCATCCTCGGTGAGGTCATGGGGTGGGGCATGAGCAATGATGCCAACCACATGACCGGTCCCTCGCGCGATGGGGCCGGGTTGAAACACGCGATTGAGCTGGCCTTTCAAACGAGTGGTGCCTCGGCCAACGAGGTGCGTGCGGTTTGTGCGCATGGAACTGGGACGGTGTATAACGACTCGATGGAGCTAAAGGCCTTTAAGGCTGTCTTTGAGCAGGCCCGCCCGACCTTTTCGATCAAAGGGGGCACGGGGCATACCATGGGTAGTGCGGGATTGATTGAGGCGCTGCTGGCCTTGCAGGTCGCGAAGACGGGGATTGTGCCGGGAACGGTTGGTTTGCAGGAGCCTGATGAGGAAGCGGTCGGTTGGGCCTCGCCGGAAAACCAGGTGTGTGGTCCGGGGTGGATTCTTTCAACCAATTCAGGATTTGGCGGGACCAATGCGGCACTGTTGTTGAAAAGGAATAGGGAGTAGAGGTGCAGTATGGCTGTTTTCGGAGCAGGCTGGATCAATGAAGAATCGTATGGGCTTTGGCAGAAGCATACCTGCTCGACGTACGCCTCTTTTAAAGAAATCAGAAGTTCCGAAAACGAACTCTTTAAAAGTCCGGTAAAGAATTTTGGCCGCTTTGATCTGCCCTCGAAGTTTGCATGTATTTCTGTTGCCTTGGCGCTCAGCGATGCAGGAATGAGCTGCGGACAGGATGAGCAATGGGATATAGGCCTGCTGGGCACCAACTCGATGGGAGCGGTGGCGGCAAATGCCGCCTATTTTAAGGATTTTGTGGATTGCGGACGGACCATGGGGCGAGGCAATTTGTTTATATATACCCTGCCCAGCAGTCCGTTGGCAGAGGCGTCGATTCATTTTGGCCTGCAGGGGCCGCTTCTGTACGCCACCAATGCAACGGGTGATATGCTGGATATGATTCAGACCTGTTCTTTGCTTGTGACCGATGGTCAGGCGGAGCGGATGCTGCTGGTGCGTTACACGGAAACAGGTGGGTTCTGTTGTCTGCTGGATGGGGACTTGAACAGCAGCGTTTCTGCTCTTGATGCAATAAAAAAGATAGCGCATAGTGCTTGGTTGCTTTAACCCAAAACGTATAAGGAATGCTCTCAGATGTGGATGAAACTAATATATCCAAAATGGCCTAAATTGCCGAATCAACCGGAATTTCATTTGCCGCCGCATGGGCCGGTTGTCTTTGCGGCCACGGTGCCTGATGAGGTGCATCTGACGTTCTGCGATGAGCATGTGCAGCAGTTGCAGTTGGATGATACCCCGGACCTGGTGGCCATTTCCTGTATGTTGTCCTGCCAGATTCCGCGAGGATGGGAGATTGCTGATCAGTACCGTGCACGCGGCATTCCCGTTCTCTTTGGTGGCATTGCCGCTCAACTTCATGCTGAAGAAACCATGCTCCATGCCGACTCCGTGTTCCTGGGTGAAGCGGAAGGCCGAACCGCCCTTGTCCTGGAGGATTTTCGAAAAGGTCAGCTCAAGCGGGTCTATGATTATCATGGTAATTTCCCCGACATCAATTTGGTGGGCCCGGCGCGTCGTTCTATCCTTGATCGGGAGGCGTATAATTATCGAGGCGTGCAGATGGTGGACCTTGTTCACGCCTCGCGCGGATGCCGATTTAATTGTTTTCCCTGCTGTACGCCGTTTCTCGGCGGGCGGCAGTTTCGTCCGCGCCCATTCGATAAGGTGATCGAGGAATTGGAAGGCATTGATAATAACCGCCTGTTCATCGTGGATAATTCCCTAGCGCAGGATGATGAGTGGGAACGTGAATTGTTTCGTCGCATGATTCCGTTGAAAAAGAAGTGGGTGTCTCATCCCATTCGCGAAAAGGATGACATTCTCGATTTGGCGGCAGAAGCGGGCTGCTGGTATGTGTATCAAGCCATCTTTGATACGTCGGATGTGATTCGCAATCGCATAAAAAAATATAAAGACCGGGGTATCGGGGTCGAGGGCACGATCATTCTCGGCACCGATGATCAGGATGAAGACGACATTAAGCGGCTGATTGATTTTCTCCTGGAAGTGGAACTGGATTTGGCCGAATTTACCGTGCTTACTCCTTTCCTGCATACACCGATACGTGCGCAAATGGAGGCGGAAAACCGAATCCTGCATAATGACTGGCGACGCTACACTGCGGGGGAAGCCGTCTTTAAACCGGCCAAAATGTCGGCAGATAAACTTAATGAAATGTTTCAGTACGCATGGGATACCTTTTACTATGACCAAACCAAGGAAGTGAAAATGGCACAGCTCTATCGTAAGGTGATTCAGCGTGAAGTGGAGGATGGCACCTATAAAAGCGTTCGGTTGAATAGAAAGCACTGGGATAAGAAAAAAGAAAGCGCCTCATCATGAGTTCAATTCTTAGGGCCCGTCCGGCGAGTGTCATGGAAGCAAGCTACAACGCCCAGATGATTGCTTTTGCACCTTTGGTTTTTCAAGCAGCGAAATCCATGCGGGATTTGGGTATGCTGGAGTTCATTGCCAAAAAGGGGAAAGCCGGCGCGACCATTGCGGAAATGGCCGACGCCTTGGGCCTGACGGCCTATGCCATCACCGTCCTGCTGGAAGTTGGTGAAAAAATCGGGTTGACCGAAAATCGGGATGGAACGGTTGTGCTGTTGGCCACCGGGCGAATGATTCAGAGCGATCCGATGACGCGTATCAATATGGATTTTACCCACGACGTGTGCTACCAGGGCCTTTTTTATCTGGAGGAAGCCCTGAAAACGGGAACAGCCAGTGGACTGAAGGTCTTCGGAGAATGGGACACCATCTATGAAGCCCTTTCCTCCCTGCCGGAAAAAGCACAGAAAAGTTGGTTTGCCTTTGATCACTACTATTCAGATGCCGCTTTTCCTGCCGCCTTGCCTTTTGTTTTTGCCCAACATCCCAAACGGATCATGGATGTGGGGGGGAACACCGGCAAGTGGTCCATTCAATGTTGCAATTACAATCCGGATGTACAAATGACGATACTGGATTTGCCTGGTCAGTTGGGCTTGGCCAAGCAGCATATAGCGGAAGCTGGAGTCGCTGATCGAGTCGTCCTGTGTCCCATGAACCTGCTGGATCATTCCGTTCCCTTTCCCAAAGGATGCGATGTGCTCTGGATGAGTCAGTTCCTGGTATGTTTTTCTGAGGAGCATGTCGTGGCCCTCTTAAAAAGAGCGGCCGAGGCGCTGGATGAGGGCGGCGTGCTGTTTATTCTTGATACGTTCTGCGATCGGCAGATGAACGAAGTCGGAGAGTTCTGTCTGGAAGCGTCGTCTCTGTATTTCACCTGTATGGCCAATGGAAACAGCCGCATGTATACCTTTAAAAGCATGTCCACCTTTATTCAGCAAGCCGGATTGCAGATTCTGGATCAGCACGACCATCTCGGTGGAAGTCATACCTTGATTCGCTGTGGGCGTGCGTAAGGAGAGTCCTTCAGCAATTTCGTGAGAAACGACGCGGCGATAGATTGGAGAGATTTTGAACGCAGAGAAGCCAGAATTGCGAATTTTGGGAGGGATGCTGTCCTCAGCGTCCGGTTATTTTCTCCAGCTCATTCCTTATTTCTCTTGCTCTCCGCGCTCATTCTCCGCACGGCTCGCGGGGACTCTCGCCCTCCCGAAACGCGCTCACTCTCCGCTTGGCCCGTGGGGACACGGGCCCTCCCGAGAGGGGAGATACTGAGTTAGAAAGTTTGTACGTATGTGTGAAGCTTCCATGAAAACTGCCGACCCACCTGTTCCGATCACGAAGGCGGAGGTCTGGTGTGTTATCCCGGTCTACAATAATGGCGCAACCGTCAAGCAGGTGGCGGTGGCCTGTCGTGACCTGGGATTCCCCGTGTTGGTGGTGGATGATGGCAGCACGGATGCTCGTGTAGCGGAACTCCTCGATGGAACCCACATTCCTGTTGTCACCCACGCCGTGAATCAGGGTAAGGGACAGGCTATTCTAACGGCTCTTTCCTATGTGAAAGATAAAAAGGGGCGGTTCATGATCACGATCGATGGGGATGGGCAGCATCTCCCCGCCGACTGCGAACGCTTCCTCCCCTTGTTGCAGGAGGTCCCGGCCTCCATCGTCATTGGATGCCGCAATATGGAGGTGGAACATGTTCCGAACCGAAGTAAGTTTGGGCGGTCTTTTTCAAATTTCTGGTTGCAGCTTGAAACAGGTGTGGCCATGCCGGACACCCAGAGTGGGTTTAGAGCCTATCCAGTGGACTATCTTGCGCAACTGAAATTGAAGGGGCGTCGCTATGATTTTGAAGTGGAAGTGCTGGCCAGAGCACTCTGGGCCGGACTGCATGTGCAATCGGTAGAGATAAGTGTGTGGTACCCGCCAAAAGAAGAGCGCGTATCGAGTTTTCACCCTCTCAAAGACAATGTCCGAATTTCGCTGACCCATACGCGCCTGATCATCCGGCGTCTTTTGCCCTGGCCTATAAAAAAATTGGTCCATCATTCCCATGATCTCTCTTTCTTTCGTTCACCAAAAAAGTTCATTCGCCTGTTGCTGAGCGAGCATGTTTCACCCGTTGAACTGGGTTTCTCGGCAGGTGTGGGAACCTTTGTCGCCACACTCCCCATCTTTGGGCTTCATACGGTCGTGATTGTCTTTATAACCACTCGGTTGAATTTGAACCGATTGATGGGGGTGGCCATTCAAAATCTTTGTATGCCGCCTTTTGTACCGCTCTTCTGCATCGAAATTGGACATTATTTGCGTTTTAAGAGCCTGTTGACCGAGGCCTCGAAGCAAACCATCCTCTATCAGGGGCATTGGCGGCTAGTTGAATGGGGTATCGGGGCTATTTTTGTTGCACCGGTGCTTGCGGCACTGGTTGGATTCATCGTTTTCTTGCTGGCATCGGCACTCCAACGCTGTTTCCGAACCACATAGTACATTAGCTCATTACTTGCAAAAAAAGGTTTTCCAACGAATGAAGAGAGCAACGAATGAAAGACGCGAAAAATAAGAGTCCGTTTATTTTTCTCCAGCTCATTCCATATTTCTCTTCCTCTCCGCGCTCACTCTCCGCTTGGCCCGTGGGGACACGGGCCCTCCCGAGAGGGAAGAAATGGCTGGTGCCTTTGTCGTGGTCCCGGCCTGCCAAAAAATTGACAAATGCATCAAAAAACGCCCTGTTGTTTCACGAAATTCCAGGAAGAACTAAAAAATGACAAAAATTGAGCAAAAACGAAGAATTGAAGCAAAAAAACGCGGGAATCGGCTCGGATTTTTGTTTTTCGAGGTATTTTTGCGTCTTTTTGGCCTAAAATGCGCCTATTTTTTCCTTCATTTTCCATGCAGTTACTATCTTTTTTTCGATAAAGAGGCTGTTCAGTCGGCTTTAGCATATATTCGTCGCCGATTTCCAATCTACGGCTGGTGGCGACAGCGCTTTGCCGTGTATCGCTTGTTTTTGAGTCAGGGAAGAGTCTTGATTGATCGCCATTGTATGATTCACAAGCCGGAGTTGTTCGAAACAACCTTTCATGGATATTCCCAGATAAAGGAAATGGTTGAGCAGTCGGACCAGGGATTTATTCTATTGATGTCGCACACGGGTAACTGGCAGGCCATTTTATTGGCCATTCAGCATTTGCGCCGTCCGGTATGCCTGCTCATGCGTCCCGAAGATAATCCGGCTTTGGTGGAGGCCTTGCGCCTTAATCATGGAGAAGGTCAGATTAAAATAGTGTCACCCGAGCAGTTTTTGGGTGGCGTGGTTGAATTGATGCAACTCATCCAGCAGGGGTGCTTGGTTTCTATGATGGGCGATCGGTGCTATGACTTTAATTCGGTGGAAGTTGATTATCTTGGAGCACGCGCGGCCTTTCCGTATGGCGCCTTTGCGATTGCCGCTGCGGCCACCTGTCCGGTGCTGACGCTGATGTCATCCAAAAGAGACACCTTCCACTATGATATAGAAGTGGCGAGTTGCTTTACTCCGCAGTATGAAAACAGACGGGACAAGAAAAAATCTCTTCTGGAATGGACACAAAATTATGCGCATCTGCTCGAAAAATATGCGATGGAACACCCCTTCCAATGTTTTCTATTTCATGATGTTTGGCGCATGGAAAACTGATGTGCAGCCAGGACATGCTGCGTTATGCAAAACCAATCGGAACCCTGGACGCTTACCATCGTGGATAGCATCTATCGCTTGATCTGCATCCAACATCCGACGGATTGCTAGGGATAAATGCCGCGCAGTTTCACGGCGGTGGCCACCCGGCTTACCGCCAGAATGTAGGCCGCCATGCGCATGGGACACTGCTCGCGTTCGGCAATTTCCAACACATCCCGGAAACTGCGCGTCATGATGCGCTCCAGTTCCTTATTGATGTCCTCCAACTGCCAGAAGTGCGCCTGCAAATCCTGTACCCACTCGAAGTAGGACACCGTTACGCCGCCTGCATTGGCCAAGATGTCGGGCAGAATGAAGATGCCTTTTTTCTGCAGAATCTCATCGGCCTCCGGCGAGGTCGGGCCATTGGCACCCTCGGCCAGAATTTTCGCGCGAATGCGGTCCGCATTTTGCGACGTGATCTGATGTTCGAGTGCGCAGGGTGCCAGAATGTCGACCTCCATTTCGAGCAGCTCGATGTTGGCCTGTTTGGGGTCTTCGATATGATCGCCACCGGAGAATCCACGAATGAGGTGATGCGGACTTTGCTTCACGTGGTCCAGTAGGGCGGGTACGTCGAGACCCTTGGGGTTGAATACGCCTCCCGAAACATCGGTGACGCCCACCACGCGGCAACCGAGTTCATGCAGGCACTCCGCCGCCGAGCTGCCCACGTTCCCGAAGCCCTGTATGGCCACGGTACAGTCGCGTGGATTCATGTGCAGATGCTTCAACGCCTCGCGAACGACAATCATGAGCCCGCGCCCGGTCGCCGCAAGACGCCCCTCGCTCCCGCCAATGTCAATGGGCTTGCCCGTCACCACACCTGGTGCCGAGTAGCCGATATTCATGGAATAGGTGTCCATCATCCACGACATCACCTGCGCGTTCGTGTTCACATCCGGTGCAGGAATATCTTTCTCTGGGCCAATGATCAGGGATATTTCCGAGGTGAAGCGCCGGGTCATCCGTTCAATTTCACCCAGCGACATGTGCCGGGGATCGCAGACCACCCCGCCTTTGGCACCGCCGTAGGGCAGGCCCACTACCGCGCACTTCCACGTCATCCACATGGCCAGCGCCTTCACTTCGTCGAGCGTGACAGCGGGATGATAGCGGATGCCGCCCTTGGCTGGTCCGCGTTCCAGATTGTGTTGTACCCGGTATCCTTCGAACACCTGTACGTTGCCGTCATCCATTCGGATGGGTATCGAGACGATCAACGCCCGTTTGCAGTGTCGGAGTTTGCAGAGGACGTTGGGGTCCAGGTTGATTCGCTGCGCCACGTTGTCGAGTTGTTGACAGGCCATGTGCCAAGGATTGAACGCCGCTTTATTCATCACGCCTCCTAGTAGAATTAACATGACAGAAATTCGCCGATGAATGCAGGAAGCTCTCCGCACTAGAAAACCGGCGCTGTCCGTGATTTGGGATTATACCCCGCCTGCCGGGAAAAGTCATGCCATTCATCAGTAATTTCAGGGCTCTGAACAACTTGCATGCTGGTGTGTATATAGGATACAAATCAGCCTGATGCGTGGGCTTTATGTATGAAAACAAATGATATACATCATCTTGATCGCCAGGATGATGTATAGGTTCGTCCGATTTGAATAAAGGCGTTTATTATGGCATCCTATCTTCGATTCCAGAGTATTTGCTATATTCTTCTTATGGTTTTCTGGTGCGCTGTTTCTCGGGGAAACACGCCGGATTATATGATCGATGACTTTGAGAACGGCAGCCTGACGATTGGGGTACGCGGGACGGCGGGCATCGGATCGGCACCCTTCATTTACTCCTATGAGAAAGATGGCGTGCTGAGCCTCACCTATACCCAGCCCGACGGACAGAGTGACCTTGCTTGGTGGGAAGCCCTTTCCTGGTCATGGTCCACCGTAGATGTTTCCGCCTATTATTATTTTTGTCTGGATGTGAAAGGTACGGAAGGCGGAGAGGATGCCACGGTGGAATTTCACTACCGTGATGAGGACGATGATTCCCAAAAACCGTTCATCCGCCTCAGCGAGTACAAAGAAATTAGCACTGAGATGCAAACCATCAACATCCCCATTGAGGATTTCGATTCGTTTGATAAAACCCGCGCTGGAGCAGTGGCCCTTGGGTTTCGCTATATCACCACCGGCATGGATTCCATGCAGATCGATAACATAGGCCTCTCCACGTATCCCTCTGAATTTTTCTGCACCCATTCAGCAACGGCTGCATTGAGCAATGTGGTCGGGATAATCTTCAAACCGCATTATCCTCAGAGCGCCACCCCGTGCAGTGCGGTATCGATGGTGTATGCCGTGAATGGCGGATCGGTCGTGACCGCGGCCATGACCGCTTCGGGGGCACGCTGGATCGGCGCGGTCTCTAATCTGGCCCACGACGCCTCCGTGGCCTATCACTTTCTGTATAACTACGGTTCCGGCGGTGTGACCCCCGACTATGCTTACATGCACAACAGCGTGATTGATCACGAAAAACCGACAACTCCTTACACCCTGAATGGTGTTTCCATCTCCCCGTCACGCATCGATCTATCGTGGGCTGCTTCCACCGATAATGTCGGAGTCACAGGCTATAAAATCTATCGAAACGAGGTGGAAATCGGCTCCATCGGCGACACGAATTATTCGGCGGTTGGTCTGACCGCCGGAACCACCTACAGCTTCACGGCGCGTGCCTTTGATGCTGCGGGGAATCTTTCTGGGCACTCCGGTGCCATCAGCGTGGCCACCCCGGTGGATGCGCAGGCGCCCTCCGCGCCGGTCTCGCTTTCTGCCGTCAGCACCGGCCCCACCACCGTATCTCTGACCTGGAATGCCTCAACCGACAATGTGGGCGTCGAGGGGTATCAGATTTTCCGGGACGGGGTGTATTACACCTCTTCGTATCCGACCAATGGCCTCGCCAACGGGATTCCCGGAGCCACCCACACGTTTCAAGTACTCGCATATGACCGCGCCATGAATCTCTCGGTTCTGAGCACTTCGGCTCAGGTGACCATGCCCACCGACACCCAGCCACCCTCCGTACCGCCCGGACTTTCCGGTACGCCGGATGGCCCGTGCCGAATTCTGCTCCAGTGGAATGCCTCCACGGATAACGGCACGGTGGCCATGTATGAAATATTCCGCGACGGTCTCCTAGCAGAACGAACCGAAGCCACCCAGGCTTTGATCTACAGCGATCCTGAAGCCACTCATGCCTTCATGGTGCGCGCGGTGGATACCGTCGGAAATAGGTCCGATTTTTCCGCAGAGATATCTGTCACTGCGGCGGCGGGTGCCATCCCGCAGGCGGGCAGTTATGCCTCTGCGGTTCCATTGGGCTTTTCCGCGCCGCCCACCACTATTTACGTCACCACCAACGTAACGGCCCCGTATCCCACCGGCGATTGGTGGAGTTCCCTGCTCCAGGTGCGTTGCAGCGGCATGATGCCCGCACGCCCGATGGCCTTTTACGCCAAAGGCTGGGCGCTCGAGTTTTCTTATCCCTCCGTATCCGCGAGTGGCAGCACCGTCTACGCACCGTTTGTGAAAGAACTCGAAGTGCAGGCAACCGGCGGAAGTTTCCCCGTCAAACCAAACGGATCGGCCCGCGTGGATGGATACGGCGATTTTTCCGTGCGCACCCGCATCGGCAATGACAGCAGCTACATGGCCGCCACGCTGGCCCATGGATCGCCCTATGCCTACATTCGCTTCGCCTCCTGCGGCCCTGTGATCGCCTGCACGCCTAGTTACACCGTGGTGGCGAGCAACGCCTCGGCCTCGTATCTGGTGGTGCGTGTTTCCTCGGCGGCCAAAACGCACTACGCCCTCTTTGCGCCATCAGGCACCACGTGGCAGTTGACCAGTTCACAACTCATTACGCCGGTCCTTCCGTCCGGAAAGGATTTCCTGTCGGTGGCGATTCTCCCAAACCATGGCACCACCTACGATTCCAACGCACTGGAGGTTCTGCGGCAGCATGCCTATGCCTTCATCACCAACACCAGCGCCACCTTCACTTACCAGCGTACCAACGCGATCATCCGGTCCGTGTTCAGCGCACAGACCGAGAGTCTGCAGAACGGACAAACCATTCCTCTTCTGGGCATGCTGCCCCACCACTGGAAAAACAGCGAGGCTCTGCCGGTGGCAAACATGAACTACGGAACACCGCTGGGCACGTTGAAACTTGCCGCCTCCAATGCCTTCACGGTGCAACACCGGTTCGGCGGAATCGTCCCTCAGTTTCCTGAACCAGCCGATGCCACTTGGTCGAAAAATGCCTTCTCCATCTTGGCCGACCAAATTGCCGCCGTAAGCCCTGCCACCCGGGATACCTACTGGCTGGGCAAGGAAGTGGAACGCCTGGCGCGCGTGATTCCGGCCCTGGATTCGGCGGGCCTAACCGGCCAGCGGGATATCCTGTTGAGCAATCTGCGTGCTGCATTGACGAACATGTTCACCTACTATCCCGAAAAAGACAGTCGCTTCTTCGCCTACAATCCGACCTGGGGCGCGTTGCATGGCTACAACGAATCGTACGGTTCGGTTTCGCTGATTTCCGACAACCATTTTCACTACGGCATGTTTGCCTATTCGGCGGCGATTCTTGGAATGTACGATCCCTTTTTCGTCGGGGCCTACCGGGAAGTCGTGGATCAAGTCATTCGCCAATACAACAATCCATCCCGCGACACCTCCGGCACCGACCCGCTTCCCTGGATGCGATGTTTTGATCCGTGGGAAGGGCATTGCTGGGCCTCCGGCCTCGGGGGGGCGTCCCGCGCAGGTGCCGTCGCTGAAGTGCTCTATACCGGCGAAAAATCACTGGCGAGCAACGATGGGCCTGATCAGGAATCCACCTCCGAAGCTATGAACGCCTGGGCGGCCATGTTTCTGTGGGGCCTTGTTACCAAGAACGATGAATTCATCAACATGGGTGCCGCCGGCTACACCACCGAAGCCAACGCCATTCGTGAATACTGGTATGACGCTGATCAGAACAATTTACCCGCCGGTTATGCTCCGACCTCGATCTGCCGTCTCTTCGGAAGCAAACTCGATATTTACACTTGGTTTAGTTCCTCGATGGATAAGGCCTATGGCATCCAGTATATTCTCACAGGACCGCACATGACCTACCAAGGTTATTTTAGAGACTACCGCGTCACCGACTACGCTCGCTTTAAGGCGGTCTTCGGTACGGAGGCTATCGCCAGCGGATGGAAAGACATTCACGGAATGTACCGCTGCTTCTTCGAGCCCGAACAGGTTCTCGCCGAATACCGCAGCGACGAAGCCGTGAACGACGGAAACACCCAAGCCAATCTCTATTACTGGATTCATGCCATGAATTCACTTGGAGAATTGAACACCGAAATCTACAGCGACTATCCTGCCCTCGTCGCCTTTTCCACGCCATCCACCACTAACTTCATCGCCTGGAATTACACGGGAGGTCCGATTACGGCACGCCTCTTCAGGGCCTCGGATGATTTCCCGCTGGGAGAGTTCATTGTGCGCAATTCGCGGACCACCGGCATTTCCACGGATGCCGATGACGATGGCGATGGACTGAATAACGGCGAGGAACTCACGTCCGGAACCGACTTGTTCCACGCGGATACGGATGGCGATGGAGCAAACGACGGGGCAGAACTATTCGCCGGTTTCGATCCGCTGGATGCCTCTTCTTTCTTCAGGTTCGATAGCGCGAAAACCGCCGAATCGGGAAGCGTCACTTTTGCCTGGAAGGCTCATGCCGAACGCCTGTATCGCCTGATGCTGTATCCCTCGCTCGAAGAGTTGTCCAGCGGCGTAAACGGCTCCAATCTATTCCAGAACGTGTCCGGAGCAGGATGGGTCGAGCACCCCGTCACGCTGCCGGCCTGGACCAATGGCTTCCTACAGCTTCAAGTCTACTGAGTATGGGGCACGTCGCTACGATCAGAGTTGATCTGCGCGATCGGGTTTTAAACACCGGAAGTCCGACGGATTGCTAATTTCCGCAGGACGTTTCCGCGATGGCTTTCTTCAGGCAATCGAACCGTCTTTTCAGTTCTTCCAGATCGGCCTGTGCGGCGTGCAGGTTGCCGGCTCGAGCCGCCTTTTCAATGGCAAAGGCTGTTTCCTTTAGCGCATCTCCACCGACATTTGCGGACGCCCCTTTTATGGTATGGGCCTGTCGCTCCACATCCTGTATGTCGCCGATTTCCATGAAGCGGCTGAGTTGTTCAATCTGTAGGGGGATATCCATGAGAAATCCGGCGATTACTTTCCGGGCCAACGGTTCGTCGCCCATAAGCCGTTCCATCATCGCCTTGCTATCCCATACGGCGGGTTCAGACGATGCGGTTTGCCCGGTTATTATTTCTTCGGGTTGGCGTTTGACCTCATTTCGGGTCATGTTGTGTGGGGGAAGCCACTTCGCCAAAGTCTCTGCCAAAGCATCGGGATTGATGGGTTTTGAGAGGTAGTCGTTCATCCCTGCTTTCAGGCATTTTATCCGGTCATCGGCCATGGCGTGTGCCGTCATGGCAATCACCGGGATGTCGTGGTTGCTGACGGCAGAACGGGGATTGCGGATTTGGGCGGTGGCTTCATAGCCATCCATCACCGGCATCTGCACATCCATAATCACCAAGTCGTAGGCGGTGGATTCCAAGGCCTTTATGGCCTCGGCTCCATTGGCGGCCACATCGGCCGTCAGGCCGAGCTTGGAGAGAATACCCACGGCCACCTGCTGATTGGTTATGTTGTCCTCCACCAGAAGAATTCGTACGTTGCAACCGGCGAACAGATTGATGGTTTCGCGTGTGGTGTGGCGTGTGGTAATGGCGTGACTCGTCGCCGCTTCCCCCCCGCTTGAGACTAGCACCTGTGACAGAACGGCTTTGAGTTCACGGGTGCGCGTCGGTTTGGTTAGATAGGCATTAAAGCCAATCTCGGCAAAACATTTCGCGTCGCCGCGAACGCCCAGAGACGTCAGCAGTACCATGCGTGTTTTTGCCAGGCGCGCGTCCTCCCTCACGGCTCGGCCAAGGGCGGGGCCGTCCATATCGGGCATTTGCATGTCAATGACGGCCACCTGAAACGGGTCGCCTTTCTCGACGGCCTGTTGGAAGGCGAGGAGGGCGGATGGTCCGTCTCCGACTTCGGAAACACGCATTCCCCAGGAGGTCATGCAGGTGTTCAACATTTCTCGGTTGGTGGCGTTGTCGTCCACAATCAACACGCTCACCTCGGCCAGATCTGCAGGAGGCGGCGACGCTTCGCCTTGCGTCTCGGCGGCCTGTTTTTCGAGGCGTGCGGTGAACCAAAATTCGGAGCCTGCGCCTTCTCGGCTTGTCACGCCCATTTTGCCATCCATCATCTCGACGAGCTGCTTGGAGATGGCCAGACCGAGGCCGGAGCCGCCGAAGTTTCGGGTGGTGGAGGCGTCTAACTGGCTGAATTTTTCAAAGAGGAGCCTGATCTTGTTATCGGGGATGCCGATGCCGGTATCCCGAATCGAGAAGCGCAAGCGGACGGTTTTTTCTGTTTCGGATTCCATCGCGATACGAACAGCCACTTCTCCGGCCTGGGTGAACTTGATGGCGTTTCCGGTCAGGTTGGTTAGGATTTGTCGTAAGCGGCCCGGGTCGCCCCGAAGCAGGACGGGTGCTTCGGGGGCGATGCCGCAGAGCAGCTCGATGCCCTTGTCATGCGCCTGAATGGCCAGGGTGGATGCCAAATCATCCAGCAGTGTTTGCAGATCAAAATCCAGCATTTCCAGGTCCAGTTTTCCGGCTTCGATTTTGGAAAAGTCGAGGATGTCGTTAAGCAATCCAAGCAGCGATTCACCGCTGGTGCGAACGGCTTCGGTATACTGGTGCTGGGTCTCCGTCAGCTCGGTATCCAGCAGGAGCCCGGTCATGCCGATGACGCCGTTCATGGGTGTTCGTATTTCATGGCTCATGTTGGCGAGAAAACTGCTCTTGGCGGCATTGGCCAATTCGGCTTCCCTGGCCATCTGATGGGCCCGGATCATGGCCTCCTCGAGCTGGAGGTTGCTTTCTTCGAGTTCCTCTTCTGCCTGCTTGGCTTCGGTGATGTCCATGTGCGTACCAAACATCACGAGCGGCTTGCCGTCGTTCGTCCATGTCATCACCTGTCCCCGGTCTTGCGTCCAGACCCAATGGCCGTCCTTGTGCTTAATCCGAAGCTGATTGTCGTAATACGGCAAGTCACCCGAAAAGTGTTTTCCCATCAACACCTTCGATTTCTGTAGGTCGTCGGGATGAACGAGCGACGACCAGGTATTGCTACTGACAGGCATCAGCTCTTCAAGGGTATATCCGATGATTTCCGCCCATCTTTCGTTACAGAATCCTTCTCCTGTCTGCACATTCCATTCCCAGATACCGACACGGGTGCCCTGAATGACGTTCGCCAAGCGCTGGCGCTCTTCTTCAAGCGCTTGGCCGGTCAATTTCTTTTTAGTGATGTCTTCAACAAGCCCGTCGATTTTTGTGGGACGCCCTTCCTCATCGCGAATCAACAAGGCGTGACTGGCGATGTAATGGAGGGTGCCATCCGGCCAAATGATCCGATACTCCAGTTCATACGGGCTGTTTTGCGCGATGGATTCGGACATGGCTTTCTTGAGCATCTCGATGTCATCGGGATGGACCACGCGGTAGAATTCATCGGCGGTCCCCTTAAAGGTGTTCGGGTCGATCCCCAGAATCTGGAAGCATCTCGCTCCATAATATCGCTTGTTTTCCGTGATATCCACGCGCCACGTTCCCAGTTGAGCCGATTGCAACGCCAGGGCGAGGTGCGCCTGCTTTTCCCGCAATACCTCTTCCACCAGCTTGCGGTCCGTGATGTCCGTCATGGTGGTCAGCAGGCAAGGGGCAGGGCCCATTTCGATCGGATCGGCAGAGAATAAGCCGGTCCTCGTCTCGCCATTTTTCAACCGTATTTCGACTTCCACGTTGTTGGCAAAGCCGACGTCTTCTACCATCGATAAGACTCGGTGCATATCCTCTGGACGCACAAAAGTGCCCAGCTCGATGGGCGATTTCCCGATGACTTCATCCAGCGTATAACCCAAGGTATCCAAAAAGGTCTGGTTGACGTGGGTAAACAACCCGCTTTTCATGTCGGTGATGGCCTTCAGTGTGGACCCCGCCTGAAAGGTCTTTGAAAAAAGCAACTCGTTCTTGTTCAGTTGGGTTTGTTGCGTCGCGATGGTTTGATCGGTGCGTCGCAGGAGAAAAACGACCAAGGCCGCCAGTAGGGCCAGCAGTATCCCGTAACCCGGCCCGGCAAACATCAGGATGTGGGCGGCCACCTCCCGTTTCCAGGTGCGGGCATCAACGTCCATGCCCAGCACGGCAATCAGCTCGCCGGAGAGGGGGTCGGTCAGTGGCACGAGAGCGCTGATCCACGTTCCCCATCGGTCGGTCGCCGGGCCGACGGAGAGCGCTTTACCGCTATCAAACACCCGGAGATATTCGGGGGAAATTTCCTCGTAGAGCTGCCCGGCGGGTGACTCGTCTTCGGAGCCCACCGGCTCATTGTCCACGAAAAAGAAAACCTGGCCATCCGGCCTTCGGCCCATTAGATAGATAAATCGGCACCTGTCATTGGCTCGTTTGATGGCGGCGAGTTGTTTCTTGATTCGGAGGTAGTCGGGCGTATTCAAATCAGCAGCAGTGCCCGTAAGCGCCGCAAGCCGTTCGGGATTTACAGCCTGTGCGATCAGGTCGGCCTGTTGGAGCAGCCCCCTGTGCATCTCTTGATCCGCCCTGTTGGCCGCCCACCAAGTAAAGAGCAGGCCAGCGAGTAGAATCGCCCCCAGGATTCTGCCGGCTACCCATCGTTCCTTCCGGTGTTTTTTCATCATGCGAATGTGCTCCATCCATCCGTGATCGACTGGGTTGCCCTTCTAAAACAGCCGAACTCGCCGAACATACCCTTTCAGCACGGGTTCGTTTCGCCGTCGCTCTGGCAGCCACCTGATTGTCGGCGTGTAACAACGCAGTGCCGCCTCATTTCGTTCGTTGTTCCCGCAGTCCAGAGGCGATTCTCTTGTCAAACTTTACCAAATGAGTGAGACGGGATATTGTCGGAAGGCCGAATCGTGGGAAATGAGGTGGTAGTTTCCGACGATAGCTTGAGATGCAAGCAGCCGATCAAATGGGTCTTTATGGTAATGGGGCAACCGATCAAGCGCATAGATGTCGGGAGGTTGAACGGGAATGACAGAGACCCCGTTAATATTTTCTTGCGCTGCAACAATCTCGTGCAAGGGGGTTGCCAGTTCGATTTTTCCGAGTTGGGCTTTTATTTGAATTTTCCACAGGCTTGCCACGCTTAAGAAGAGCATATTTCCAGTAGAACCGAGCGCCTCCGCCGCAAGGAGAGAGAGCTTTTCAGGCGCAGCGTCCCACCAAATGAATGCGTGCGTGTCGAAAAGCAGATTCATTGTCCGTCACACCAGAATTGATCCGGCAAAGCTTCGTCAAAGTCTTCGCCTGTCTTGATTTTCCCCTCATGAAGGCCGGGCATGCGTGAGCAGATGGGGAGAAGCCGTGCCACCGGCTTGTGCCCTTCGCTAAACAATATTTGAACGCCGGACACAGCTCGATGCACGATGTCACGGAGTATGGTATCTGATTGTTCAATTTCCACGGTTATTGTGTTCATACTATTCCCTTTTGATCACCGGCAGGCTAGTAAATCCTCGGCCAGTCTGTAAAGGGTTTCTGAGGAAAAGATTTGCACCGCGCGCAGCAAGTACCGCAGATGTGGTATGCGCTTCCGCCTCACCTGCATTCGCGGGATCGTTGTCACCGCAGTCCAACCTGGCGGAGGGCTTCATAGAGGACGATGGCGACGGAATTGGCGAGGTTGATGGAGCGGATGGCGCCGGGGAGCATGGGGATGGTGAGGGAGGTGGATGCAAACCGTTCATGCAGGGCGTCGGGCAGGCCGCGTGTTTCGCTGCCGAAGAGGAGGGCGTCGCCGGGTTGATACGAGGCGGCGGTGTAGGGCGTTTTTCCGTGCGTACTGAGCAGGAAGAGGCGTCCGGCGGTGTGTTGTTCCAGAAAGGCATCGAAGTTTTTGTGTCGGAGGAGGGTAACGGCGTCCCAGTAGTCGAGTCCGGCGCGTTTCATGGCCTGATCGGTGAGGCGGAATCCGAGGGGTTCAATGAGATGCAGGATGGCACCGGTTCCCGCGCAGAGTCGGGCGATATTGCCGGTGTTGGGCGGAATGTCCGGTTCGTAAAGTACGATGTGAAGCGGGGGCTGAACCAGTGGAAAATCCATGAGTGGCCTCAGGGTAGGGTGGGGAATTGCAGACGGAAGGCCTCGGGTGTTTTGGCGATGCGGGCGGCGGTATAATCGAAGAAGGCGAGGCTCGTGGTGAGGTGGGCGACGTCGGCCCCGGTTTGATTGGTGAAGCGGTAGGTGAGCTGGAAGCCGGTGCGGGTGATTTCGGTGACGGCGATTTGGATGCAGAGTTGGTCGCCGTGAAAGGCCTGTGCGCGATAGGCGATGACGGCGTCGGTCATGATCAGGCCGATGACGCCGTCGATTTGTTTTTCACTCCATCCGTATTGTGCGAGAAAGCGCAGGCGGGCCTCTTGAGCGTAGCGCAGAAAGGCGTCGTTGCCCATGTGCTGCCCGTAGTTCACATCACCGATGACCACAGGCATTTCGGTTTGGAAGGGAAAGTCGGTCGGCATCTCTATTTTGATTCGCGGCATGGGTCCATCTCCTTTTTGAAGGGGGGAATATAGCATTCAGCGCAAAGAGCGCATAGATCACAGAGACTATTTTTGCGTGAGCAAAAGCTGGGAAAATCGGCGCAAACAGATTGTGGAGATTTTTTAACTACGAAAGGCGCGAAATTACGCGAAAGAGAACGGTTCTTCCGGGAATTTCGTGAAACAACAGGGTGCTTTGCTGTGGTTGTTAAATTTTTGCAATGCCGGGACAGCGACGAAGGCGGTGGGCCTTTTCCCTCTTGGGAGGGCCTGTGTCCCCACGGGCCAAGCGGAGAGCGAGCGCGGAGAGCAAGAGAAATAAGGAATGAGCTGGGAAAAAATAAAAGGACGCTGAGGACAGCATCCCTCCCAAAATTCGCGATACTTGCTTCTCTACTTTCAGAGACACCTCAATCTATCGCCGCACCGCTCCTCACGAAAAAGCCGGAAGAACCTGGCAGTGCCCTCTGTTTGTGTCTTTTGGAGCTTTTTGTGGCCATTTAGCGCATTTTCTCGATATTTCTAGGTATATCGTTTTACGAAAGGGTTTTTTTTGACTATTTTATGGTCTAATTATGAGTAAAATGGGCTTTTTTCTTTATTTTCGCGGTTTTGTTCGAAAACCCCTCGGTTTTGGCAGGTTTTTTGGTTGTTTTCTCGTTTTTTGGCTATTTTTTTGTGTTTTTGCGCGGGGACAGTCGGTGCATTCGGGTGTGGGGGCGTTTCCGTATGCAGATTCGACGGGTACGGGCTATTCGTTTCGGGTGTGGGCGCCGAATGCGTCGAGCGTGTTGGTGGTGGGTGATTTTAATGGATGGGGGTTCGATACGTCGCTGGTGAAGGAGGGGGATGGGGAGCATTGGTCGTGCGATGTGGTGGGCGCACGTGCGGGGGATCAGTACAAATATTATTTGAATGGGAATCGGTGGCGGAAGGATCCGCGTAGTCGGTCGGTGACGGAGGAAAATAACAGCGTGTTGGTTGATCCGGGCGCGTATTCGTGGAGTGATTCCGCCTTTGTTCCGCCGTCGAAAAATGAGTTGGTGATTTATGAGCTGCACATCGGCAGTTTTTATGATCCGGATGCGGGGGATATTCAGGTGGCGACGTTTGCAGATGCGGAAGAGAAGCTGGATTATCTTTCCGAGTTGGGGATCAACTGCGTGGAGCTGATGCCGGTGGCGCGTTTTCCGGGTGATCGAAGCTGGGGATACAATCCGATTGATCTGTTTGCGGTGGAGAATGCCTATGGGGGTGCGGAGGCGTTCAAGCGTTTTGTGGATGCGTGCCATCAGCGGGGCATCGCCGTGCATCTGGATATTGTGCACAATCACTACGACGCGGCGAATTCGGCGTGCGATCTGTGGGAATTCGATGGCTGGTACGGCACGGGCAATTACGGGGGCATCTATTTTTATCAGGAGGATGGCAAGTGCTGCACGATCTGGGGGCGGCGTCCGAATTATGGCCGGCAGGGGGTGCGTGATTTCATTACGGATAATGTGCGTATGTGGCTGGATGAATACCATGTGGACGGCTTCCGCTGGGATTCGTCGATGAACATCAAATATTATGATGACTACTACTTTAACGCGGAGGGATATTCACTGCTGTATGACATCAACCAGATGATTCGTGATGAGTATGTGAATCATCTTAGCATCGGAGAAGACCAGGAACTGAATGTGAATTTCGACAGCGAATGGCACGACTCCTTTCACTATAATGTGGTGAGCCAGTTGACGCCGTCCTCGGATGCCGAACGGGACATGGGAATCGTGGCCGGGCAGATTGCCTATTCTTATGGAGCGCACCGCGTGATTTACACTGAGACGCACGAAAAGGTCGGCAAGCTGAACAACGCCACACGGCTGGTCAGCAAGATTGACCCATCCGATCCGACCGGTTACTGGGCACGTAAGCGGGCAACACTGGGCGCGGTGCTGACGATGACGTCGCCGGGCATTCCGCTGCTCTTTATGGGGCAGGAGTGGTTCGAGCACGAGGCCTTTGATGACTTTGCTCCACTCGACTGGGGACGCGCCGAAGCCAACCTGCGGAATCGTTTGCTCTATCAGCACCTGATTCATCTGCGGCGCAATCTGGATGGCGTGAGTGCGGGATTGAAGGGTGGGAATGGGGCCATTCTGCATGTGAATGACGAGGGCAAAGTCATTGCCTGGCACCGCTACGATGCGGGCGGCGTGGGTGATGATGTGGTGGTGGTCGCGAATTTCTCAGTGTTGGAGTGGGGGAATTACGAGATTGAATTTCCGCGCGCGGGCACCTGGTATGCTGTGTTCAATTCAGACTGGTCGCTCTACGGCAATGACTACGAGAATATCGGCGTGAGTAATGTGCAGGTGGCCGTTGCAGGCGGCAAGGCGTCCATAAAGCTCGCGCCCTACAGCGCCGTGATTTTTTCGCAGCAGGCGCCGGTGCCGCCTGATGCCGATCAGGACGGTATGCTTGATGCGTGGGAGACGGAACACGGGCTTGATCCTGGGAATCCCGCCGATGCCCTGCTGGACCCGGATAACGACGACCTAACCAACCGGCGCGAATTCGAACTGGGTGCCGATCCGAATGTCTATACGGCTCTGCAACTGTATGACAGCGTCACGATGCCGGGCAATCACAACGACTGGAGCCTCTCCGCCGACGCCATGAAGCTGACCACCCATTATCAATGGGAGCAGGTGCTGCACATGCCCGGCACTGCGGCGCGCGAATTCAAGCTTGTCGCCAATCAGAATTGGAGTGCCTGCTGGGGCGATACGGATCAGTCCGGCTTTACATTGCCGATCAGCGGTGCAGGCGACCCCGGCGGCGCTGAAACGCCAATTAAAATTCAGGGCACTGACACGAACGTTACGCTGCATTTTACCTTCTGTGAAACCAACCTGAGCTATGTCGTTTCCATCCTGCCTTTTCAGGATAACGACGGCGATGAGATGAATGATGCCTGGGAGTTCTTTCATGGACTTAACACCAATGATCCCGCCGATGCCGCCGGTGATCCCGATGACGACGGCTTTACCAATTTGCAGGAATATGAGAACGGCACCAATCCAGAGGAGCCCACCCCCAAGCTGCATGACTACGATGCGCTGTCGCTGGTGGGCACCTTCAATGGCTGGAGTTTGAATCAGGGTCGGATGAAACTCTTCGAGCACTACGGATGGGAAATCGTTCAACCGGTTTGGACGCAAAGCGCCGTGCGCTTCAAGTTCGCAGGCAATACAAACTGGGCTTCCACCTGGGGCGATAACAATCAGTCGAACACCGTGTTGCCTCTCGATTCCTACGGTGATTGGCAGGGGGCAGATATTGGTATTTCTTCGGCGATGAATGGGGTCTGCCGTTTTCGTTTCAATCAGAAAACCGTAGCGTACTCGGTGGAGCAACTGCCTTTTACGGATCAGGACGGCGATGGTATGCACGATGCCTGGGAGGCGTTTTACAGCCTCAACAGTAACAGTGCCGCCGATGCCTCCGCCGATTACGACGGCGATGGGTTTTCCAATCTGGATGAGTATCGCTATGCCACCGACCCACGGCGGGCGGACCCCAAACGTTCGACCTATGGCCTTCTGTGCGTGGCCGGTACCTTCAATGCTTGGGCAGCTTCCAGTAATGCGATGACGCTGGTCGATAATTACCTGTGGGAAACCGTGCTGACTCTCACCAATGAAGGGCCGACCAGTATAAAATTCGCCGCCAATGGGAGTTGGAGTACGAATTGGGGCGACAATACGGCTGGCGAAGGCCTGCCGCGCACTGGTCTTGCCGATGCCTCCGGCTCGAACATAAACTTCGACGTGGAAAACTCCGGCGATTATCGAATCCGTTTCAACGACCGTACGCTTCAGTATCAAATCACCTTCACCCCGCGCAGCGCGTATGCAGGCATCACCATCCCGGGCACCTTTAACGGATGGGACCCCACGGCTAATGCCATGAAACTCGTGGGCAATTATCTGTGGGAACTCGACGCCTTTTTCAGCCACGCCAGCAATGTCTATTTTAAGTTTGTGGCCGATCAGGACTGGTCCGCGAATTGGGGTGCCGCCGGGCAAATCTCCTTTGATCTGCCGCTGGCTGATACCGGTACGCCCGATGCCGCCAACGTCCGCATTGCTCCCGTTTTGAACGGCAAGTACCGCTTCCGTTTCAACGAGGGAACCAGAGCCTATTCGGTGACGCTGCTCGCCGAGGCTGATCATGATAGCGATGGAATGCCCGATGACTGGGAAAGTCGCTATGGATTGAATCCGACCAACCATCTGGACGCCGCGGAACAAGCCGATGACGATGGACTCAGCAATTACGAAGAATACCTTGCCGATACCGATCCGACTGACCCGGCCTCCTTCTTCGGGTTCGATTCGCTTTCGTGCGGGCTCGACGGAGAATTCATTCTTCAATGGCAGGGTGGAACCGGGGTGGTGCAGTACCTGCTGACGGCGTTGCCGGGTACGAATCCGGCATGGGAGATCGTGTATACGAATCAACCGCCCACGGCGAGTCGGGTGACGCTCACCAATCTGTCGGGAGGGGACCAGCGTTGGTTTCGCCTGAAGGCGGTGCGCCCCTGACAGGATAGCGGGCAGTAACCCGCTATCCTGTCAGGAAACCACAGCGGATACGCTGTGGTTGGTTTTGAGAGCTGGAGGGCGTCGGGCTCCGACGCCTTGGGATGGGATGGGTCGAGCGGTGATGGG
>CAZBEO010000016.1:35142-49655 GCA_964490935.1 uncultured Verrucomicrobiota bacterium
CATCTGGCGCCGAGGCGCGTGAGGCCACGCGCCGTCCAGGAGGGAGTTAATAATTCTGGAGGGCGTCGGGCTCCGACGCCTTGGGATGGGATGGGTCGAGCGGTGATGGGTGGCTGGCATCTGGCGCCGAGGCGCGTGAGGCCACGCGCCGTCCAGGAGGGAGTTAATAATTTTGGAGGGCGTCGGGCTCCGACGCCTTGAGGTGGATCAGTACTCAATGGCGGAGCCGATTTTTCCACCGAGCGTGGCCTCGGCAATAGAGCGCCCATCTCGTAGAATCGGGGTTTTACGCGGGCGCCACATGCGTTTTTTGGTTCGGGCGATGAGGAGATAACCCCGGGTAAGAAAGAGCGGCAGGTCAAGACACGAAAGGAGCCAGAGGAGCGGGAAGAGAATGGATAGAAAACGATAAACGGCCTTGAAGTAGTCGGCCTGAGCCGATGAGCTGTCCGTGTCGGGTTTTTCGCGTCGGATGACGAAACCGCCGAGAAGGATGGTCAGGAGCGTGCCGAGTTCCGTGAAGAAGCGGGAGAAGGTGTGGGTTTCCTGTACGTCGAAACCATCTTTGAGCAGGTCAAAGAGTTCGGCGCCGGTATAGCCGTCGCGTTGGGTGGATGGATGGATCGGATGCACATCGAGCAGACGCCGAAAAAGGCGAAGGAGTCCGTATTTTTTTCGGTGCATGGCCACGAGAAGCAGGATGCCGGAGCTTTTAAGGATGCGGTGGCATTCGGCAATCAGGGTGGAATCATCGTCGATTCGTTCTAGGACATCTAGGAGGATGATGCGGTCCATTCCCTCTTGTTCGGTTGGGAATTTTCCGTTTTCAACTAGGATCACGCAGCCTTCGGTCATGGTGGCGAGTGCTTTGGACTCTTCGGGAGAGAAGGCGGCGCTGGTCCATTGACCGCGAAAGGCGTGTATGGCCTGGTGCATGGCTGGGGAGCCGCCAATCACGAGACAGCGCATGTCGCCCGTGGCGTTGCCGAAGAGGCGTTCAATTTGTCGGAAGCGAAGCTGCTCCGAAATGGATTTGTTAAAGATACGATTTTGCCAGGTTTCCGCTGTGTATTCCATAAGTGCACCGGTTGTTGGTTAAGGGATGCGTACCTTGAGGCAGGTTCATGGAAAACGTCAAGCATGGAAAAAAGCGGAAGTATTATTTTGCTTCAGGAGGGCGTGGATTCCATTATCGACGACACAGCGACTAACGGGTCTATTCAGATAAAAGGAAGCTTCCGGTATGATAAAGGTTAAACAGGACTCCATTGAAGTGGTGCTTGAAAACGGGGGAGAGCGCACGATTCGCTGCGAAACGGGCGCGCCGGTGCAGTGTCTGGTTGAGTATGCGGATTGCGAGAAAGCCCCTTTCCCGTGCCTGGGTGCCGAGGTGAATAATGAGGTCGTTTCGCTCTCATATCCATTGGAAGTGGACAGCCGGATCAAACTGCTGACGCTGGCCGATTCCGCCGGGTGGCGCATCTATCGCAGTTCGATTTCTTTTCTGCTGGCGAAAGCAGCGCACGAGGTGTTCCCGAAGGCCGAACTCAGCATCCAGCACTCCCTCGATACCGGGTTCTATTGCAGCTTTGAACTCGATGGACAGCAGGAAATCACCCCGGAACAGCAGAACCAAATTGAGCAGCGGATGAAGGAGCTGGTGCGGGCACGCCTGCCGATCGTACGAAAGAAAATCTTTTACCAGGATGCGCTGGAGTATTTTGAGGGGCGCTCGCAGCGCGACAAGGTCAACCTGCTTCGATTTCGCAATCCGCCGAAAGTGGTGGTGTATCAGTGCGGAGACTTCATTGATCTGGCGCACGGACCGTTGGCGGACAATACGTCGGCCCTGGGTATTTTTACCTTGTCGCCGTATCCGCCGGGATTTGTCCTTCAGTTTGCGGACCGGGATCGTCCGGGCAGCGTGCTACCCTTTGAGCCGCAGCCACAGCTTTTCACGGTATTTCAGTCGTTGAAGAAGTGGGGTAAGCTGGTGGGCGTTCGTACGGCGGGAGATTTGAACGAGCTGATCGTGCGCGGAGAAATGGGGGCGTTCATCAAGACGGAGGAGGCCTATCAGGAGAAGCAGGTTTCCCGATGTGCGGACCGGATTGCGGAGCAGTCGGGCCGCCTTCGCTGCGTGTTAATTGCCGGGCCCTCTTCTTCGGGGAAGACGACGTTTGCGAAACGGCTTTGCATTCAATTGGAGGTGAACGGCATTCATACGGAAACCATCTCGGCGGATAATTATTTCGTGGAGCGCGAGCAGACGCCGAAAGACGAGCAGGGTAATTATGATTTCGAGCACATCGAGGCACTGGACCTGAAGCTCTTTCATAAACACCTGCGTGAGTTGGATGGCGGCGGGGAAATTGAATTGCCTCATTTTGATTTTCACAGCGGGCGGCGGATTTCCAAGGGAGCAAGACTGCGTTTGGCACCGGACCGCTTGGTCATCATCGAGGGCATTCACTCCTTGAATCCGATGCTGACGGCCTCGCTGGATGAGTCGCGCAAGTTTAAAATCTACATCAGTGCGCTGACCCAGATGAATCTGGATTTGAACAACCGCATTTCTACGACGGACAATCGGCTTCTTCGACGGATGGTTCGTGATCATCAGTTTCGCGGGCACTCGGCATTGCGGACGTTGGAGATGTGGTCGAGCGTTCGTCAGGGAGAAAAGCGCTGGATATTTCCGTATCAGGATCAGGCCGAAACGGTGTTCAGTTCGGCGCTGGCCTACGAGTTGGCGGTACTTAAGCCCTTCGCCGAGCCTCTGCTGGCGGAGGTCAAACCGTTTCATCCGCAGTATGGCGATGCACGCCGATTGCAGTCGCTGCTGCAGAATTTTATCGCCTGCTCCTCGGTGGGCGTTCCGCTGAATTCTCTGCTACGGGAGTTTATCGGCAACAGCGGTTTTGGATATTCATAAGACCATGAAGATTGCCTTCGGAGTGGAACATTTCGATTCGGCGCGGGGCGGGGCGGAACGGTATGTGTGGGATTTTACGCAGTGGCTCGTGGGGCGGGGACACGCGCTGACGGTGTATGCCGCCGGAACGCCCGGTACCATGGAGGGCGTCGAATCCGTTCGGCTGGACTGCGCCAGCGGAGCCAGATCGCCTCAGGAATGCTTCGCGGCGTCTTTCGCGCAGGCGCTGAAGATTCGTTCTTTTGATGTGGTGCAGGGATTCAATCATGTCTGGCCGGGCGACGTGCTGATGCTGCACGGCGGCGTGCATCCGGCTTTTGAGCAGTACAATGCGCTTAGCACGCCAACGCAACCCGGGCGTATGCTGAAGAGGTTGAGCCAACGGCTGCTTCCGAAATATCGTGCGCTGAGGCGGAATGAACGGATGCAGTTTGCGGGCGAGACCACGCAGTTTGTGGCGGTGTCGCAACGGGTGGCGGACGACATGGTGCGGTATTATCCGCAGGTGCGTAGTCGGATTCATGTGATTCATCCGGGGATTTCGGGGGAGGTCTTTGGGGCGTCGGCGCTGTCCGGGATCGGACGGGACCTGCGTGCCGAGTATGCTGTATCGGATGAAACGATTGTATTTCTTTTTGCGGCGCATAATTTCCGGCTGAAGGGGCTGCACGATTTGATTCGCGCCTTTCCGGGTGTTCGGGAGCGCCTGGGTTCGGCGGTTGAGTTGTGGGTGGCGGGGCGCGGGCATGCAGGGGCATATCGGCGGCTGACACGCAGACTCGGGGTGGAAGGGCAGGTGCGCTTTATCGGGTCGGCGGAGGATATGCGCCGGGTTTACCGGGCGGCAGACGTGCTGGCGCATCCGAGCTATTACGACACGTTCGGTGGCGTGGTGCTCGAAGCTATGGCGTGTGGGTTGCCGGTGGCGGTGTCGCGAAACTGCGGCGTCGCGGATTTGGTGGAAGACGGGCGGAGCGGGGTGCTTTTCGATATGCCTTCTCCATCGCCTGTATTAACGCAGGCGCTGTGCCGGGTGGCGGAGCCTTCCTTCCGTCGGCTCGCGGCTGAGCTGAACCCAACGATTGCGGCGAGCCACCCGATGAATGCACATTTTGAGCGGATGGAAGAGCTGTATCGTTCGCTGGCGGGCCACTCGCCGGACCTTGGATGCAGACTGATCCGATAGCGATTTCGAT
This sequence comes from uncultured Verrucomicrobiota bacterium, assembly GCA_964490935.1. Classification (GTDB taxonomy): domain Bacteria; phylum Verrucomicrobiota; class Kiritimatiellia; order RZYC01; family RZYC01; genus JAQVYB01. The sequence continues at coordinate 39,274 of CAZBEO010000016.1, forward strand.
ATCAGAGTTGATCTGCACAATCGGGTTTTAAACACCTGAAGTCCGACGGATTGCTAGGCGATCTGGCCGATGATTTCCTCCAGAACGTCATCGAGGGTGACCAGGCCCATGACTTCATCGTGCGGTCCGACTACGATGGCTATGGGTTGGTGGGTGTGGCGCATGCGCGTGAGCACCTCGCCGGGCGAAGTCGAAGCGGGAATGAATTGTGGAGCCCGCATGTAGTCGGCGGCGGTCTTGCTGGCGGGGCGGGAATCGGTGGCGGCATCCAGCATGTTGACGATACCGATGATGCGGCCATCGCCCTCGTGAAAAACCGGATAGCGGTTGTGATTTTTTCGACGTGCCAATTCGATGAGTTTCTCATGGGTCATGCCGGAGGAGACGAGAATCATTTCTTCGTGGGGGGTCATGATGTCGCGGCAGGTCTTGCGTTCCAGATCGAATACACCCCGGATCATTTGGCGTTCCCTTTCGGAAAGGGCGCCGGTGCGTTCGGTTTCCAGGGTCAGATGCCTCAATTCATCGCGGGTAATCGCATGATGCGAGGCGCTGCGTGTTTCTCTCATCGGGAATATTATTTTCGTAATCCAAACGAGCACGCGCACAGCAGGCTGAACCAGGCGGCTGATGAGGCGCAGTAGGCGGCTGAAATGCCGCGTCCGCATGGTGGGATTGCTCTGAAACCAGGCCTTGGGTAGATATTCAGCGAAGATCAACACGACCAAGGTTGTTACGATGCTGGAAATCCAGGAGCCGGTCGCACCGAGCAGGCGAACGGCCAAGCCAGCGGCTGTCACAGATACAATGACCATGCAGAGATTGGTGCCGATCAACGTGGTGCCGAAGAGCTGGTCCGGATTTCGAAGAAAGAAGTCGAGTTCCTTTGTGCCGCGCACCTTTTTCAGCAGGAGATGATGCAGGCGTACGCGGTTGATGGAAATAATGCCGGTTTCCATGCCGGAGAACAGGGCGCTGAAAAGAAGGCAGAATAAGAGGAGGAGGATATCCAGCAGGTATCGGTTCATGAGTCACCCTCCATCCGGCTCAATTCAACCAGGGTGATGCGGTGGCGCCGCATCTGGCGGACGAGGGCGCGGCACCCTTGAGCGGTGACGGTATCGCCGGGGCGGGGCAGTCGCTCGGCTTGTTCGGAAATCCATCCGGCGAGTCGGTCGCTGGCATCGGCTTCTAGGTTGAACTCCAGCTCTTCGTTGAGCTCTTCGAGGCTTATCTGGCCGTCTACCAGCCAGTGTCCGGGAGCGAGAGGTTCGATCTGCAAGGCTTGGTAGGCGTGTTCATTGCCGACATCGCCGGCGATTTCCTCCAGGATGTCGCCGCGCGTAACGATGCCTTCGGTTCCGCCGTATTCATCCACGACAATGGCGATGCGGTTGCGTCGCGATTGGAAATCTTCGAGCAGGCGGTTGAGGCGTGCGCATTTGGGGATGTAGAAGGGCGGGGCGATGGCCTGTTCAATGCGATGACGGGGGTCGAGCAGATAGGCCCGCACGTTGAGAATGCTTTCGATGTGGTCGAGGTTATTCCGATAAAGGACCATGCGTGGTACGCGCGTCTTGCGTATGAGTTGATCCAGGTTGGCGGTTTCCGTATCGAGGTCAATGCCGATAATGTCCATGCGAGAGGTCATGATGTCGCCGGCTTCGAGGTCTTCGAGGCGCATGATGGATTTGACGAGGTCGGCCTCGTTTTCATCCAGCACACCGGCCTCCTGGCTCATGTCCACGAGGGTTTCATATTCCTCTTCGGAGAGTTCTTTGGACCTGGCGTGGAATCGGTGCCTGAACGTGTGGGTAATCTGCTCGAGCAGGAGGCGCACGGGGGTGGTGACGCGTATCACCACCGGCAGGACGCCTGCATAATGGGAGGCAAGAGCTTCGTTGCGGTGAATGGCGATACGCTTGGGGCCGATTTCTCCGAAGATGAGCAGAAGGATGGTGATGATCGGAACGGTAATGCTTTCGGCGTGTGCAAAACCGAGTGAGCGGATCAGGGAATAGGCGACCACGGAGGTGGAGATATTGACGAGGGTATTGCCGATAAGGATGGAGGAAAGCAGGCTTTGCGGTTTGCTCAGCGCCTGCCGAATGCGGAGGGCGACAGCGGGTTTTTCTTCATTCAGGCGGCGCAACTGCTGGGGTGTCAGGGAAAAAAACGCCACTTCCGCGCTGGAAAAAAATGCGGAACAGGCCAGCAGCAGGAGCAGCAGCAAGACGTAAAAAAAGATGTAGAGGACGATACCCATGCCGAATTCGATTTACTCCTGTCTGGTTGTCGCGGTTTTGCGGAGTATCTACTACAACGCTTTCGCGGGTCAAAGACATTTAAAGCGATGGATGTGTATCGTTTGGCGGCGTGTTGTTGCGCCATTTGATGACGAAGCAGTTTTCAACGCCGGGGATGTCCTCGCTGCACCAAGAGCCGTTGAAGGTTTTTCGTCCGGTTTTATTGCGTTGGATCGGATCGGTGAAGTTGTGATAGGAGAGTGCTTCTCCGGTGATCCATTGCAGTCCGTCATCCGTCTGAGCCAGGCCAAGCCATATCCAGCACCCGTTGGGAAATAGTCGGGCGACGAAGTTGTTTTCCTCGGGCGACAGGATGGTCAGCAAAGTTCCTTGGAGACTGCGGCAGAAATCGGCGGCGGCTTGCCACGTCATGAAGCGCGGGATGAACAGATACCGGTGTTCCTCATACGGATGGGCGCGGTCAAAGAGCTCCCGGATACGGCCTTTGCGCAGGGCAAGCAGGGTGGCGGCATGTTCGGCGTGGTGGGCCCATTCGGGCTTGGTCCGCCATTGTTCCAGCATATCCTGCAAAGCAGCCGTCGGTATTGTTTCGCAATCAAAGGCGAAATCGCGCGGCGGGTTATTCCGTAGGTGTCCGATGTCTTTGAGCAGGTTGTTTCCACAGGTGACCGTGGCGATGTCCATGCCTTCGAGCGGGGCGAGGTCGCGGATGCGGTTGCCCTGACAACTGAAGAGAACGAGATCGCTGTGGCGCAGCGGCGTCAGCTCTTCGATGTGGTTGTTTGCACAGTGCAGCCAGGTCAGTTTTACGTCTTCGAGCGGGGCGAGGTCGGTGAAGCGGTTGCCGCTGATTTGAAGCATGCGGATGGGCATGCCGCGCAGCGGTTCGAGGTCCGTCAGCTCGTTGTTGCCGCAGAAGAGCCCGGCCAGGGGCATACCGCGCAGCGGTTCTAAAGTGCTGATTTTATTGCCCCAACAGGAGAAGAATACGAGCTTCATGCCGACGAGCGGTTCAAGGGTTTCGATGAATCTAGCACCGCCGACGTTGAGCAGGGTGAGAGGCACGCCCCTGAGGGGTTCTAACGTGGACACGGGACAGTTCTCGGAATAGAGTGAACGCAAAGGCATTCCGGCGAGCGGTTCGAGTGACTCGATGGGGTTGTCCGAACAACTCAACAACTCGAGTCGCATTCCGCGCAGGGGCTCGAGGGAGCGGATGCGGTTGCTCTGGCAGTAGAGGGTGGTGATGGGTAGTCCGATCAGGGGTGCCAGGTCGTCGATGGCGGCATTGGTCACTTCCACGGAAAGTTCATCGTTCACCATGGAGAGCTTCGGGTTGGCACCGGGCCAGGCTTCTTCGAGCATGCGCTGCCACTTACGCACATCGGCGTCGCGCTGTTCCCGGCGGTCGGTTTTTTCCAAACCTGCTCGGGCGCGGAGGAGCCGTTTTTCGTTTGGTTGCGAGTCTAGGATGTCGGTATAAATGGCCTTGGCTACGCCGTAATGCCCCTTTTGGAGTTGGCGTTCGGCAATGTCGAGAATGTCCGCATGCCAGGGGACGCCCCGTGCATAGACGGTGATTCGTTTGTAGCAAATGTCCGTTTCCCAACTGTAAAGGCCGACGGCAGTACGTTCACCGCCGGAGAGTGGGTCGGTGTCCGTTTCGTTGAATATGCCTTGGTCGTTGACGGTCAGGGAAAGCGTGTTTCCACTGCGTTCGGCCACGATGTGAAAGGGCACGTTGCGGTGAAGTGGGGAGGCGGCACGGCTCCAAAGTTTATGGTCGGCCCGGGAAAGCTGAATAATGGAGTTGTTGAAGGCGCCGTAGGAGAATTCGTACCCGCTGAATGGGATGCCGTTTTTATTTCCACCGTTGATTGCACTGATAAAACACCCCAGGTTGTCGAGATTCACGCTTTGAATGTGGCATTCGCTTTCGATGCGCACATCGCCGGGCACTTCCTGACGAAGGAGAAGAATCTGGGGTCGCCCGCCGAAGACGCGTAGGCCGGTATTTGTTCTTTCGCACTGGCCGCCGTAGACGTCCCAATAGTCGATCGATGCGGGGTCCGACATGTCATAATCGCCGACAACCTGCCAGCAGGTTCCGTTCTGATAGGCCTCAATATCCTGTTGCAACTCGAGCACGGATTGATAGCGTTTGTCCGGTTCTTTGGCCAGCGCGTGCATGGTAATTCGGGAGAGCGCATCCGGAATACGTCCTTCGGGGCAATGGGGAAAGAGGGCCGTGGCTGGCGCTCCGTTTTGACTTGTTTCTTCTGGCGGCTGATTCAGATTTATCGGGGGCTGGATCACATTTTCTCGGATCGCTTGGAGCATTTCGAGTTGTGTTTTGTAGGTGGAGATTTTGAGTGGCGGGCGCAGGGAGAGCAGGCTGTAGAGAATGGCACCCAGGGAATAGATGTCCGAGGCAACCTTCAGCGGGCCTGGCTTGGAGTCGATGCGCTCCGGGGCCATAAAGCCGGGCGTTCCGACAATATGCCCGCTCATGGTTTTGAGGCCGGATTCCTGTTCGTCGCGGTGCAGTTGGCGGATTGGTGCCAGCGCATCTGTGGCATCTAGCGGTGCTGCCAGTTTTTTATTTTGGAAGTCATGTTCGGCATTCGGTGCGATTCGCCGAGCGAGCCCCCAGTCCACCACGAGGACTTCGCCGTACTCGGCAATCATGATATTGTCGGGCTTCAAGTCGCAGTGAAGCACGAGCCGGGCATGCGCAAAGGCCACGGCATCGCACACTTTCTGGAAAATATTGAGGAGTCGGACCAGCCGATACTCCTGGAGCATTTCGGGGTCTTTTTTGCGCAGGCCGATGAGGATGTCGGTTAGGGATTTTCCCCGAATCAGCTTCATGGTGTAATAAATTCTGTTGGTGTCGTCGAGGCCGACATCATAAATGGGGATGATGTTGGGATGTTCGAGGCGTGCGGTGATTTGTGCTTCTTCGATGAATTCGGTCAATTCCTCAGGGGTTTTCTGTAGGTCGTCCAGCAGCACCTTCATGGCCACGGTTCGGCGGGTGTTGAGATCCTCGGCCTCGTAGAGAATGCCGGAACCGCCCTCGGCCAAGGGACGTATGAGGCGGTATTTCTGGTTCCCGGCGAGGAGGAGCGGTTCGTTGAAGGGGCCTTCTTCTTCTTCAACGACTTCATCAGTCGAAATGCCCTCGATCCCATGATCTTTGTTCAAAATGGGGAGGGAGGTTTTCGGGAACGGTTCAGGCATGGCGCATCCTCAGCGGTAGTTTTCGATAGTATTCACACGGTGCGGAAGATAGCTGAACCGAGGTGAAATGTATACCGGAAATGCGGCTGAAAAGGGAAACCCGGGGATGATCCCCGGGCTGTTTCCCTGTGGTCCGCTCTGGGTTGTACGGATGGCCGTGCCGCCCTGAATGGGGCCGCGTGAGGCTATGCCGCGTGGCGGGCTGTTAGAAGGCGTATGCCAGATTCAGGCCGGCATAGGTGTTGGCCTTCTGGCCGTAGATTTCTTCGGCATTGGCGCGGATGGTGGAATCCAGCAGATAGGAATAGGCCACCTTGGCACCAATGGAGAGTTCTTCTGTCAGCGCGTAGGAGGCACCGATGCTGACCTGGGCGTCGTTGAATTTGGACTCGTCTTCATCAAAATAGCTTGCGTTGTATTTTGAGGAACCCCAGCCGATGGAAAGACCAGCATCCAGCGCAATGGCTTCCGTGGCGGCATACGAGTAACCGATGCCTGCGTTGACATAGGCGCCTTTCACTTCGTCCACATCGTAGTAAACCGCCAGCGTGGGTGCCAGGATGACATCCAGGCCGATGGACGCGAAGACTTCCGTGGTCTCATCCACGCCGTCCTCTCCCTGTTCATTGTTGTAAGGGAACAGGTAGTTGATGGCACCGATGTCCATGGAAACCATTCCTTCCAGCGGAAGAGAATAACCTGCGGTAAGATCCACTTCCGTGAACTTTCCGGCCAGGTCGTTTTTCTTTGTCGCATCCATGTTTCCCCAGGCATTCAGGTAGAGGCCGATAGGCGTACTGACCGTCATGCCGGGCTGAATTACGGCGGCGCTGTTGAGCACCTGGCCGCGCCAGATGTAGGCACTGCCGTAATCCACGGTGATTTCACTTTCAGCCAGAGCGACGGAAGTCATCGCCAGCAGGCCCATGCATACTATTCCTTTGATTTTCATTGGTTCTCCTTCTCTCATTTTTGCCGCGTCGGGCGGCATGTTGTTTCTATTTTGTTTCGTCTTTTTCCGGCGTGTTCGGTGCGGGGTCCAACCCTTCCGTTTCGACGCCAAAGCGTATCATTGATTCGAAAAGATTTGGAATCCGCTGTAGGCTTCCATGCCGTGTTCGCCGATATCCAGACCGCACAGCTCTTCATGTTCACTCACCCGGATACCCATGACGGCCCGCAGCACCGCAAAGAGTACGTAGGCCGCTGTAAAGCAGAACGCACCCGCCGCCAGAATGCCCACCAGTTGAGCGCCGATGGAATAGCTTGCGGCCACGGGGACTCCGTTTTCCCAGGCATATTTCCCGAATAGGCCGACGGCCAGCGTCCCCCATACGCCGCAAACCAGATGCACGGAAAGGGCACCCACCGGATCATCCAGCTTCAGACGGTCGAATCCAAACACCGCGAGTACGACAATGGCGCCAGCCACCGCCCCGATCACCAGGGCGCCGGTTATGCTGACGGCATCGGCGCCTGCCGTGATGCCCACTAAGCCGGCCAGGCATCCATTCAGTACCATGGAAAGATCCGGCTTCTTCTGGATGCTCCACGACACGAGCATGGAGGTCATGATTCCTGCGGCGGCACCCAGCGTGGTCGTTGCAAAAACGTAGGAGACCGCGCCGGGATCGGCGGAAAGAACAGACCCGCCGTTGAACCCGAACCAGCCCAGCCAAAGCATGAATACGCCGATGGTGGCCAGCGGCATGCTGTGCCCCATGATGGGTTTTGATTTTCCATTCAGGTATTTGCCGCGCCGGGGGCCAAGCAGGATGACGCCCGCCAGAGCGCCCCATCCACCGACCGAATGCACAAAGGTGGAGCCTGCGAAATCATGGAAGCCCAGGTCAGCCAGCCAGCCGCCACCCCAGCCCCACGAGCCGACGAAGGGATAGACCAGCATGACGTAGACGATGGAAAACACGATGAAGCTGCTCAGTTTGATGCGTTCCGCCACCGCCCCCGACACGATCGTGGCCGCTGTGGCCGCAAACATGGCCTGAAACAGGAAATCGGCCCAGTAGGTGTAGGAGGGGTTGTAGGCACTGGTGAAGCCGGACGGATCCATGGAGAGGCCGAACCCGCTAAACCCGAGGATATGGCCTACCAGCCAGGAATCGCCCGGATACATCAGGTTGAAGCCCATCAGCGCATAGGTCAGAATGCCGATCGGTACAATCGTGACATTCTTGAACAGGATGTTGACGGTGTTTTTCGCCCGCGTCAGCCCGGTTTCCACGGCGGCAAACCCCAAGTTCATGATAAACACGAGGAAGATCGCGACGAGCATCCAGGTGTTGTTGACGGTGAAGAGCGCCTGATCGGCCACCGCCGCGACGGCTTCAAGTGAGCTGCCGTCGGCGGCTTCCACGGCGGGCGGGGTATCCGCCATGCCCGGTGCGGCTAGGGTGGCCAGAAGAAGTCCGGCCAGAATGAGTTTGCAGAATCGTTTCGTCTTCATAATTTGAGCATGTTTCCTTGGTTGATGGTTATCTGAATATATTTAAGAGGGGGAGGGCGGGCGGTGCGCCCGCCCTCCACAGGTTCAGCCGATGGCGTCGTGCCCCGTCTCCCCGGTTCGAATGCGAATGCACTCGGGAAGATCCAGGACGAAGATTTTTCCATCTCCGATTTTCCCCGAACGGGCACCTTCGATGATGGCGTCAATCGTCGGCTTGACGAAATCATCGTTCACGCCGATTTCGAGGCGGATTTTTTTCAGCAGGTTGACTTCCATTTCCACGCCACGGTAGGTTTCGTGGTAGCCGCCCTGCTGGCCGCATCCCAGGCAGTTCGTAACGGACATTTTGCGGATCTCCCGGTCATAGAGCGCCCGCTTTACAGAAGGCAGTTTTTCCGGTTGGATGTAAGCTATGATCAATTTCATGATTTCTCCTTTATAAGTATTCTGTTTATACGTTGATATTTTTCGTTTCCGATTGATGGACCAGCAGATCAGTGATTGCTGAAGATTTGGAATCCACTGTAGGCTTCCATCCCGTGTTCATCAATATCCAAGCCGCGAAGCTCTTCTTCCGCGCTCACGCGCAGGCCGATGGTCTTCTTGATCAGGAGGAAGAGGATCATTCCGCTTCCGAACGCCCAGACAAAGCAGGTCCCGGCGCCGATCAACTGGCTGATCATCTGGCTGAAGCCGCCGCCATAGAAGAGGCCGCCGCTGACTTCACCCGTGCCGAGTACCGCTTCGGCATTGAAGAGCCCGCAGGCCAGCGTGCCCCAAAGCCCGCAGACACCGTGTACGCTTACTGCGCCCACCGGATCATCCACCCGCAATACCCGGTCCAGAAAGATCACGCTCAAGACCACCAGAATGCCCGCAATCAGGCCAATGACGATCGCTCCGAACGGGGTGACGGTATAGCAGGACGCCGTGATGCCCACGAGCCCGGCCAACGCGCCGTTCAGAGACATCGACGCATCCGGCTTCTTCGAAATGATCCACGAAGTGATCAACGCACCCACCACGCCGGCGCAAGCCGCCAGATTGGTCGTCACCGCGACTCGTCCGATTTCACCGTTGCCGGTGGTGGTGCTGCCCGAATTGAATCCGAACCAGCCGAACCACAGAATGAAAACGCCCAGGGCGGCCAGCGGGATGTTGTGTCCCATAATCGCACGCGGCTTGCCATCCGGGCCGTATTTCCCGATGCGGGGGCCCAGGATAATGGCGCCGGCCAGCGCCAGCCATCCGCCCAGCGAATGCACCACCGAAGAACCCGCGAAATCGCAGAAGGCACCGGTCGGTAGTTTTTCCAGCCAGCCTGTGCCCTCGTCGCTGAAGAGCGAGCCCCAGGCCCATTTACCGTACAGCGGGTAAATGACCAGACAGATCACGGCGGCATAGGCCAGGTAGCCCTTGAATTTGGTTCGTTCCGCCATCGCGCCCGACACGATGGTGGCGGCCGTGGCCGCGAAGACGGTCTGGAAGATCAAAAAGGTATACGACCATTCCGCTCCGCCCGCCGTATTCATCAGGCCATTCATACCGAAGAATCCGGTTCCGAACCACCCCGTGGAACTTGCTCCGAACATCAGGCCGAAACCGACCAGAAAGAACGCGAGCGAACCGATGGAAAAGTCCATCATGTTTTTCATCAGAATATTCACCGCGTTCTTGGCCCGCGTGAATCCCGTCTCCACCATGGCGAATCCGGCCTGCATAAAGAAGACCAGCGTGGCCGCCACGAGCGTCCAGACCATGTTCAGATTATCCTGAGCGGTGTCTGATTGCACCACGGCGACCACTTCTTCCACCGTGCCTTCATCCGCCATCGCCAGCGCCGGAAGCGCCAGCATACCCAGAACCCACAGGGCCCCCAATCCTCTTTTTCCAATACGCATACCCAACTCCTTTCATGATGATTTGCTTTACGTGATCTCACGCAAGCTTTTCGATGACGGAGCGGATATATGCAAATGCCATGCCAACTTCTAATATGGTGGCGCAAAAATGCTGTAACAGCAAGGGGCGCAATAAGATATAAATGCTAAACAGAATCGGCTGTGCGCAGGGCGCTTGAATAGTAAGATACAATAATGTTCATGTTGCTGGCGTAAATACAAATATGTATGGCATTCGCCGAGCACCAAACCATGGAGAAGAATGTTGACAGGATGTACTGGATGAACGGGATTTTAAACTACGAAATGCGCGAAAGGCCGCGAAAAAAGAGGAAATGCGATGGTTAGCCACAAAAAACACCAGAAGGCACAAAAAAAGAAGCCAGAAAGTTTCTTGTGGCAAAAAAATCCCTCCTCCGCAGACTCTGCGTAAAAATCCCTTCTTATTCGCGTGCATTGGCGTCCATTCGCGGTTCAACCAATAAAAACAAACCACTAATCGACACT
>CAZBEO010000017.1:0-48965 GCA_964490935.1 uncultured Verrucomicrobiota bacterium
CCCGGAGGGGCCGGGGAGAATAGCCCGGGGTCATCGGACCCCGGGAAGCCGACAAGCAAAACAACACGCACCCCGGACGGGGTGCATGGGATATTGGAGAATCAGAAACCCAGGGTCTACCGACCCTGGGCTATACGCCCCCACCCCATCCGGGGTGATTCCAATCATTGGAAACTTTTCAAAGGGTCTGCTTTTGTTCGCTTGGCTGGGCTGGTGCTGATGCTGTGCGCGGGGGTGGCGTCGGCGGGGCCGATTCCGTTTGAGGAGGAGGATACGATCGAGGTCATCCGGGAGAAGATCGTGCTGAATGGATATGCCTTCGAGGTGGATACGAATTGGGTGTTCAATTTGCCGAGGGCGGAACGGAAGGTGCTGCACAATCGGCGCACTTCGGAGCCCTCGAATTACCGAATGGCGGCACCGGAGGATGCGGGGCCGCTTGAGGAGGTGTTGAAGGAGAAGAAGGCGCTTCCGACCTCGTTTGACTGGCGGAACGTCGGCGGGCGTGCCTACATCGGCGCGGTGCGCGATCAGGGTGCTTGCGGGTCATGCTATGCGTTTGGCGCGTGCGCAGCGGCGGAGAGCACGTACAATTACGCGATGGGTTTGTATAATGGGAACGCGGTGGATTTTTCGGAATCGTTCATCATCTGGTGTCTGGCGACGTTGCCCGACTACAGCGAGCATTTTTCCGGATGCGACGGAGCGGATTATGATTATGCAGAGCTGACGGCGATGACGCGCGAGGGCATCAGCTATGAATCGGCATTCCCCTATACAGTTTCCGCCTCGTGCGGTACGCATTGGAATGATCCGCGCGTGGTGTTTGATTCCTGGCATCGGATTCCGTGCGGCGATATCGAGGCGATCAAGACGGCGATCATGACGTATGGCGCGGTGGACGTGGCGGTGTATGTCGGGTCCGCTTTCAGTGCCTACAGCAGCGGCATCTACGAGGATACGCGCACGGCCTGCAATGGAACGCCATGTTATTACACCGCCGCCAATCACGCCGTTGCGCTGGTGGGCTGGAACGATGCCGATGGGGGCTACTGGATTCTGCGCAACAGTTGGGGCACGGGTTGGGGCGAAAGCGGGTATATGCGCATCCGCTACACCTCCGCCGTGGTCTCCTGCGAGGCCTGTTATTTTTATCTGGAACGCGGCCCCACAATCACCACGCTGGCCGCCTCGAATTTGGGGGACAACACCGCCCGCCTGAACGGCGCGGTCAATCCGAACAACCAGTACACGCAGTATTATTTTCAATATGGCCTCACCACCGCCTATGGCAACAACACCCTCACCCAAAGCGCGGGCAGCGGTAGCGCCGAGGTGAACGTCCAGACAAACCTCACCGGTCTCGAACCACGCACTCTCTATCACTTCCGAATCGTGGGCGTGAGCGGCGGACGCAGCATCCCCGGCACCGATCGGACTTTCACCACCACCGGCACGCCCGTCCCGCCCGATGTGGTGAGCCTCCCCGCAACCGGCGTTTCGCATGAGTATGCCACGTTGAATGCGACGGTGAATCCGCGCGGCGCGGCGACCACCGCCTGGTTTGAATATGGTACAAATGCGGCGTATGGAATGGCCACGCCCAAGACCTCGGTTGGCTCAGCCTCCACGGCGGTAAGTGTGAACCGCGCCATCACCGACCTCCTGTCCGAGACGACGTATCACTTCCGCGCCGCTGCTTCGAATGCCGCCGGGGTGACATACGGTGATGACCGCACCTTTCTTACCGCCGCCGTACCGGTGACGTTTCTCGAAGAGGATTTCGAGCACGGGGGGGCGATGCCCTCGGGCTGGACAGAGGAATATGTGCGCCCCTGTGTGAATTGGTTGTTCCGCAACGGCGGCGTTCAGTACCCGGCAACCGCCCATTCCGGAAGCTACAACGCTTATGCCTATTATGCAGGATGGAATGGACGCAGCACGCGCCTGATCACCCCGCCCATTGATTTTGGAACCAACCGCTACGCCAAACTCACGTTCTGGCTGTTCAATCAAAATTGGTTGGGCGATCAGGATGTATTGCGCGTGCTGACCCGCAAGTCGGCGATGGAAGAGTGGGCGCTCGCGGGAACCTGGGATCAAAACCTTGCCGCGTGGACGCGGCAATCCGTGTACCTCACGAACCTGAGCACCACCTGCTTCGTCGCCTTCGAAGGTCTGCTTAATTATGGCTATGGTGTGGCCGTGGACGACGTGAACATCGCCACCTGCGTCCCCCCGCCGGCACCGACCCCCACGCCCCCGGCTGCCCGTGCCGTACGCAATGATTTCGATGGCGACGCCCGCTCGGACATTGGCTGCTACTACCCACCCTCGGGGGACTGGTATTTCTATTTCAGCTCAAGCGGGTTCGCCCGCCGCGTTCTCGGGCAGGCCAACACCGTACCCGTGACGGATGATTTCGATGGCGACGGCCTCTGCGATTTCGGCACCTACTACGCTCCCTACGGCTGGTGGGACCTCCAATGCTCCTCCGACGGCCTCCGCCAGAATGATTTCGGATTCGCAGGCACGATACCCGTCAGCGGCGATTTCGATGGCGACCGCTACGCCGATTACGGCTGCTATTATCCCCCCACCGGCGCGTGGTATCTCTACCGCAGCACGGGCGGATTCAGCCTGAATTATTTCGGCTATGCCGGAACCCTCCCCGTGGTCGGCGATTTCGATGGCGACGGCATCGATGATTACGGCTGCTATGATCCGCCCAACGGTGCGTGGTATATTTATAAAAGCCGGGATGGTTTCTGGGAGAATCGCTTCGGCTATGCCGGAACCACCCCGATCACTGGCGATTTCGATGGCGACGGCCTATGCGATTTCGGTTGTTATTATCCACCCACCGGCTCCTGGTACCTCTTCAAGAGCCGCGACGGCTTTTGGGTCAATCGTTTTGGATTCGGAGGCACCACGCCGATCGTCGGTGACTACGATGGCGACGGTATCGATGACTTTGGGTGCTATTATCCGCCCACCGGCGGGTGGTATATGTACAAGAGCCGGGAAGGCTTCTGGGTGAATTATTTTGGTTATGAAGGCACCATTCCTATTCGATAACGCGAGAGGCACACGACTATGATCTGGATGGCTCTGACACTACTCCTTCTGTTCTCTGCGGCGTTGCTCGGCGTGTTTGGGCTGTTCGAGGTGTTCGCCTGGTCGCGGCTCTATCACCCGCACCGGCGCATCGAACATACCCCCGCCGAGGCCGGTCTGGAATTCGAGGAGATCACGCTCGTCACGGTGGATGACTGCCGCCTGAACGCCTGGTGGCTTCCGAATCCCGACGCCCGCGCCACCGTACTCATGTGCCACGGAAACACCGGAAACATGGGCGACTGCATCGAGCGTATGGCCGACCTGCACTCCATGGGCGCTCACGTCCTGCTTTTTGATTATCGGGGCTACGGAAAAAGCCGAGGCTTCCCCACCGAACGCGGACTCTACCGCGATGCCGCCGCGGCCTATGAATGGATTCGCACCACGCAATATGACAATGCCGAATGCCCACCCATCATCCTGCTCGGCCATTCGCTGGGCGGTGCCGTGGCCGCGAAAACCGCCGTGGATAAATCGGTGGCCGGACTAATCCTCGAGAGCACCTTCACCTCCATCCAGGACATCGCGCGGGCTTTGTATCCATTCATCCCTCCGTGGGCTGAACGGCTCATGGGGCAGCGGTTCGACAGTCTTTCACGCATCGCCTCGGTGCGCGCCCCGGTACTCATCGCCGCCAGTCCCGAAGACCACTTCGTCCCCGGTGCCATGGGGCGCCGCCTCTTTGAGCGTGCCAACGAGCCCAAACAATTTTGCGAACTGACCGGCGACCACATAACGTCCGGCTGGCGTCTCACCCCTGCCTTCGGCAAGGCCGTGACCGAAATGATTCACGCCGTCCATCACCGTATATTGTTATAGAAGGCCGGGAACGATTCCAGTTGTCTGAATGTTTGGGTTGACCCACGTGGCCTGCTGCAAGTACTCTGTGCCCATCTTTTCAGAAAGCCAGACAGCTCTCTTTGATGTGGAAACAGGATGGTGTGCCGCAAAGGAACCGCTTTCACCGATGAGGAAACGAACGCCCATGACAGCTCAGCAGGGAAAAACAACGCACAACCCTGGACGATGTCCGGGCCCTGCGGAAGGGCTGTCCCTGTGTAGGAAGGAGGAGCTATCGGCATGAAGACTCGGCGCGGCTATCTTCTTCAAAGGCTTCCTTTTTCTTTGCGTCTGCGTTATTCGTGGCCACTCCTAATCTGGCTGCTGACCGTCGTGATTGCCGTTATCCTGATTCGGCATGAGGGCAACTGGGATTCTTCCATTCGTATTCACGGTCTGGTCGGAGGCGAGCCTATCCTGATTACCCCGGAGACGACCGCCCGCATTAAACAGATTTATGTACACAGCGGCGAACAGGTTACCAACAATCAGGCCCTGCTGGCGCTGGATACGGCGGCGATCGAGTTGGACATCTCCGGCAATGCGCTGAATGCGCTTCGGGATGCACAGGCCTTCACGGATCGTCGCCTTGCGCTAAACACCGCGCTGCTTCGTCAGGGCAATGCAGCAGCGGATACCGAGGCACGCTTGGCCGAAGCACGCCTCGAACTGGTCGGGGCTAAAGGCGAGCTCGAACGCATTCACGCCGACCGCCCTATCTTGCAGCGCGACTATGAAAGCGGCTTGATCAGTTTTATGGATTTGAATCGCCTGACCCCCCGCATGGCTGAGCTCGAACAGACGATCGTTCAGCACAGCAATGTGGTCCACCTTCTGGAACGTCAATATCGTGAAGCCTCACAGCAGACGGATGTACTGCGAGGGGAACTCGCCGCGCTGGAACGGGAGGGGGGAAACGCTACCGCACAGGAGATGCTTTCGCAGGTTCAACGGGACACCGAACGCTATCGCGGCACCTATACTCTGCGTGCCCCATGCGATGGGAAGGTCTCTGAAATCAGTGGGCGCCCAGGCGAGGTGGTTTGGCCAGAACATGTCATTATGCGCATGGTTTCCGCTTCCATTGAATCGATCACCGCGCTGATCCCCGAACAACGCGCCATGTATTTCACTCCCGGCGATATGGTCTGGGTCAGCGCAGTACACATACCCGGCCAGGGGCGCGTCGGCCTGAAAGCCGTGGTGGAAACGCTCTCGGAGGAGATACGCATGGAATCCGCACAGATCAACATCGGAGGACGCATCGTACCCGTGCGCACCCGCCGCGCCACGCTGCGCCTACAGAATCCAGGCGAGGCCCGGCTGCTCGCTGGCGAGGCCGTGGAAGTCAGCCCGACACCTGTTCGCCCAAACTCCCCTTTATCCGTTGTTAAATCATGGTTCACTCGGCAATAATCCAGGCAGCCCGCAGAGGGGCTGCGACATTTCACCGCCCGCTTCAACGACGGCTATCCGCCGCCGACCTGCCGACTCTCATCGCCCTGCTTGGGCTGGCCTTTTTCACGGGCTGTGCGGTCTTTTCTCCGCCCAAACCGCCTGAAACAGCCCTTTTCGAGGACGAAGGTTCGATCAGCGAATTTCTTGCCGGACCCACAAAGGCCGACGATGGTTTTCCAGACACCCCCCTGGCCCTGATTAACGCCGCCCTCTCCCACAATGCGGGCATACGGACCCGCCTTCACGATATACGCCGGCTCGATCGTAACGCCGGAAGCGCCCGCATACTCCGCTCGCCCGAAATTCGATTGGGTGCCGCACAGGGCAATGCCGACGCCTCTTCGTCACGAACCGAAAACGGCTTTCGGCAGGCCGACTCCTATGAAACTGAAGGCGGATATACCCGCGATATTGTTCCATTTCGTCCCGGACCCCGCTCTACGGCCAGCGAAAACTCCCGATCCTCATCGACCCGCGAAACCACCGGAAGCCGCTACAGTTGGGCCGACCTCAATGACGAGAACTGGAGTGTAGGCCTGCGCCTTTATCCGCCGAATCCATGGGGCTATGCCGCCGAAGTTTCCAGAACCGAGGCCCGACTCCACGTCGCCGAGGCGCGGCTCCGACAGGAACAGCTCGCGGTCACGGAAGATACGGCCATTTGCACCGCGCGCATCCTGGCTTCCCGCGTGCGGCTTCAACTCCTGCGGCAGTTGGAATCGGCCGCATACAAACAACTCGCGCTCGCGGAAAAAAGACCCGTCAAGGATCATGCCGACACCCTTCGGCGCACACTCGACATCCAAAGCCGACTTGCCGGAGCGCAGCGAGAAATGGCCGGCCTACTCTCCGACTTGGCCCGCCTGACCGGCGATACCGTGCAACCGGAGGAACTAAAGGATACCTGGGATTGGCTGCCCGCATCCGCCATCAACCGGGATGAACTCGCGCCGCTCCTGCGCGGCGCGAACACCCGCCGCCCGGAAATCGCCACAGCCTATTGGCAGACCTGTGAACTCCTCGCCGACTATCAAGCCGCCCGCGCCGAAAACATCCCCTGGTTTCGAAGCATCGACGTCGCTTACGATCGCGGTAATCGCGATGAGTCCGGCGGCTACAACTCCGAATCATCCTCCTTCCAGCGGGAAGGCCAAAGCTCCACGACCTACACCGACTTCGCTGATGGAGAACGCCGCACCTCCTATCGCTCCTCCGACGGGCAAACCCACATCCGCCAACAAGAAACCGGCGCTGAAACAGCCTCCCGCTCCTCCGACGAATGGAGCGTCCAGGCCGCCATTGAAATTCCAATCTTTCAATGGTTCTCCGGCCAGTCGGCCAAGAGTCGCAATCGGGCCCGCGACGCCTTGACTGATTTACAGAACACGCGTCAGGCCGCACGGCGGGACATTCGCACCCAGTTGCTTATTCTCCGCAAATCGCGAGAGGACCTCGATCAATTCAAAAAGACCATGTTGCCATCCGTTCGCGAGCTGACCAAACGCATCCAGATACTGCGCGACGGCAATCTACTTCGGCCCGGCGAGTATCTGCAGATGCTTGAACAGATCAGTGACATCGCCCTCGAGACCCGCGCCCTGGAGCAGGCCCACCTTGAGGCACGCCTCGCGTTCTGGGTTGCCTGCGGCGCCCCATTCCCCTAGCAATCGTTTGCCGGAGAATTTTATTCCCCGATATAGAGCACACGGTAGTACCGGTTGGGCCGGGTGGCCGCCGAGGCGTCGTTGTAGGTTCTGTTGGTGGACGTCCCGTAGGGGGCGCTCTCAGTCACCGTAATGAGCGGGACGAAGCCGGCGGTGAGATCGTCGGAATATTCAATGCGGTACTCCCGCCCGCCCACGGACTGCCAGCGCACGGGCACGCCGGCCCCCGCGGCCAAGGGACCGAGACGGTCCATGCGCAGGGCGGAATCGCCGTCACGCGGGTCGGTTCCGAGGCGGTATTCTTCGCGGTTAGTCAGGGTATCCCCATCGGTATCTTCATCGGCAATAGAGGGACCGGATGGCGTGAAACCATTCTGCTCATACCAGGCATCCGGGATGCCGTCGCCATTGGTATCCGTACCGGCGGCACGCGTGATGGTCACGCTGTCGGAATAGGTTTCGGCAGCACCACCGCCCGGCGTAGTGATGCGGAGGTCGTTGATGTAATAATCATATTCCTCTCCGGTTCCAGCAAAGTTGTTCCAAGCGCGGAAGTGAGTAATGGTCTGATCGGCCTCCCCTACCAGGTTGCCGGTGTAGGTTCGCATGGTGCCACCGTAGGGCGTAACTTTCGCGGAGAAGGTGGACGCACCGGTGAGGGTGAACTCAATATCGAGTCCATCACCGGTCCAGCCGATGTCCGTGGTGCCGGAGGTGATGTTGTAATTCGTATCACCGCCGTTGAACCACAACTGCCACAAGGTGCCGCCGGAGGCATTCTGCAGGGCAACGCCCACGCCTGCACCGTCGCTGATCCAGCCATTGCGCATTTTCACGCGGAAGGTCTGGCCGGTCTGCATCGCGGAGGCAAACGGACGCTTCGCCTCGGCCATCTGGCTGCTGTTGGCATACATGGCCCAGGATTTGGTTCCCAAAATATTGTCGCGGGTGAACCAGCCGGCTTGGCCGTTGTCCTCGACCGTACGATAAAACACCCAGGGACTGAATCCGGTGCCCCCGTTGGAACCGTTCGTCCAGACCGCGCTGTAGGCCGATTTCGATCCATCGTCCTGCGCGTTGGTGGTCACGCCTGAGGCAGACGCCCCGGACCCCTTCACCGTAATCAGATTGGCACCCAAGCCCAGAGGCAGCGCGGGAATGGTCCAGGTGGGGACGGCGTCCAGCGTACCGGCACCGCCGGTAAGGGCATTGGTCCACGCTAGGTCGCCGACCACCATTTTCGCGGTACCGCGCACCATGTAGTTCGACTGTATGAAGGCCAGTTCGATGTTGGTGGGCGGATTGGTGATGACAATGCCATCCGGCACGGGGCCGTAGCAGTTGGTCGCGGCGATGTGCCAGTCCACCCCGCCCTGGCTGTCCCAGGTGACTCCATCGTTGAAGCAGAAGTCCAGCATGCTGATTCCCAGGGGCGGCGTATAGACATACTGCCAGTAATACCCGTTTTTGGTCATGATCGGATTGGGCAGGATGGTGTCCGAAAACCCATCGTGACCTACATGAATATAGATGGCGGAAGCGCCCTGCAACGGACCTTCGTTCGGATAATACTTAATGGTAATCGGTCCGCAATCGGAGGGGACCGCCGGGTCCAGCACGATGGCGGAGGGGCCCACCGGCGCATTGCAATCGCGTATCGGCGTGGACCAGTTCAGTCCGTTGCGCGAATCCACGGTGCCACCCGAGACATTCTGGAACCAGACCTCCACTTCCGTCGAATTGCTGGGCACGTCCTGAACGGTATAGCTCCAGACATCCGCCGAAACACTGCTCATCTGATAGAGGTTCCAGGTGGTTCCAGTAAAGTTGATCTGCATATAGACCGGCGAGAATCCTTCCAGCGGGCCGCCCGCAGCATTGAAGGTAAGCGTCAGGGGCGAGCAGTTGTTCGGATCGGACGAAAACGTCGCGCTGGAAGAAGGCGACACGCCATCATCCTCGACCCATACATGTTGAATTTCCGTTTTCGTGACGTTGCCGCGCGTATCCGTGGTCTCGATGTAGTAATCAAACAAATTGCCACGGAAGCCCGGGAGGGACTCATTGTCCACGCGCGCAAAATAGTAGTCGGCGATGATCGGATCGGCCCAGAAGGCCGGATCGAACACAAAATAATCAATTTGCCCATTGTCGGCGGCCGTGTTGAGCGTGGTGCGCGTATGGGGCAGCACACGCTTCGTCATCGGAATGGAAATCCAGCTTTCCACGTCACTTCCACCCGCATAGGTCACGTTCTGGTTGTTGGCCAGCGAGCGGACACCATTTTTATCGCGTCGGATTTTCAGGTTCACACTCTGCACGCCTGAGAGGTCATACACATGCGACCAGATGTAAAATTCGGACGGCATTTTTTTCAGGAAGCGCTCATCGCCACCGGGAATACGGTTGAACCAACCGAAGGTGTAGGCGCCGGGATTGTAGGGAAAGCGCTGCGGCTTGAGGGCGGTTGGGCCGGTGCGGTCCTGATCCATGCGAGTGGACATAAAGCTCTGTAGTTTGTCAATGGCGCGTCGGGTGGCCAGCGCGGGCTTGTCCTCGTCGTCATTGCCGAGGCCGCCGTAATAATTGAAGCCCGAATCGAGCCCCATCAGATAAATATGCCAGGCCAACTCCACGTCGTTGGGCGAGGTCCAGGTACCGTTCCAATCGTAGGGCGACTGAATTTTCCACGCCTCCACCGAGCCGCCTTCGTCCACCAGAATCTGTTCCGCCGTTTCGCACCAGTTGGCGCCCGCCATCAGCGGGGCGTAGCTGAAGAACTTCAGCGCAAAGCCGGGGGTCTCCATGTCGGCCTGCGTGCCCGGATAACGATTCGTCGCACCGGCGGCCACATTATAGAGCGGCGGTTCGATCCATTTCATGAAGTTCGGCGAGCCGTAGCACATTTCCGGGAAGATCCAGGCACCATCTTCGATGTGCGCCACTCCCGCGTTGCCGCCATACTGATTCACAAAATCCTGAATAGTCGTGGTCTGGTAGCCGTTGTTCTGGCAATCGCTGAAAAAGCTGGGTGTGGCCTCTTCCCACGAGGTGTATCCACCGCCCCAAGCATTGTCGCCATCCGTCGAAGGTAAAATCATAACCGGGTTGTTCGCATCCGTCGCATAGGGAGCAATGCTGCCCGAAATTTTGCCCACCTGCGCACCGCTGTAGCCCGCCTGATAGCTGAGCACGTCGTCCGAAGGCACCGCCACCATCGTCTTTTCCGCGCCGGTTTCCGGGTTCACATACTTGACCTTGTGAAGCTGATAGCCGTAGGGCGAGACATTCCACGCGCAATTCCCGGGATTGGGACTGTCATACCACCAACCGCTCGTCGGCGAGGGACCCAGCATATCCGCCTTGTTCGGAGGACTCGAAAAAATGTTGTAGGAACCTTCCGGATCGGCCTGGTCCAGATACGTCGGGCACGTACGGCTGATATGATGACTCGCCACGATGACCCACTCGTAACCCTCGTCCACCAGCACATCAATCATATCGCGCGTATACGCCATTTCCGTGGGGAAAAAGCCCTTGGAATGATCGCTCAGGTCGCCAGCGCCATCCCACGCCTTCCACCACGCCTGCTTGAAAATCTGAATCTCTTTGCGAAAGACGGACTTCGGCAGCAGCGGCCCCAGCGAATGGTGATAGGTGAAACCGACCATATCAAGGCGCGGCCCGCCCGAAGGAGTCGTCCACTTGCGGGCTTCCGTGTTGCCGCTGTTCCAGTAGCTACCGTAGCCCAGATGCCCGCCGCCGCCCAGTTGGCGCACATTATCAATCAGCGACCCCGAATAACTCATGGCGAATCCCGCCGTATTAGCCACCTTCGAGACCGACGCCCTCGGACGATCCTGATACGCCGCAATACGGTCATTTATGCTGAAAATCGCGTTCAGATCATTCTCGGGGTGATCGACCGGGCTGATTCCGCCATAATTCTGCCCCGATTTGAGTACAATGGAATCCCATGCGTACTGCCCGCGCGACGTTTGGTCGCCATTACTGTTCCATTCCGGCCAATAGAGCGGCTGATGATTATGCCAGAAGCGGGAAACATGCACCGTCGCACCCTGAACGGACCCCTGCGGAAAGAAAACCATCACCACAAAGAGTAAAACCAACCAACCAGCCATTATCCCACAAGTATCCCTTGTTTTTGTTTTCATGCGAAGCGCTCCTCCATCTTAAACGTCGTTTAAACCATCTAATTGCCCATAGACCAACAAATATACCGCCGTGCATAACCAAAGTTAAGTAGAACGTTTTTATTTTGGCTTTTTATACAAAAAATACGTGTGGGAAGGAATGAGCTGGTAAAAAATAACAGGACGCTGAGGACAGCATCCCTCTCAAAATTCGCGTGCATTGGCGTCCATTCGCGGTTCTGCACCTCATTTTTTGTGTTTTCGCGGATATTTTTGTAAAATCAGTCGTTTTTTGCGCTTTTTTCGATCTTGGAAATCATCTTTGTATACGTTTTGATGCACGCCTGCCGGTGCGCCCGGTTCTGATCGAGCAACGACTTCTTGAATGACTTGAATTCCGCGACTTCTTCTCCGTGCATCTCGACAAGCTGGATGTATCGTTTCCTCAACTTTTTCATTTGGTCGGCATCTCTCATCGCTTTTCCTTTTTCAACTAGGGGATGAGTGCAGCGGTGCGTTTTATGGCGCCGGGGCGGGAGGGTCGTCCATAAAATCCGGATAGAGTTTTTCAAAGCACTCCGGGCAAATGCCGTGACTGAACTCGGCTTCCGAATGATCATGAATATACCGCTCCAACTGCGTCCAATCGCCCTGATCGTTCCTGATCTTCTTGCAGGATGCGCAAATAGGTAGGAGCCCGCGAAGGATATGCAGCTCATTCAGAACCTTCTCCCGCCCACGAATTGCTTCGGCGCGTTTTTCTTCGGCCCTTCGCCTCCAGAGTCCGAGTCCGGCCGTCACCCAGATGGCAAACACGGCCAACCCACGGTTCGTCAGCGCCTTCCACAACTCGGGGACTTCCGGTTGGTAGAAAGGAACCCCGATGGTCAGCACCGAACAAAGCACGGCCACGAACACCGTGGCGTTACGTGGAAGCCAGAGCGAGATCAGCACCACCGCAACGTAGGGAACCCCCATCGCAACGCCCAAGGGAATCGACAGATCGGCATAGAGAATCGCCGCCATGAGAAAAACACACCCGCTCCAGAGCAACAGAATGTTTCGGCTGATTGTGGAGGATTTGAGCGTCATAGACATTCAGTTCAGTTTTTTTATCAACACGAAGCCGATCAGCTCGGAAAGGATCACCGGCAGCCAGATAATGAGGTCTGGATGCCATTGCGGCTGACGTATCAGAGAATCGGCAATGATGATGAACAGGTAAAACAGAAAAACAACACCCAAACTGATCAACACACCCACCGACGATTCCTTCCGCCGTGATTTCATGCCCAGCGGAATCCCGAGAATAGTAAAGGCGAAACAGGACAGCGAAAGCGCCAGGCGCTCATTGGCCGAGACCAGCATCTTCATTTTCTGATGAAGCAGGTCCTCTTCATTCAACTCGGGATACGCCTGCCGGATGTTGCGGATGTTGGAAATCAGCTCGGTCATCGTCAGATCCGGCACTTTTTTCTGTATGTTCTCATCATCCCACATTTCGGAAAAATCGAGTCGTACAGGGTAGCGTTTGGCGTTGACCTGCCGGGACTTGGAGAGGTCCATCGGATCATCCTTGCTGGGTTGATCAATACGCACATCCAGTAGCTCCACCAGCAGGGCCCGGGCGTCCTCATCGCTGGTAATCGTGCCACTTTGAGCCCGTACGCTACGGACGGCTCCCTCGTTCCCGGTTTCATACACCACGACATCTTCCACCCGGTTTCCGTCTTTCTTTCCCACGTAGATCATCAGGCCGGGGAAGTCTTTTACGAAGCGCCCCTCCTCCAGCAGATTCACGGGTTCCTCCACGCCCACCGTACGCAGTATCCGCCGATTCGCAAAATGACTGTTGGGGGCCGCATAGCTGTTCAGATACACACAAAACATGGACAGCAGGATCGACGCCATCACCGGCCCGGATACGATCTGCCACATGGTCAGTCCCGAGGCTTTCATCGCGGTGATTTCCCCATCCAGCGACAAGCGGCTGAAGAGCAGCAGCACCGTGGTCAATGAACTCATGGGTATGGTGAACGAAAGAATAAACGGGATGTTGGCGGCAAAGACCTGCAGGAAAACCATCAGGGAGACCCCGCGCGAAATCAGGTCGATCGCCTTGATCACGGTGCCCACGCACATGACAAAGGTGAACACCATAATGGTCATCAGAAAGGTGACCACGTAATCCCGTGTGATGTATCTTGTCAGTATATTCAAAGTAGAAAATCTCAACGGTTGTGTCAGGTCTCGTCCAAGGTACGTTTTGCCGATTCGACGGTGTTGTACAGCAACATGGTGATCGTCATGGGGCCCACGCCGCCCGGCACGGGAGTGATTGCGGAGGCCTTTTCCTTGACGGCCTCAAAATCCACATCACCGGTCAGGCGGTATCCACGTTCTCTGGTGGCGTCTTCCACGCGGTTGACCCCCACGTCAATCACCACCGCGCCCTCCCGAACCATGTCACCTGTAATCGTGTTCGGACGGCCCGCCGCCGCAATCAAAATATCCGCCGACCGCGTAAAATCGCTCAAGTTCCGAGTGCGCGTGTGGCAAATCGTGACCGTGGCATCGCCAAAGGCGCTTTTCTGGGAAAGCATATTGGCCAGAGGACGCCCCACAATATTGCTGCGCCCAACCACCACGACATGCCGCCCCGAGGTCTCAATGCCCGAGCGCTTCAGGATGTGCAGAATGCCATGTGGCGTACAGGGCAGAAAGGTCGGTAAGCCCAGCATCATTTTGCCCACGTTGACGGGGTGAAACCCGTCCACGTCCTTTGCCGGATCAATCGCCTCGAGCACCGTCTGCTCCATTTTTCCATCCGGCAGGGGAAGCTGCACCAGAATGCCGTGAATGCGGGCATCCCGGTTGAAATCGTTCACCACCTCCAGAATGCCGGCAAGCGTCGCATCGGCGGCCAGGCGAATCTCCGAGGAATACATTCCCGCCTGTTCGCAGGCGCGTTCCTTGGCCGTCACATAGGAGCGCGAGGCGGGATCATCCCCCACGAGCAGTACGCCCAGCCCTGGCACCACGCCACGCCCCTTCAACGCATCCACTCGCTGACGAATCTCCCCGCGCATTTCTCGCGCAATCTGATTGCCGTCCAGAATTTTTGCCGTCATGCCGTTCCTCCCGAGTCCGGGCCCCCGCGTCACTCCTCCGCTTGGGCGCTTCCACCCTTGCGCTCGTAAAACTTATCCGCCTGCTTGTAAAATTCCACATTTTGGGGATAGTGCCCCGTGTCGAGAGCATCCGCCAGTTCCTGAAGTTTTTTCTTTTGTGCCCCGTTCAGATGGCCCGGCACCTCGATCATCACGCGCACATGATGATCCCCTTTGGTGTGATTGCGCGGATTCACAATCCCTTTCCCGCGCAGACGAAACACCTTGCCATTTTCCGTGCCGGAAGGAATTTTCAGGTTGGCAAATCCATGGATGGTCGGCACACGCACCGCACTGCCAAGCGCTGCCACATCCAACGGAATCGGAATCTCGCAGAAAATATCATCGTCCAACCGCTTGAAGAGCGTATGAGCCCGCACATGCAGAATCACATACAAATCACCGGGTGGGCCTCCGTGCATGCCTCCTTCGCCCTTGCCGGCCACGCGAAGCCGCGAACCGGTCTCCACGCCGGACGGGATGGTGATGGTCAGCTTCCGGCGCTCTTTGATGCGGGCCGCGCCCTTGCAGCTCTTGCAGGGCGTCTTGATCACTTCGCCCGCACCACCGCATACCGGGCACCCCTGACGCATGTGGAAAAAGCCGTTCGAAGTCTCCACCACGCCGCTCCCATTACAATGGCGACAGGACTCCTTGTGCGTGCCCGGCTCCACACCCGATCCGCTGCACGCATCACATTCACGCATGGCCAGAAAGGATATTTCACACTGGGCGCCAAGTACGGCATCCTCAAAATCTATTTCGAGATCATAGCGCATGTCGGAGCCCCGAACCGGCCCGCGCGCCCCGCGCTGTCCGCCTCGTCCGCCGCCACTGCCGCCAAAGAAATCCTCGAAAATACTCCCTCCGCCACCAAAGGCACCCATGAACGTGCGCAGCGCCTCTTCCAGGTCGATTCCATGCGCGGAGCTGAAACCGCCACCCATGCCGCCGCTGCGGGAAAAGGCGGCATGCCCGAATTGGTCGTACTGCTGCTTCTTACGCGCATCGCTCAGCACTTCATACGCCTCGGAAATTTCCTTGAACTGTTCTTCCGCCTTCTGGTCGCCGGGGTTTTTGTCGGGATGGTATTTCACCGCCATCTTGCGGTAGGCTTTTTTAATTTCCTCCGCCGATGCGGTGCGCCCGATCCCCAGTACTTCGTAAAAATCTTTTTTTCCCGCTGCCATCCGTGTTCCTCCCTAGGCCTGATTCGGCACTCTGCCGCTGGACACGACCACCTGGGTCGGACGCAACAATTTATCGCCCAGCAGATAGCCCCGCCGGAGTTGATTCATCACATGCCCCTCCTCCACGGAGTCGGATGGCAAGTGCGTTACCGCTTCATGGCGGTGCGGATCAAAGGCCTGGCCCACGGCATCCATGGTCTGTAGGTTGAACTTGCCCAAGACGGAAAGCAGTTGATCGTACACCAGCTTGAATCCTTCCTGTACGGCTGCATCAATCTGGTGTTCACGGGCCGTATTCAGGCCCATTTCAAAATGGTCCACCACAGGCAAAAGCTCCAGCATGAGTTCTTCGTTGGCCCGCTGAAACCAATCGGCACGCTCGCGGGTTACCCGCTTGCGGAAATTATCAAAATCCGCCTGTAGGCGGAGCATCTGCTGCTGCACCTGTTCTGTCTGGGCGGAAAGCGATGCCGCCCCCTCCGCTGACTGTGCGCTGGTCTCTCCGGCGGACGCATCCAGCGTTTTATCAGAAGGAACGCACTCCGCCATCTCCTGTTGCCCGCACGCTTCTTCTGTTGTTTTTTCCTTTTTATTCATAATTCCTCGCATTGAAAAAAGGCATTGGAAGGACAGCAGGAACGCTGACCTTCCGGTTTAAGTCCGCTTACGCCTGCCTGAATGGGCACCCGAGCCCGAGGTCCATCACAGAATTTTGGTCAGGCGAAGGCTGAAGTCTCTTCCGGCCCCCGGCTGAATATCCAGCGTATCCACAAAGCGCTTGACGACGTAGGACCTCAGATCGTTCAGACTGGTCTGGGTATCTATGGTTTCCGGCTGGATCCCGTCGTTTTCATTGAATCCGACATCCGGTGACACGGACGAAAATTCGACCACCACGCGATCCGACTCCTGAATCAGGCTGATACGGATGGGGACATTCCCCATTTGCTGGGCGGTGCGGGTCTCCACAATCCGGGAACAGACCTCGTCCACGGCCATTTCCAGCTCGGCAGCGCGAAATTCGGAGATGCCTGCATGGACACTAACAGCGGAAACCGCTTGCCGTACGATTCGGAGAAAACTGTATCGGGCGGGTATTTCCAACGTCACTACGCCGCATTCGACGGTTGTATTTTTCAAATCGCTCATGCTGCCCTCCTTGTTCTATATCGTTCAGCCGAATTTGGCCACGGCCTGGTCTAAATCCTTGTGTATTTCTAAAATTTTATGGAAGCCCAGCAGTTCCACGATGTTGTAGATTTTAGGCGACAGGTTCACCAACTTCAGGTCACCTTTGCGCTCACGTGACATGCGGGCAAAGCCGATAAAGGCACCCAACGCCGCACTGTGAATATAATCCAGCCCCGAACAATCCAGCACCACCTTGTTGTGATCCTTTTCCTTCAGATTCTTAAGTTGCGCCTCCAGATTCGGAAACGAATACGCGTCCAGCGATCCATCCAGATGCAGGATGTAGACGCCATCCCGTTCTTCTACATTGATTACACATTCTTTCATTCTCGTTTTCCTCCAACCTGCGACGTTTTCTTGCTATATAAACTATTACGGCATCACTCGTAAAGCAATCATTGTCATGTCATCATATTGTGACGTTTCCCCAACAAATCGCATCAACCGCTGCTGCACATTGTTCAACACGCTGTGCGCACCTTCGCGTGCGGCCACCCGAATGGCCTCCTTAAACGAATCAATGCCCCACTCCTGATGCTCAGCATTCAACGCCTCGGTAACCCCATCGGTATAGGCCACCAGGACCGATCCGGGATTCAACTGAATCCGCACCTCGTCGAGCAATAGGTCAAAATCCTCTTTGGCCACCAGGCCGATGGCGGCGCCAGCCGAGTGGACCTCCGTCGCGCTGTCCATTTCTTGCCCGACAAGCAGCGGGCGTTCGTGCCCAGCGCGCGCAAGCGTCAGTTCACGCGTCCTGGTGTTGAACACCATGTAAAGCATGGTAATAAACATATCCTCGGCCACATCCTCCTGCATGATGTGATTAACCTCTCGAAGCACCTCGGACGGACTGTGCCGATTTCGGGCCTGGGCACGCAAAACGCTACGACAAAGTGCCGTCATAATGGCACCGCTGATCCCCTTGCCCGATACATCGGCAATGGCAATGCCCAGGCACTCTTCATCCACCGAAAACACATCGTAATAATCCCCGCCCACCTGCTGGGCGGGTACATTGAACGCCGCCAGCTCCAATCCTTCGATATGGGGCAGTTCCTTGGGCAGCAGCGAGGCCTGAATGCTGCGGGCCAGATTCAAATCATGGTCAATACGCTGTTTTTCATTCAGCTCTTCACGCAATTTCACGAAATGAATGGAGACGGTCGCCTGGTCCGCCAGGGCCTGTAGCAGATTCATATCCGCCTCGCAGAAAGGTTTCCCATCCACACGATTGGCCACCACCAGCACACCCAGTACCTCCTGATGAAACCGCATGGGAATCAAAATCAGCGAGCGCATCTTCAGAAATTCGGCGTCATACTGCGGCAACCGGGCGTCGCGCGCGCCATCTTCAATCAGGATCGGCGTACCCAGATCGGCCACCTCGCCCACCAGACCCTCACCCCGGCGGATCGGGCGATTACGCAGATGCTGGACAATGTGTTCCGCCTTGCGCGTCACCTGATTCAAATCCAGACTGGCATCCGGCATCAGCGGCGGAAGCAGACCCGACACCGTGGCCGCCTGCAGCGTTTCCCCGTCGGACCCGACCATGTAAATGGCCCCAGCCCCGGCCTGACCGGTTCTCAGCGCATAAAAGAGAACCCGTTTAAGCATCTGAGGCAGCTCGATACTGTCGGCATCGGCAAACACCTCCGCCACATCATGCACAAAGCCGTAAATAAGCTCTTTTTCCTGCAGCATGGCCGCACAGCGCTGCCGCAGTGCGCGATGACGGCGCGACACCCGAATAAACAAAACCAGCAGAATCGTTGGGGCCACTGCAAAAAAACAAACCTGGATCATGGTTCCGGTCACGAAATCACCGTAGCATCGCCGCCATCAGAAGAAGAAGAAGAGGTGGGATCATTCGGCGGGGACAACTCCTCCCGCAAATATTTCAGCACATCCCTAAACTTTTCTTCATTTTCAGGTAGCAGCTGGGCCAGCGTCTCGTGCGCGTCCAGCATGGTCCTTGCGCTGACATCCCGCGCGGCGGAAAGAATCTCCGTGGAGATCGGTTTGCATTGTGCGATCAGTTCCTTCACATCCAACTGCTCGTGGATATTTTCCACGCAGTGCGCTTCCACCAGCGTATCTAACCCCAGCGTAGCAATCAAACCGCGCAGATAAGGAGAGAGATGGATCATAACCACGGAACCATTATGGGCCTTCAAGCGAATGGCCTGTCCGGCGACCACGCCCATAAATGTGCTGTCCATGCCCGGACAATCCGACATGTCTAGAATGAATTGCCGAACGCCCTTGTCCGTGAGATTGGTGAATAGCCTTTTCACGCCGGGACTGAT
This sequence comes from uncultured Verrucomicrobiota bacterium, assembly GCA_964490935.1. Lineage (GTDB taxonomy): Bacteria > Verrucomicrobiota > Kiritimatiellia > RZYC01 > RZYC01 > JAQVYB01. The sequence goes on from CAZBEO010000017.1 coordinate 19,100, forward strand.
CTTGAAGGTTGCCCGCCCGCGTACAACGATGTACGCCGTATCGCCTGTTACAGCAGCAAGTAATTTATCGTCTTGTACTCCGTCACTCATACACGCAGCCAACCCCGCAGTCCTGCAAGCCAACATGGTCCGTTCACAACGATTTCAGAAACGCGGGAAACGTATCACATGCACCGTCCATGCACAGCTAAAAAAAGAAGTTTTGGTGGACTAACAGGATGGCGGGCCCAGGCCCTCCGTCCTGTTAGAAGCCCTCGAAGAGACTCATCTGGCCCGGCACCGTCTTGTCTTTTCGCACTCGTTTCTGCGCCAGTTGCGGCTGGCCGGTTTCGCTGTATTCCTCTTCCTCGAGGTTCGCCAGAATTTCCTTGGCACGCTCGATCACTCGGTCCGGCAAACCGGCCAGACGCGCCACCTGAATGCCGTAACTCTTATCAGCGGCACCCGGAACAATCTTGCGCAAAAAGGCGATCGTGTCCTCTTTTTCGCGCACCAATACGTTGTAATTTTTCACGCCGCGCATGGTGAGCGCGAGATCGGTCAGCTCATGATAATGCGTGGCGAAGAGTGTTTTGGCCTTTACGGTTTCGTGCTGGTGAAGATATTCCGCCACGGCCCAAGCGATGCTGATGCCGTCATAGGTGCTGGTGCCCCGCCCGATTTCATCGAGCACAATCAGACTGCGCGTGGTGGCATTGTTCAGGATGTTGGCGGTTTCCTGCATCTCAACCATGAAAGTGCTGCGCCCGCGTGCGAGATCGTCGCTCGCGCCAACCCGCGTAAACACCCGGTCCACCACGCCCACTTCCACCTCGTACGCCGGCACGAAGGAACCCATTTGAGCCATGATCACGATCAGAGCCACCTGTCGGATGTAGGTGGATTTCCCCGCCATGTTCGGCCCCGTGATGAGTATCAACTGGTTCTGGTCGGTATCCAGATGCGCATCATTCGGCACGAACCGTTCGGCATCGGGCATCTGCTCGATCACAGGATGCCGACCATCCCGAATGATCAGGTTGGTTCCGTTGTTCATGACGGGGCGGGTATAGCGCAGAGCGCGGGCGCGTTCTGCCAGCGATGCCAGCACATCGAGCGACGCCACCTGCGCCGCCGTCTGCTGAATGGAATCCATGTGCGCCACCACCGCCGCCCGCACCTCCAAAAAAAGCTCGTATTCTAAATCCCCCGCCCGATCCTGCGCGCCGAGAATACGGTTCTCGTATTCCTTCAGCTCCGGGGTGATAAACCGTTCCGCATTCACCAACGTCTGCTTTCGGATGTAATCCTCCGGCGCCAACTCCAGATTGCTCTTGGTGATCTCGATGTAATAACCAAAGACCTTGTTGTGACGGACCTTCAGCGACTTGATCCCCGTGCGCTCCTGCTCCCGCGCCTGATAATCGGCCAACCACTGGCGCCCCAACGACGCCGCTTCGCGCAGCTCATCCAGCTCCTGGTGATACCCCTTGCGCAGCAGCCCGCCCTCCTTAATGGTAATCGGCGGCTCATCCACCAGCGCACGTTCAATCCAGGCGACCACGTCCGGCAGCGGCTCGATGCCCTCGCGGATGGCCGAAAGCAGCGGAGTATCCCGCCCGGCCAGACACTCCCGCAGCGCCGGAAGGGCCTCGAGCGAAGAACCTACCGCGCGCAAATCTCGCCCGTTTCCGCCCCCCGCGCTCAACCTGGAAATGAGGCGCTCCATATCCTTCACCCCGCTCAGCAGTCCGCGCAATTCCTCCAGCAGACGCCAATCGTTGACCAGCACATCCACTGCATCGTGGCGCTCTACAATCCGTTCCGCATCCGCCAACGGACGCAGCAACCACTCGCGCAGCAGCCGCCCACCCATCGGTGTCTTCGTGGAATCCAGCACTCCGAGCAGCGTCACCGACACACCACGACGCCCTACGCCGCGTGTGTTCACCAGGTCCAGATTCTGAATCGTCGAATCATCCAGCAGCATATAATCCGAGGCATTCACCACCCACATCCGCCGAATATGATCCGTGTTTCGGTGCAGTTCCTGCTTCACATAATGCAGCACGCCGCCAGCCGCGCCCACTCCCGAACGATAGGCCTCGCAACCAAATCCCTGTAGCGAATGCACCTGAAAATGCCGCGTGAGCAAATCGTTGGCCGAGGCATACTCAAAGGGCCAATCCTCGTGCGAAGTAAGCACGGTTTGCGGGGCCGAAGCCAGCAGGCCGGAAATTTCTGGATCATCGCGCAGCGACTCTGGAATCAGACATTCCGAGGGCGCGTAGCGCATCAGATTATCGCGAATGGCGTCCGCGTGTTCCGTTTCCTCCAGCCAGAACGAGCCGGTGGAAAGGTCCAGCAGGGCCAATCCAAAGGCCGTGCCTTGGCGGCAGAGACCGGCCAGATAGTTATGCCGGTTCGAGTCCAACACCTGTTCTTCGAGGATCGTTCCAGGCGTCACCACGCGCGTAATTTCGCGGCGCACAATGCCCTTTGCCTGCGAAGGATCTTCCATCTGGTCGCAGATGGCCACCTTCTTTCCGGCACGGATGAATTTGGCCAGATACCCTTCCGAGGCGTGAAACGGCACGCCGCACATCGGCACATTGCTGCGCTTGGTCAACGCGATGTCCAGAATCTGCGACGCCTCGCGGGCGTCGTCGAAAAACATCTCGTAGAAATCCCCCATCCGGAAGAACAGGATCGTATCCTCTGGAATGCTTTTCCGGAGGGCGCGGTACTGCTGCATCATCGGGGTGTCCTGCTTGGTCATGATGCGCGGCATGTTACCCGCCGGACCCCATCCATGCAAAAGGAAACGCCCAAATAGTGCATCAATAGGTATAGATCAGGCTGAGACCCATCTTGGTGTAGTCGGACACTTCGTCGCCCGAATACGTGTTATAGGTGGCAAAGGCCTTGGCCTGCAGACTCTCGGTCAGTTCCACGGACAGCACCGCGTCCACCTCGTGCGACCTCACACCGATAGCATCGTTCACCCCATAGCCGTAAACCAGCGTGAAATCAAACGGATCGAAACTCCAGGTTGCATCGGCGTAATAGAGCTGGGCATTGTTCTGGTCGTTATACGGAATCGTCCGGTCCTCTTCCAACGGATCAAACGTATCGAAAAGGCCCGCCGCAATATTACCCCGGTCATCGCTAACGCCATACCAACCCAGCCCCAGCATGAGGTTCGTGTTCAGGGTGACATAGCTATGAACAAGCCATGAAAAAACATCGTCGTAGTCCGGCTGCACCTCGTGCGGTGTTTCATTGCCATACACCACCATCGTGGCATTCATTCCAACGGTCCGCTCTTCGTCCAGCTTGTGCGCCACATACAGGTCCGCCCCGTACATCGCCATGACGTCTTCCTGGTAACCAATGAACGGCGTAATGCCCGCCTGCTTATTCCAATCAAAGGCCGCCGAACCCAACCAGTATTCGCGGCCCGAGCCCTCGCGCACATCGTTCGCATCCACCCATCCGGTGATACCCTTGTAGAACATATCCACCCGGTCATTATTGATCCAGCGGTCAATCACCGCCGCACGCAGGGTAAGATGTGGAATATCCTGATTAATCACTTCGGCACCCTGGTGCGAGTTGCCGTCCAGTCCGGTCATTTTCATTCTGAAGCGCCCCGCCTGAATACTGCTCTTCGTGAAGGGGGTATTCCACTTGGCATAGAGTTCGCGCAGATCGCTGTCCTGAGTGTAAATCGTATCGTAGTCATCCGGATGATTCTGCCAGATATTCTTGGCCCCGAGCCACCAAGCCCCGAACTGCAAACCCGCGCGCTCCGGCGTAGTATACTGCATCTGCAACAGACCAAACATGAATCCCGGGCAGATCTCCGATTCGTCCTGGTTTTCCACAAAAGAAGCCGCCACGCCGGCCTGCAACGTGAACGCACCCGCCTGAAAATAATCCGCCGCCACATCCGTCACCGGCTCCGCAGCCGAAGCCCATCCCACAAGTATTCCAGCAAACAAAACAGACCACCGCATCGCCTTTTTCATCGCATTACTCCTTTATGTGCCTTCACCCTGCATTCTCTTTGCGCCGGTCATACAAGGCATTTGCAAGCGCAATCCACGCCTCACGCGGCACCGTTTCCGGCCGCGCCGCTGGCGGCACTCCCGCGCCTTCGAGCGCGGCACGCCCCTCCTCTGCGCTCCATCCCGTGTGCGCATGTTTGTGCAGGATGACCTGCATCTGCTTGCGCCGACACGAAAAACAGTCGCGAACAAGAAGCCGATACTCCGAGATGCTGCGCAAGCCCGCATCGTTACCCAAATTCCGCCGCAAACTCACCACGCTCGACCACACGCGAGGCTCGGGAACAAAACACGTTGGGCTGACGTGCCGAATCAGGCTCACATCATAACGCAATTGAAGAAACAGCGAGAGCACGCCGAATTCCTTACCGCCCGGCCCGGCCATCATGCGTTCGGCCACGTCGCGCTGCACCATCACCGTGATACGCTCCGGGACCATCGCCCCAAGTGCCGCATCCACCAGAATCCGATTCCCCACCCCATACGGCAGATTCGAGATCATGTGCGTACGGCCCGACTCCACCATCGCCGACCAATCCACATCCAGCGCATCCGCCTCCATCAACTGCATCTGCCCCGAAGCCAACGCCCCCTCAAACCGCTTTTGCAAATGCCCGCACAACGCCGTATCCTTCTCAATGGCCAACAAATCGCTCGTGCGCTCCAGCAGGCCCTGCGTCAGCATACCAAGCCCCGGACCAATCTCCACCACCCGCTCACCACCATCCAAACCCGCCGATTTCAAAATCTGGTCGCGGATATTCCCATCCACCAGAAAATTCTGCCCCATGCTTTTACTGGGCGTGAACCCGCATTCCTTCAGATAGCGCCTCACCTGCACCGGACTGTTCAGATTCATCCGCGCCCCTTTGCCGCCCATGGATTCGGCTTCGCCGCCAGCGATGCCGCCACCCGAATCGCCGCCGCCATGCTGGCCGGATTGGCCTGATTCTTTCCGGCAATGTCAAACGCCGTACCGTGATCGGGACTGGTGCGCACCATCGGTAGCCCGAGTGTCAGATTCACGCCCTCCTCGAACGCAATCATCTTCAGCGGCCCCAGCCCCTGATCATGATACATCGCCACCACCGCATCGTAATCCCCACGCAACGCCTGATAAAAAATGACATCCGAAGGCACCGGACCGCTCACATCCAACCCCAAACGACGCAGCGCACGCACCGCCGGCGCAATAAAACTTTTTTCCTCGCCACCCAACGCCCCCCCGTCGCCCGCGTGCGGATTCAACCCGCACACCCCAATGCGTGGCGACGCCACACCCAGCCAGCGCAACCCCTCGTCGGCCAGCGTCGCCGCCTCCCGAATGCACGCCGCCGTCAACCGCCCCGGCACCTCACTCAGCGGCACATGCCGCGTCGCCAGAATCACGCGCAACGGACCGCCCATCAGCATCATCGCATAGCGCTTGGTTCCCGTAAGCTCCGCCAAAAATTCCGTGTGGCCCGGCAGGTCCAGACCCGCCTTTTTGAGACCTTCCTTACAGATTGGCGCTGTGACCACCCCATCCACCTCACCCGCCTGCGCCGCGAGCACGGCATGGCGTATCCACTCCACCGCCACCCGCGAAGCCGCCGACGTAACGCGCCCCGGCGTGCAGTCCGGCACCCCGTTCGCCGGCGCCCACACCACCGCCCGACGCCTCGCCGGCCAATCCTCTCCGGGTGCCCAGCGCGGCGGCTTGGGAAAACCAAGGGATTCGGACAAAGCGTAAAGAAGACGCTCGTCCCCAACAAAAACAAAACGAAGGGCCGCCGGCCATCGGCATCCATACACCGCCTTCAAGGCAATTTCCGGCCCGATACCGTTCAGATCTCCAAAGGTTATGGCCAGGCGGATCATGCCATTCAATTCACAATCTGAATGTAGTACTTTTCCCGAAGCCGGTTGATCCACTGATTGTAAAGACGCTCTTCCTCTTTCATACTGATTTCGCGCTCGATCTGACTGCGCACCTCATCCAGCGGCGTCACCGAGGGATCCTTGCGCTCCTCCACCAGCAACAGATAGTTGGCGCCTTCCAGCTCAACCACATCGCTCACCTTACCCGGCGTCAATTCCATCGCCACGGCCGCCAATTCCGCACGCAGACTGCCCGCTTCAATCCAGCCCCAGTCGCCCCCATATTGCGCCTTGTTATCCTCGGACACTTCCTTGGCCAGCTCCCCAAAATCACGCCCATCCGCCAACTGCTGGAGAATTTCATCCATCTCCCGCTGCTTGACCTCCAGCTCCGCCGGCGTCTTGACCGGATTGATCACAATCATCCGCAGCTTGATCTTACCCGGTTCGCGATAACGCTCCAAATCTGCCTCGTAAGCCTCCTGCAGGGCCATCGGCGAAATGTCCACCCGGTCGCTCACCTCCTGCCGACGCGAAATCATTAAAATCAACCCCTCGCGCACCTGATTGCGCATCTCTTCCCGGGTCATCCGCTGCGAGGCCAGTGCCTCCAGAAAAGCCGCACGATCATCATCAAACCGGTCATGAATAATCGAATTGATCCGTTCATCAATCAACTGCTCTGGGATCACCAACCCGCGTGCCTCAAAATCCTGAATCACCAGTTTTTCCTCAATCAACGTCTCTCGGCTTTTAACAAACGCCTCCATCAGCTTCTGCTGCAGCTCCTCCCCTTCATAGGCCTGCCGCAACTGCGCGTCCACCGGGCGCATATAGGCCATCACCTCGCCAATCGTAATAATCTTGTCATGCACAATTGCCGCATACCCATCCACCGGGATTCCCTGCGCACCCACCTGAACACTCCACCACAAAACCCCTGCGATAAATCCGGCAATTATTCTATGAAACATAACCACTTCCTGTTACAGATTGCGCCTTAATAAACTGCGTTCGATCTTAGGTTCTTTCAAACGTAAATCAATCGTTTTAAACCGGTATATTCAACCATGAATCCTTCCGACTCCGAATTCATCCTGCTCGCCAGCGCCTCGCCCCGGCGCAAAGAGATGCTCCAACAACTCGGCCTCTCCTTCCGGTGCATCGCACCAAGCGTCTCCGAAGAACCTCTCCCACGCGAAGCCCCCGAAGCCTACGTCCGCCGCATTGCCGACGACAAAGCACGCGCCGTGTTGAACTCCCTGCACGATGATCCCGCCGATCACCTCCTCATCGCCGCCGATACCACCGTCACACTCGAAGGTGCCATTCTCGGAAAACCCACCTCCGCCGCCGACGCCGCCACCATGCTCCTCCAACTCAGCGGGAAAACCCATCAGGTCATCACCGGCGTCTGCCTCCTCCTGCGACGGAACGAACGCCTCGAAGCCGAACGACTCTTCTCCGTCTCCACCGATGTCATTTTTAAAACGCTCACCCCGTCCGAGGTGGATGCCTACGTCCGAACGGGTGACCCCATGGACAAAGCGGGTGCCTACGGCATACAAAGCGGAGCCGCCCACCTAATCCGCGAAATACACGGCTCCTACACCAACGTGGTCGGTCTACCCATGACCGAACTAGTGGAAGGAATGCAGGCCCTTCAGAGCATATTCGGATGAATGGACAGCACCCGCTGAAGTTGATCCTGAATCTGAATGCGTATGGTGGACCGCTTCAGAGCCATCTCGTCCACCTCCTCCGCCTCCTCATGCACCCGGCTGTCATCAATGCGAAACACCAGGCGCTGCAACGCATCCTGCACCGTGTGATTATCTCCCAGCTCCACGAGGTCCACCGGGAGATTATCGGGAAGAGCAAGCTGGCGACGCAGGTAATCACTTTGTGCCGAAATCTGAAAAGCCTCCTGGCAGCTCGGGCAGCGCCCCGTCTTGCCAATGTCATAATCCCGCACCCACAGCTTCTGGCCGCACTCCAGACAGCTCATCTTGAAATCCTTTTCCCCCGCATCGCGCACCAGCAGAAAGGCCAGCGGCGGAAGGGAGGTGTCCAGCGGAAGGGCGCGGTAAATGCCCTTCATAGAATCCATCGAAAGCGCATCCAGAAAACGCGCTAGAATCACCAAAGCATCCGCATCCGAAGCATGCTGATGCCAATAGGGATTGACCTTCGGGTCGCCCGCCAGCAAATCCAGCCGCAAAGGCAGATCGCCCAGCAAGAACCCCCCGGATGATTCCGCCGCACCCGGACAGGTGTTCCGCATGAATTGCTCACCCAATTCCTGATGCGGGCAAAGCAACAAAATATTCAACGGCTCGCGTTCCTTGTTTTCTTCCTGCACAGGCCCATCCCTTCAGCGGCATATTCGTAGTCCGTCTCCTCTTCGCTCACTATTCTTTCTATACACCGCGCACCCCGAAACACGTAAGCCAAAAAACACAAAAAGATGGTTCATGAATGATTGGAAAAATGAGCAAAAAAAGTTCCAACGATTGGAAAAACCGCGCAGGATTTTTCCAATCATTGGAAGATTATTGAAAAGGCCCCGAATCAGTGCACTTTTTTCGCTTCGCGTCGTTTCTTGGCAATCTCTTCGGCCAGCGCAAAAGGTACGGCTTCGTAATGCTCGAAGTGCATCGAAAACGTCGCACGTCCCTGCGACATCGTGCGCAGCGCATTCGAATAGCCGAACATTTCGCTCAGCGGAACCATGCCTCGCACGATCTTGTAGCCATGCTGGTCGCTCATCGACTCTATGCGCCCACGCCGCTGACAAATCGAACTCGTGGCCGGCCCCATGTAGTCCTCGGGCGTCGTTACCTCCAGCGACATCCATGGCTCAAGCAACTGCGGACGCGCCTTGCCGAAGAGTTCCTTGAACCCGGCACGACCAGCCGTCTGAAACGCGAAATCGCTCGAATCCACGTCGTGATATGAACCATCATAAAGCGCCACGCGCATATCCACCACCGGATACCCCGCATACGGCCCGCTCAACATCCCCTTCACCACACCCTTTTCCACCGACGGGATGTATTCCGACGGAACGTGCCCGCCCTTGATCTCATTCACAAAATCAAATCCTTCACCCGGATTCAACGGCTCAAGCCGCAGATAGATATGCGCAAACTGACCGCGCCCTCCGCTCTGCTTCACATGCTTGTAGGGCCCTTCAATCGAGGTCGTCGCCGTCTCGCGATACGCCACTTCCGGACGGCCCACCGTCGCCACCACCCCGAACTCGCGCCGCAGGCGGTCCACAATGATTTCCAAATGCAGCTCGCCCATGCCCGAGATAATGGTCTCGCTCGTTTCCTCGTCGAACGACACCGTAAATGTGGGGTCCTCATCCGCCAACCGACGCAGCCCTTCTCCGAGCTTCTCGTTGTCATTGCGCGACTCCGGCGCAATGCTGATCGAAATCACCGGCGCCGGAAACTCAATCGCCTCCAGATAAATTGGTTTATCCTCCATGCACAGCGTGTCCCCCGTCTTGGTATCCGCCAGCCCCACCACCGCCACGATATCGCCCGCACTCGCCTCGTCAATATTCTCCTGACGGTTCGCGTGCATCCGCAGAAGCCGCCCAATGCGCTGCCGCTTCTCCAGATTGCTGTTGTACACATTCGTACCCGCCGCAATGGTGCCCGAATACACCCGCATATAGGTCAGCTTGCCCATATGCTTGTCCGCCACGATCTTGAACGCCAGCGCCGCAAAAGGAGCATCCGGATCCGGATCAAGCTGTCCGCCCCCCCGCTCGCAAATCACCGCCGGAAGCTCATTCGGTGCGGGCAGACAATACACCACGGCATCCAACAGACGCTGAATGCCCTTGTTCTTAAACGCCGAACCGCAATACACCGGAACCACCCGACGGGCAATCGTCGCACGACGCAGAATGCCCCGGATTTCATCCACGCTCAGATCCCCCTCCTCCAGGAATTTTTCCAGCAGCGCATCGCATTGCTCCGCACACTTCTCCACCAAATTCGCACGCCACTTACGGGCCTTTTCCATCTTCTCCGCCGGAATAGCTTCCTCGCGGAAGGTCTGCCCGCCGTCGTCCTCATCATAATAAATGGCCTTCATCGTGACCAAATCGATCACACCCCGGAAATTATCTTCCTTGCCGATCGGCACCACCACCGGCACCGCATTCGCCCCCAACTCCTTCTGAATCTGCTCCACCACGCTGAAAAAGTCGGCGCCCACCCGGTCCATCTTATTCACAAAAGCCAGCTTCGGCACATTGTACTTCTCGCTCTGATACCAGACCTTTTCCGACTGCGGCTGCACTCCGCCCACCGCACAGAACAACGCAATCGCTCCATCCAGCACACGCAGACTCCGCTCCACTTCCACCGTGAAATCCACATGCCCCGGTGTGTCGATCAGCGTAATCTGATGCCCCTTCCACGTCGTGGAAGTCGCTGCCGACGTGATGGTAATGCCGCGTTCCTGTTCCTGCTCCATCCAATCCATCACCGCCGCGCCGTCATGCACCTCGCCCACCTTGTGCGTCTTGCCCGAATAAAAAAGGATGCGCTCCGATACCGTCGTCTTCCCGGCATCGATATGCGCCATGATGCCGATGTTTCTGACTTTCGAGAGATCCCTTGTTGCTGCCATAATGCTCCACCTTGTCTTGAACACCGCCTAAAAAACGACGGCCTATGATTAAATAAAAAAAGTCCCCGGGTTGGAAGGGCGCGGAATATGATCCGCAGAGAATCCATCTGCAAGTCAAAAACAGAACTTTTTCACGCGAGAACCTCCTTCGGCTCAAGCCTTGATGCCAACAGTCGCGGACCGTGCGCCTACACCGAGCCGTCCCTATTCATTAATAAATCACGCGGGCTTATTTGTTTTTCTTTGTTCCAGAGACTGGATTAAGGTCGCCTCTAAATCCGGGATTTCTGATTCGTCGGTCAATCCGGCATCAGCCAAGGCCTTTTTATAACATTCCGGGCAGTAGCCATGAGAAAATTGCGTGTCTGAATGTGCGCTGATATACATCTCCATTTGTTGCCAGGAGCCCTGATCCGTTCGAATTTTTTTACACTGACAGCAAATAGGAAGTAATCCGTGAAGAACCTTGATCTCTGCAAGACTTCTTCGAAGCGTTTCGGTTGTTTTTTGCTCTGCACTCAGCAATTGCGCAATGGCGGAAACCGACCAACTGATAGCGAGAAAAGAACCCAGCCGGACAAGGGTATTCCAAACGGCAGCGTAATACGTTGAATAAATATGCCCGGACAGATTATCCGCCAAAGACCAGACCAGAGCCGACCAGACGGCAATGATGACGGACGCGCCTCGCCCCAGATACCAGGCCGAAAAACCGATTGGCAGAAAATAAAAGGCAAAGAAACTGAGTTCATATCCTGTTCTCAGGTCAATCACTCCAAGCAATAACGCAAAGACGAGAAGCTGAGAAAAAACAAATCCCCGTTTCAGCTTAGATTTCATGGCAACCTCCTATTATATGTAAATCGTCCGTACTATACTCAAGCAGCCCCTGCGAATACTAGGCACAATACCGTGTAATATCTCATCGGCCAGGAAACAGACTATTATAGGTATTGCGCAGCACCTATATATTGCTTAGCCTTTGCCTAACGATGGGTGGCAGAAAAAGAGATGAGAAAATTCTACGCGCACAGCCTCGGCAACAACGTAAATGACTGGCAGGAGCTGGAAACCCACCTGCGCAACGTCGCACAGCTCGCCTCCGACTTCGCCTTAAACCCCCTATATTACGACGAAAAATACGGTTTTATCCCCCCCGGGTGAGATCGGCGCTGCCAACCCGGAGGAATATATCACTTGATATTTCATACGTATTTACATATGTTTTACCATGCGAAAAGGAGGTAGATCATGGATTCCATTATATCAGTCCAAGATATACGAACGACATTGGGAGCAATCGTGAAGCGGGCAGAGCGGGGAGAATCTTTCACCGTTATAAAAAATTCCAAACCGGCCTTCCGCATCATCCCGCTTGAAAAAAGGACCTATGAGCAAGCGGAAAGCCGCCCCGCGCTAACCCTGCATGAGATTCGATCCCGCTTTGATGCCGATCCTGTATCGGCTAACGAACTATCCCCAGACGACCTGGATGACATCATTCATGAAATACACAAAGAAATGACAACAAACCCGCGAGTGAGATGACTGCCAAGAACACACTGGTTCTGGATTCCAACGTAATTCTTTCCGGCTTGATCTGGGGTGGAAAACCCGCACAGATTCTTGAGCAGATTGAATCCGGCCACGCATCCCTGTTTACCTCTCGCAGGCAACTCGAAGAATTTACACGAATCACATCATACCCCAAAGTCATTAAGGCACTGCAAAAGCGAAACATGATCCCGCGCGACTTGGTTGTCTGGCTTGTCCAACAAGCCGTACTGATCACTCCCAAACCGCTGAACGAAATTATCATCCCTAATGATCCCACCGACGATGCCATATTGGCAATCGCCCTCACCGCAAAAGCCGACTTCATCGTCTCCGGCGATAAACGCCACCTCCTTCCGCTCAAGGCCTTTCACGGCATCCCCATCGTGACGCCTGATCAATATCTACAAGCAGAATTCGACAACAAATCAAAAGGAGGAACGCGTCTCGTATGACGTCATCACCCCATCCGCCGCACGCGGCATCTTCGAGGCCATTCTCTGGAAGCCCGCCATCGTCTGGCGCATCCTGCAGATCGATGTCCTCAATCCCATCCGCAGGGAATCCGTCCGACGCAACGAAGTGGGCGCCGTGATTCCCGCCGGTGCCGTCAAGTCCGCCATGAAAAAAGGGTCGGGTGATCTCGGCATCTATATCGAAGACCAACGCCAGCAACGTGCCGGGCTCTTCCTGCGCGACGTGGAATACATCCTACACGCCGAGTTCCACCTAACCGAAAAAGCCGGGCCGGAGGATTCCGTCACCAAGTTCGAACAGATGTTCATCCGCCGCGCATCCGCCGGACAATGCCTCCACCGCCCCTCGATCCAATCAACGCCCTTCTCTCCTTTCTCTACACCCTCCTCGTACACGACTGCCGATCCGCCCTCGAATCCGTCGGACTCGATCCCTGTGTCGGCTTCCTCCACACCGATCGCCCCGGACGCCCCAGCCTCGCCCTCGATATGATGGAAGAATTCCGCCCCGTTCTCGCCGACCGGCTTACCCTCTCCCTAATCAATCGAAAACAAATCTCCGCCCGTGACTTCCAAACTGCCGCCGATGGTGCCGTAACCATGCGCGACGAAGCCCGAAAAACCATCCTCATCGCCTGGCAAAAACGAAAACAAGAAGAAATCACCCACCCCTTCACCGGCGACAAAATGCCCATCGGCATCCTCTTTCACATGCAGGCCCTCCTGCTCGCACGCCACATCCGAGGCGACCTCGAAGCCTATCCACCCTTTATCTGGAAATAACCGAAAGGAGACCAACCCATGATGGTCCTCGTCAGCTACGATGTCTCAACCATTGATCGAGCGGGACAGCGTCGCCTCCGGCGCGTCGCCAAAACCTGTGAAGACTTCGGACTCCGCGTCCAGAACTCCGTCTTCGAATGCCTCGTCGATCCTGCCCAATGGGTACGCCTCCGAGATAAACTCCTGGCCCTCTTTAATCCAAAGCAGGACAGCCTTCGCTTCTACTTCATGGGCTCCAACTGGACTCGCCGAGTAGAACACCATGGAACAAAAGAAACCCTCAACCTGGAAAAAGACACCCTCATTATTTGATGCGCGAACCCCAAGCCCACACCTTTTCCCTAGAAACGTTCGCGCAAAACGTAACCAGCACCCCACCTGTTGGTTATGCCATCGCTCTTTGAAATCTGAATAAATACCCATGCACCAAATCGACGTTCGCGCAAACTTTATCCTTACCGCATAAACATAAATGGGTTATATCTAACCCGTCGCGCCCCGCACGGGGCGCGTGGATTGAACATCCCTTTCGCTCAAGAAACCTTGGGTCACACCAACTGCCACATCACAACCGTTCTTTCTTCGTTTTTATGGCAGCCCGCGCTTCCACAAAGATATACGCCTTTGTGACTTCACAGCTTTGTGTGAGTGCCTCTCCGCGCCCGCTTACGGGGCGGCCCATTCCTGTGTTACTTCGGCATCGTCAAAGAAGAACCCCCGCGGATCGGTGGCACCTGATGCGTAGTTCTGACTCCAAATGACCGGTGTCACATAGGCGACGTCCGGGTTGTCGCTAACGATGGATACGCTGTGTTGATTCCAGTTGCCCGGATCGGCTCTGGCGGCATTGTAGATGTTGACGGTTTGCTCTTCAAGAATGGTTCCGCTGCTGTTTTTCAGCTCGATTTTAATGTTCACGAAGCTGTCGGCTGTCGCGAAGTTGGCTTCGGCCAAGGCCCAAATCGAGAAGGTGTAGCGATTCCCATTGGCCTTGTCCACGGCGATGTCGTTATGCCAAGCCGTGCCAAAACTTCCGGCGTTCCAACCGTACAGCACAAGGCCGAAATCACCGGTCCGGACAGCCCAACCTTTCCGACCGATGCCTATGTGCACTCCTGATTCAATATAGTTCCAGTCAGCGGAATATTCCGAATCGGTGCCTGCCGTTTCGAATCCGGCATTGGCCACGTACACTACGCTTCCTCTGGCAGGGAGGACTGCCAGCAGGGACCACAGTCCAAGTATCCCGATCAACCAGTGCCTTCGATTCATGATCCCACCTCTCGCTTTCCTGCGTGTTGCATAACACGTCTTATTCCACTTCGATCCGGTAGAAAGCACTCACCCCAGACACGGTGTCGGTATACATGTTATTTGAAGGCGTCGCTGCCAAACCAAAAGCAATGCGCACGAAGGGCATATCCATTCGTTCAGCCCGATGGATGGCGTAGGTTTTTCCGGCGATGCTCGGCCAGGTCAGCACCAACTGTTCCGGCGAAAGTGCCTGTACGCCGCCGCCGGTGACGGAAAAGACCGACAGGCTGTCGTCCGGGTCCGTGCCAGCGTACCATTCATCGCCGTCAGCGGCGCCATCGCCATCTGAATCGCCAGTTAAATCGACGTTCTGACGCACCATGGAGACCACGGTTGTACCATCCACGTTGTATTCCAGATTCCAGACCGGGTGGAAATCGGACGCGCCGGGCAGGTTGATGCGTTCGGAGGTGGTGAGACTCACGTTCTCCCCGACCAGCAGGCGGCGTGCAGCCCAATCGGCGACCGTTAAGGAAATGGGTTCATAGTACTGGGGCTGCGTTTCCCAGGTGGCCTGCAGCAGGGAGCCGTCCGGTGACAGTTTCAGAATGTAACGGGTGCTGCGGGGTCCGCGTTCTCCTCCGGCGGCCAGATAGTACGGACCGGAGCGGTTCGTATTCACGGCATAGTACTGCAGCACCGGTGCGGCATTAAAGGCCGCCATGAAGCCGGGATCCCGCGCCAGCTCGGAGGGCAGCACCGTATTCAGCGCCGGTTCGTCGCCGGTTAAGGGGTCCGCCAGAAAGGTGGCCACGTCCTCATTGGGAAGCGGCGGAATCAGGACGAGCCCGGTCTGCTCCATACTCTCCTCCAGCGAGGTGCGTTCCTCAGCATCTGCCGGAGGCTCCGCCACCATCCAATAGGTTCCATCGCCAAGCGATGGCGGATAGATGCTGCCGATTTCCTGAGCGGATGCGTAGAGGTTGCAACCTAAGCCACGAACCATCGGATCGTTCAGCCAAAGCCCATAGAGATTGAACTGATTGGCCGCCAAAACTCCGGAGCCACCGTCATAGGGCTTGCGGTCGGTTTTGAATCCACGCACCACTTTGTAGGACCAAGAGGTGTTGCAGAGAATATAGACCGGCGACTTCAGGCCAGCGCCTGGAGCATTATCGATCCAGCAAACAATTTCCTTAACCGCATCGGTCAGGGATGCGCTGTTTCGTGCGGAGAAATAGTATCCGTCCGGCGCATTCGCAGGCATCCAGTCGGCACAACTCTGCGGCGTGATTTCGCCGTAATGAGTTGGATCGGTGGTGTTGGTTGCGACAATGTCTTCCTGCGTCTGGTTGAAGGGGCCGTCATTCAGATAGCTTGCGCTCATCCAGCAGCAGGCCGCCCCGGTGTAATTGGTCTGTTCGGCGGTGGCACGCGGGAAGAAATCCTCTCCGTTGATGTAGGCCAAGTGAACGAGATATTCACCCTGCAGGCGAATGTTATCGACATAGAAGAAGCCATCGGAGGAATAGCCACTGATCTTGAGGAATATCTGCTGCATCTGTTCCAGTCCGGTCGGTAATACATTCTCGTAGTACTCATTTTCCTCTGTGATCTCATTCCATTGCACGCGTGTCCAGGTGGATGCCGTGAAGTCAAAGGTGACATCCCGATTCCAGCCGTTTGTCAGACCGCATCCAGCGGAATAATGCCAGGTCCAGCTTTCTCCGGTGCGCATCAGCAGTTGGGCATTCGTTGCGCCGTCGGCGATATAGAGATCACAGACCAGAGCGGTTTTGTTGGACCAGTCTTCATAGACCTGATCGAAGCCGATGTAGGCCTGCTGTTTGTCGGGCGACCGATGGTACACCTCGAAGGAAGAGTCTCCTTCGGACACATAGGCCGCATTGGTTTGTACGCGCAGGGAGCGGGTGTCGGAATCATGTGTATCCATGGCCCAACGACGCAGGCGGCTGCACGGATCCCACGGTGGATTCTCGGCATAGACTCGGATGCGCCCTGCCAATTGATTATCCTCGGTATCCGTTTCGCCGGCAACGGCGGAGGCGGAAGCGATCAGCGTATGCACATTGGAAAGCGATCCGCCGACATTGCTCCAGAAGAACACGGTGTTGGTAAGGCCACCGGCGGCCAGGGTCAGCGTATTGGTTCCAATGACCCGCCCATCGGTCAGGTCCGTCAAGGTCACAGCAAAGGTTTCCGCCACGGTTCCCTGATTGGCCACGTTGATCGCGACGGGCCATCGCTGCCCCTGAACGACCCAGTCGTATTCGCGCACACCGACCACGGCCACATCATGCACGGTCGGGCCGACATCACCCACGCGCCGTATTTTCACCGCTATATCTTTTGTGAAATCCGGCACCGTGATGTTCAGTGTTCCATCCAACGTGTTCGTATTGCAGGTGGCCACCACCCCGCTTGTCGTGCTCCACCACTCGATGTGAAACGTGCCAGGCGCCAGATGGCTGATCTGGAAGGCGGCATTCGATGCTGTAACGTCATCCGACCAGGTTCGATCCTGAATCCAGGCGAAGGCGAGGTGGCCATTGCTGCTGACCATGCCGAAGGTGTTGAAGGCGTAGAGTCCGGCGGTCAGGTTGTCGATATAGATCGGGCCGCGCTGAATGCCGACATCGCCGAATTTGAATTTGAACCCGGTGATGTGCGCGGCTTCGTATTCGCTGGTGATGTTGCCCAGAGGCAGTTCAAGATTCCAGAGCATGCCGACGGTCATTTTTTTCCATCCGCCGCTTTCGCGCGATTCCGCGCCGTATTCATTGGTCGTGGAATACCAATGCCAACCGCCGTGTTCATCCTTGGTGAATATTTCTAGGATGGAACGGGGGTCCTTGTTGATGCCAAGGAGATAGCCATCGGGTTGGGTATCGGGATGATAGAATTCGGGGACATAGACATCCATTTTGAAGGTACCGTGTGGCCAGTAGGCGGACCAGTCATAGCTGAATCCGTCGCCTTCATATTTCTCAATGCCGGTGATTGGGTCCGGCATCTGGTCGTAGGTGTCCATGTTGATGTCGAGGCGCAGGCCGTATGTGCCGTCGGTCGCCTGATTGGTTGTGAGGAGCATGTTGGTTGAACCGTTGCCCCAGCGCGACCAGTTGTTCAGACCGCTCTCAAAACTTTCCACCTGAGTGATGCCCGGCTCGCCAGCAGCCAGGGTGACGACTTCCGCCGGACGCAAGTCCAAGTGATGGAAATCAATATCGCGGATGAACTGTGCGAGGACTTTGGCCTCGTCGGACATGACATCGAGCCAGGGACCCATCTTGGCATCGCCGAACCACGAGAAGGCCGGCGTGGTCCACATCATGGGCGTTATGGCGGCGCCGGAACAGATGCCCGGCCAGATCGTCACACGGGTGTAGTCCGGCTCGAATTTTTTCCATTCGACGGTGCCGATTTCTCCCATGAAGGAGGGTTTGTCGTAGTGTTCACGCAGGTAGTGGTGATACTTGGCGACGGTCGCCGGGGGCGTGATCCAGTTGTACAAATCCGCGTAGGTGTGAATCTGCGGGACATCGATGACGGGGAAGCCGTGCTCCCAGTATTCATCCGTTCCGTAGCTTGCAGTGGTCGGATGACCAAAGGGATCGTTATCTGAAAAATAGGTGTGAATGGCGGTCAACCAGGGGATGGTGTGATCGGCACCGTCACTCTGATCGGCATCCATGTGCTCGTAGGGATTTTCGCCCAGAAGCGCACTCTTATTCGTGACCCAAAGCGGGTCCTGGTAATCGATGCAGTTGGCGGAGTTGGCATAGGTTCCAAACAATTCGGAGGCCAGCGCCCACGTTCCGATGGCTTCGCTGTAGCCCCAGCGGGCAATGATATACCGATACAGACGTTCCTGATATTCCCAATAAACGTCATCGTAAAAGAACTTCTGATTCATCGGCGGATCATCCAGCTCGCTGAAGGCATTGATATACCACTCCGGCTCGCTGAACTTCTCATCAAACGCCTTCGCCCAACTGCCATTGATCCGCCATTTATGATGATTGAAATCGCGAATGGCGTCGTGCGGCCAAATGGTAAAGACCAGCTTCACGCCGTATTTCTCAGCATAACCGACAATCCGATCCAGCTTCGCAGCGCGGCCCTGCTCGTAGGTGTCGTACGAGGATTTTTCCCTCCAGGTCTCCATCGGGTTGGCCGGTTTGACGGTGAGTAGCGTATCCCATGGAGCCATCCACCAATGAATCATGTTTATGCCATGTTCCGCGCAATCGGCGAAGAGGCCTTCCTCGTCGCCATCCCAAGGATGGCAGTAGCCAATGCCAACAAACGGCGTATCATCCGCGTGTTCGAAGTAATGCCCGTCGTCGTCGGAAATCCGAATGGGGCCATGGCGATCACTTTCGACGCAGGTGAAGACATGCCCCGTCGAGCTGTCGGCGCCCAGTCCGTTTTCAACCGTTACGGCATAGGTCCAGGTCCCGATTTCATCGGGAGCAAAACGAATCAGCCAGGAACCCTCTCCTATGGTTTCCTCCTCTTCCTCGAGGTAGAATCCATAGATATTCCAAACTCTGCCGGACGGAGAAACAAAGGAGGCGTGCAGATTCACCACGTTCGGATCGTAGGGATTCAGGCCTGCCACCTGATCCAGCCCAACCGTTACTTCCATTTTTTCGTAGCGACCGACCGTTCCGGCCTGCGGCGTCACGGAAGAGATGGCGGGTGCAGCCTCGGGGACCCGGGCAATGGCGCTGATGGAATCAATGAACACCGGTCCCTGCCAAACATCACGATTTCCCCAGACCAGTTCAATGCCGTATTCGTCAGCATGGTCCAGGATTTCAACGGGAATCTCCGACATATCCCAAGTCACCAAGTTCCATTGGCAGGGCACCAGCACTTGTTCTTCGCCACTGTAGTCGTAACTCCATCCATCCACACTCGACCGCAGCACCAGCCGCGCGCGGACCGCGTGATGATAATTGGCAGGCGCATCGCAGGGTGCCCAAATACGCGCCTGCAAAATCGGCGTCCAAACTAGACTTTCATTTTCGACCTGATCCCAGTCCTTCACATAGAATTTTCCATATCCGGAACCCTGCGTCGGTGTGACGACGAGGGCTCCGGTATTCGGAGAACCGGCCGTATTCGTCCAACTGACTTGCGCGTTTCCGTCGCCCCAGTTCTCACTGGTCCACTCCTGCGAATCTTCCCGGAAGCCGTACAGGTTTCTTCCCAATACGGGAAACGTGACGGCATCCATGAACACGGGGCCTTCATAATCGGAGCCGCTTCCACCATGGATCAAACGGACGCCTATTGCCTGAACGGCCTGCGGATCGAATCCGGCATCCATCTCTCCGCCGAAAGGCGCGTTGGTTGAAACCGGCAGCGTGAAGGTCATCCAGCGCCCTGCTTCAATCTCTGTTTCGATGGTACGGAGGGCGTTCCCGGCGCTGTCTTTGACATAAAGCTGAATGCGGTTTGGATGGCCCTCGTCACCCCGGGCACCGGGCGGACAGAACGTGCTGATCGTCACGTCACGACCGTTCAGATTGATCGGAGCGGCCACATTGAACGGCGGCGTGGAAAGTAGGTCGACCTCTACCTCACCCTCGTTGTGCGGCACATCGCCATACAGATTCACCCAGGCCTTCAGCGAGCCTTCGCCATGGAACGCCAACTCGGCGCTCTGCATCGTGGAGGTAACCGCATAACCGGACCACTCATTGTAATTGGCGTACCACCCTTCCGTGTCGGTTTCAAAATCAAAGCGCAGGTTGTCCAGATCCGCGCACTGAACGGTGACGGTCACGGCCAAGCTGTCCTGAATGCCGTCGTGAATCACATAGGTGAAGGAGTCCTGCCCCGGCGAATCCAGCTTCGGCTTGTACACCACGTTGCCGGGCGGCGATCCAAAGACCCATCCATTGGTCGGCTTCTGAAGCAGGCGATACGACAGCGAGTCGCCATCGGCATCCGATCCATTCATCACAAACGGCGTCGCACTCACCGGATAGGCGACCACCATGAAATTCGTGCCGACGGGCCGATGATTGGACGGGCTGTTGGTGGCCACATTTCTCGCATTCATGCGTTGAGCGTGCGCCTTGATAATGGGACACACCGGATCATCGGCATACACGACAAACCCATCGTCCCGCTTGATTTGAACATCGTCGATATATATTTCGCCGACTCCGGGCGGCAGATTGGTGAAGACGAGGCCGACCTGTTTGACTTCGTCCAGGATATTGTCCGATTGGCTGGGAACGGGAATGTTGATCAGATAGTTGGTGCGTACCACTCCATTGCTGATCCAGGTCCAGTCGCCAGCGCTTAGATCAAACATGATCCGATTCCAGCCGGAGGTCAGCGCCTGAAGCGGCGTCCGACAGGAGTACGAGGGCGTCTGACCTACCAGGGTCAAGGCAACCTCGATCACGTCTTCGGAGGGATTATGAAAATTCCAGAAGAACTTGGTCCGATTGATCCCGACGGTGGGCGGTTCATTCGTGCTGGAATCATCCACGCGCAGAACCCACTTCTCATTGGTGGGGCAGTTGAAAGCGGCATAATCGGCACCGGAAACATCCCAGGAAAGTTTCAGAGAGTAATCGCCTTCACACACGGCATTGGTGCTAAGAGCAATGCCTGCCGCCGCGCTGCCAGCATCCACGATCCAGGGGTCCGTTTTCTCGCAGAGATGGAAGGGGTCTTCCCACATGCCGTCGAAACCGAAATTCCAGAAATAGCCAGCGGGAATGCCGGTGTTTTCAATGTGGTCATAGAAGAGCTGATACACGGCGGCGCGGGTATCAAAGGTATATTCCGGCGTACGCGTCAGTTGAACCTGGCCGTAGGAGCCATTAAATACCCAGCCAATGCCGTGAATGCCGAACTCCTCGAGGATCATCGGCTTCTCGATCACTTGATGTGCATCATACCAGTGATCGTTGATCCACTCCAGACGCTGATCCGCATCGTTATAGTTGGTGCGCCAGATATTGTATTCTTTTTGGTCGATATAAATACGCGCGGTACAGAAGTCAATGTTCGTGACCCCCGCCCGCCACTCGCCCTGCACCACCTCGCGGTTCGTGTAGAAGCCGCCTTGCGATCGTACATACGTATCTTCACTGCTCATATCACTGATGAAATCAACCCCGTGACCGCGCCCGCATCCATAGAGATTGCAGTCGGAAGAACCGGTGGCATAGGTGCCGTAGTGATAATAATTATCCGGATAGACCTCCCAGGGAATCTCATCAGCCTCGTCATAAGTGCGGACATAACCGCCCTCTTCTCCGGGCCCCAGCATATGGTTGGTATCGAGCGAGCGGAAGAAATCGCTCATCTCCAGGAGCCAGGCGTGTATCGTGCCGCCGCCGTAATCCGATTCGCAGCGCGGTTCATTCACAATTTCCCAGGCAAAGATGGTTGGATCATCCCGATAGGTCCGCCCGGTAATCGTATTGGTACGCGTAAGCAGCTTGGTGACATAATCCTTATACCACTGCTTGCAGTATTGATTCGTCCAGAACTGATCGTGATATTCAACCCCTTCTTTGGGTAGATTCGTATTCACGGTTTCCGGGTGTTCCCTCACCGCCCAATGTACATATTGAAAGACGCCGCCGTTGTGCGCCCAGTTGTCCACCGTATCCAGCATCAGGCGTATCCCGCGATGCCCGGCCTCCGCCACAATCCGGTCCAGATGCTCAAACATCACCTCATTCCAAACGCCACGTTCCGGCTGAAAACTGTACGGCTGTCCTTCCTGCATGGCCCAAGTCCGAACCACCAGAATGCCGTTCGACGACGCCCAGTCCAGACATTCGCGAACGGTGCCATCCGGGACCGTCTGCAAATATTCAATGTTGGCCCCGCAATGATAAAAATTGGACCCGTTCACCACGAATTTGTGTCCCGCAGGCTGAACGTATCCACCGGTAATCAGAGTGTAATTCGTTCGCGTTTCGCTGCCCGCCACCACCACCTCGTCTAGGTAGATGGTTCCCGTCCAGGGTTTATTTGCAAACAGCAACACATTGATGAATCCGATCTCAGAGGTATCCATGGGACCCGCCGGAGAAGGGTCTTCCTCCAGCCCGGTGGCATAGTGCGCCGCATTATCGAGATCGAACTCAAGAAAGGTCCAGTCCCCTCCACCGACGTCTTTGACATTGAAATACCATTGCCCGGTAATCTTGTCATACACATACATCTTGGCGACAAAATCCTCCGCGCCAACCGGCGGATCGAACCGAATCTTCGCCTGCAGTTTCCGATGATCCTTCGTGCTCAGATTCAGCGCAGGCTGATACGCGATCTCGAAAACACCTTTCTGGAACGTGTAGGCATTGGTCACCACGTCGCCCGCCTCATTGGTGACGATCTCGCTGCTGTTGTTGGTCACAAAGACGGCATCGGCGGCCAACGCCGTGGAACTTCCGTACCCTTCATTGGTCGCGTAATAGACATTCGTCCAGGCCTTGGCGCTCCATCCTTCTGGATTGACGCCCCACTTCCACCAAGCCTGTTGACAGGCCGTTTCCATGTCGTAAAAATGTTCCGAATTGGTGATGGTCACCGGCGCTGTGTAGGTCGCGCCATAGCCGACCGTATCGATGTAGAGAGGACCGTGATATTCGCCGCTACCCCGCCAATACAGTTGCAAGCCGAACTGGACCACATTGGTCGAATCAAAGCCATTCGTCGCCGTAATCGTATGCGACACCGTTTGCGTCGAGACGCCGGGTGGTATCTTGAAGTCATCCCAAGCTGTCTCCTGCCAGCCGTTCGTGGCATCCTTGGCCCAAAGCCGAATCTGCGTGCCTTGCCACACCGCCCCCGTCCCAGATAGCCCTACCGGACAGTACACCCGCATGGTAATGGTGGTACCGTGCAGGTTCTCCGCTGCGAACGAGACACCCGCAAAGGCCTTATCGGCATCATTAACCAGATCCACATCCAGGCGCAACGAGTTGGAGGAGGTGCCGTACCCCCAGAAGCTGGATTGAACAACATTTGTACACTTGTCTTGGGGCTCGCCCCAATCCAGCGCCTGCCAGCCATCCTCTCCGGCCTCGAATTCATATACAAAGGCCTGAGCCGACCAGGCGGTCAGGAGAAACAAAAGGCAGGTGACGGCAACACGCGTCACATGAAGTTGGATCGTTTCTGTCGTTTTCATAGTACCACCCTACCCGTTTAGTTGACCCGTGTAAAACTATAACAAATCCGCCATCACTCCTCAACGCCTCACATTCAGCCGGGCGGGCCGACGCCGTAGCAACCCAAAGCAGAACCGCCCACGTTACGGCCTGTCCCTTCGTTGCGCACGGCGCCGACACCGGCCCGGATATTCTGACGATCAAACGAGCGCTTCATGCTCTTAACAACTCCTCAATTCTTCACCCGGCTACGCCGACGAAAGGCAAACAAACCGATCAGGCCCAGCAGAACCATCGAAAGCGACGCCGGCTCCGGAATCTGCTGCGTCAGACTGAAATCATCCACCCGCAACCCGCAATTGCCCGACAGATCGTTCACGGTCTGTCCGAAGCCAAAAAGCACCTCCACGGTGTTAGCCGAGAGCCAGGCGGTGTTTGTTACCGTCATGGAGTACTGGTGCCAATCCGTATCCGCTATAAAGGCACTGTAAATATCCTTCGTGAAGTTCCCCAGTTCGGTAGCATCTTGCTTAAAGGTGAGCTTCATATACACCTCGTTGCCGGAGGAGGAGAAATTTTGCTCCGACATCCCCCAGACGCTGAAGGTATAGACATTACTCCCTTCCGCACTGAAGGGGGAAATGACGCTCTGGGCGATATACCCCCACTTGCCGTCACCGTCACCGTATCCCGCCATCCCGTAAGCATCGCTGTGGAACGCCCACTCTGTCCGTCCGATGTCAGCCTCATTGGCCCAATTGGCCGCATTCCACGCCGAGGCACCTTCCGTTTCGAATCCTGGATTCTGCAACAGATTCGCCTCCGCCGCCGCCGCCGCCATCAACAACACCGCCATCATGAAACACCCAACACATTTCTTCATTTTTATTTCCTCCATTCAGTGATTTTTCCTTACCAACACACACAACGCAAACGCTTGCGTTAATGGCGTTGTATAGCGCCCGTACTTAAAGGTCAAGATGAATGTTTGGGAAAAAAACAGAACACCCCAACAATCCCATGTTTTCCGTTCAGATATTCCATCTGTAACGCTATGCGCCCTTGATGTTTCCAGATCACATATCGTACTATATTTTATGCAATCGTTTGCCTGCATTGGCGCGATTTATCTATATTTTCCGAATCGTGACAGCGGTTTTAACCAAAGCGGGCTGCCACCCGGCAATCACCCGGGAATCAGGCCCTTGGAAAACATAGCAACGTCCATTGGGTTGCCGGGAGCCCGCTTTGGGGCAAGTCAGCCCTTCAGTCCGGTCATGGAAATACCCTCGATGAAGCTCTTCTGGGTGAAGAAGAACAGGGCAATGATCGGGAGGGCCACGAGGGTGCTGGCGGCCATCAGGTAATTCCATTCGGTACCGCCGTGCTGACTTTGAAAGAACTGAAGGCCGAGAGCCAGAGTGAAGTCCTGTTGGTCGGTGAGATAGATGAGCGGCCCGAGAAAGTCATTCCAGGTCGCCATGAACTGAAACAGCCCAACCACCATCAGAGCGGGCCTGCACAATGGAAGAATGATCTGCCAGAAGATGCGGAATTCGCTGCATCCATCGATTCGCGCCGCTTCGCTCAGATCGCGCGGGATGCTCCGAAAGAATTGACGCAGCAGAAACACATTGAAGGCACCGGCAAAGAAGGAGCCGACCCAAAGCGGGCGCAGGGTGCCAATCCAGCCCAGCCACTTAAACATACAGTAGAGCGGGACCATGACCACCGGAAAGGGCACCATCATCGTGGCCAGCGCGAGCACGAAGAGCTGGTCGCGTCCGCGCCACTCGATGCGCGAAAAGCCATAGGCTGCCAGGGCGCTGGAGCTGACGGTGCCGATCACCGTCAACACGCAAAGCAACAGGGTGTTTTTCAGATAGAGCCCAAAATACTTCATGGCCTTCACCGCCTTGTAAAAATTCCCCCATCGCGGTGCGACCTTTCTGGATATGGAGGCCTCTGGCACCACCTTCCATTCCGTCCGCGCTTCGCCTTCCGGGAAAACCTTGATCCAGGGCTCTTCGGAGTTGGCGGGAATTTCCTCCAGTACGCTCACCGGGCGGTGCCTCACCTCGCCCAGCGAGGAAACGGTGACCAGTTGCCCCTCCTGGATCAGTCCTGCCGGCACAATCCGCTTCTGTCCCTCGCCCTGCTCCTGAATCACCAGCGAGGGTTGTTCGATCCGCTCGCCGGGGCGAACCGGTTCCTTTGCGCCGCCGTGATCCGTATACAGTTGATAGGGGACCCAGGTGGGCGGCATCGTCATGGTTTGTTCGATGGGCTTAAGGGCCGTCGAAACCATCCAAACCAACGGAATAATAAAAACAATCGCTCCGAGAACCAGCAGGGCATAGATGCAAAAACGACGGATAAATTCCATGATCATTCCCCCCCGTAATAAATATGTTTCCGCGTCGCCACCGTGGCCAGCCAGGTCAGCCCCAGAATAATCAGGAACAACACCCAGGCCATCGCGCAGGCGTATCCCATTTGCCGATACTTGAAGGCGTTCTGAAACAGATAGACCGCATAGAATAAAGCCGAGCGGTTCGGGCCGCCACCGCCCAGCATGATGAAGGCCTGTGCAAAAACTTGCAGCGACCCGATGATGCCCATGATCAGATTGAAATATATCACCGGCGAAATAATCGGAATGGTGATGTGCCAGAGCTTCTGCCGAAAGGAGGCTCCATCGATTTCGGCCGACTCATAGAGCGAGCGAGGGACATCCTGCAGAGCCGCCAGGTAGATGACAATGGTATTGCCCACTCCCCAAGTCGCCATCAGGATCAACGAAGGCTTGGTCCAGAACGGATCGCTCAGCCATTGCGGCCCTTTCAGCCCCAGAAAACTCAACCCGTAGTTGAGCAGTCCAAACTCCCCGTTCAGAATCCAGAGCCAGATCATGCAGGTGGCCACAACGGGCACCAATGAAGGAACAAAAAAGATGGTGCGGAACCCGCTGCGTCCCTTGACCGACTGATTCAGCAGCACGGCGATCAGCAGGGACAGCACCAACCCGAGCGGCAGGGAAACGGCCGCGAAAACAAAGGTGTTTTTCAGCGATATCCAAAACACCTTGTCGGTGAACATATCGCGATAGTTGAGCGTCCCGATCCAGGCCGGTTCGGTCAGGACATCATAATCACAGAAGGAATAATAGATGGAGGCGATGAGCGGATAGGCCGTAAGGGCCAGAAATCCGATGACCCAAGGGCTGACGAATGCCAGCCCCAGAAAGAGATTGCGTCGTTCACTTCGGGTCATGGCGACTCCATTCTTTGAAGCGTTTTTCTTTGACCTTGTTCCAGCGCCGCAGGATGCGGTCGAACTTCCATTGCACGCGCTCCTGAACCTCATCCAGTGCTTCCCGAGGCGTGGTCAGTTCAGCGTCCAGTTGACTGGTCATCACGCTCATCTCGTCCTTGTATTCCTGCCAGACGGATATCTTCGGCACATAGCAGGCGTTGGAACTCATGGCCAGTTCCATGAAAACGGAGATGTACGGATTGGGATGACGCGCCGTAAATCCATCCGACACCTGCATCAGCGGGCTGAACTTGCGCTGGCCGAGATTCAGTTTTTCGAGGACCGGTCGGGAATTGACGTATTCCATGAATTCAAAGGCCGCGCGGGGATGCCGGGCGCCGCGCGGGATCACCAGAATATCGCTCTCCACGATACAGACATTGGGCAGCCGCTCCGGGTCCGCCGAGGGAAACGGTGCGACGCCCCATTCCATACCGGGCGAAAATTTCTCGATGAAATTATACAGCCATACCCCTTGCAGAACCATCGCCACCTTGCCGGCCATGAAGGGGCTCTGCGGGGAGGCGAAGTTGCCGAAGCTCTGACCGAACGTGCGCAGGTTATCCACGCCCAGCTTCCCGGCATAACTCTGATACCAGGTGAAGGCCTCGATGTTTTCAGGGCTGTTGGCTGTGACGCGGCTCGTGCCGTCCCACATGCTTCCTCCGAACCAGAAGCCCCACATTTCACTGTACCATCCCGGAACGGTTGGAATGTGCCCCACCTGAAGAATGCTGAATCCACGTGCCGCTTTTTCCTCCGGCGTCAGCTCCGTATAGCACACCTGCTGCTGTTCGCCGTTGCGCTCAATACTCACGATCGTCAGCTTGTCCGAGAGTTCATCGAGTTCGGTGAGGGATTTCGGCGGGCAATCCGGGTCGAGCCCCGCCTCACGAAAGAGCCGTTTATTCCAGTGCAGCGCAAGAGAAGCCGGGGTGGTCGGCAGAGCCCAAAGAAAACCATGATTCCGGCAGAGTTCCCAGTAAACCGGAATGTAATCCTCTTCCCGAATGCGACTTCCCTCTAGAAAGGAATCCAGCGGCGTCAGGGCCCCTTTTTCGGAAAACTCGGTGATGCTGTGCGTCCAAAGCCCGGCCAGGTCGGGCGGATTTCCGCCGGCGGTGGCCAGCATCAGCTTGTCCAGAATCCCGCTCACCGGCAACATCCGTACTTCCAGGCGGTCCTGCGACGCGTTGAAATCATCCACCACCGCCTGCATCGCCTCGGCCTCAAAGCCCGTCCACTTTTCCCAGTAGATCACAATGAGCCGCCCCTCTTTGGTGCGGTCGTTCTCACGCGATGTACAGGAAGCCGTCAGCCAGCACAGGGCCAGACACCCATAACGAATCCCGTTCCGAAGCAGTCCTCTTTTCAACATGTTATTCTTTTGTCCCATACCCATACCGGCACTCCGCCGGCACAAAGGCTCACGACGAAGCGAGCTCCGCGACCATCCGCGATAGGATTTCGTGCCGTTTCTCCACGAGACGATCCGCCTCTTCTTGTTCGGCCGCCTCGGCGTACATTCGAAATTCGGGCGCGTTGCCCGACGGACGCAGATGCACCACGCGTCCGTCATCGAACCGAATGCGCAGGCCGTCAATGAAGTTGAGTCCAACGATCACTCCGAAACCCTCGCCCAACGGAAAATAGCGTTGCAGGTTTTTCCGAATGGCATCCACCTCATTCCAGACCGGGCCACCGGACGGTTCGATGCGGCCATCGGCGTACTGCAGGCAACCATCCGGCGAGTCGAAATCAGCCTGCGCGATTCCGGGATCACGCGGCGCGAACCGCGCCATGATGCGTCCGCCCAGCTCGGCGGTATAGGCCTCGCAGCCCGGCGTCCCATTATCCACCACGTTGGCGCTCGTGTATCGTGCCGGCAGGGCCGATTCAATCAACTGGGAAACGGATTGCTTGTTTCTCAAGGCCAGCAGCAGAGGAAGGATCAACGGCAACACGGCATCCCGGGTCGGCAGAGCCGGAAGAATTTTATCCCCGATCAGCCAATCGCTGCCCAGCAAGAACCCACCATTTGATTCCCAACTCACCACCCGCTGCGACGGATCGTCCTTCCGCTTCTCGTCCATCGCCGCAATCACATACGGCGAACCGATTTTTGTTTGCTTCACTTCGATGTCACGCGCACGCAGCGCCTTCACCACCGCATCATTCGCACTGACCGGTATTGCCGCAAAATCGGGTTCGAGAAAAAGGGAAACCAGCGCGCCCAGCTTGTCGCCCGGTAGAAAATGGCCCCGTTCATCTGCCAACAACGGGCGATCCGAATCGCCATCGGTCGATACAATCGCAAACGGATGATGCGTCTCGGATGCTTCCGAAAGAATCCGTCGGGTCGCTTCGGAAATTTTTTCGGTATCCACCGGGACGAAGGTTTCGCTGCGTCCAACCGGAATCACCTCGGCACCGAGCTTCCGCAGAATCTCCGCCACGATGTCCCGTCCTACGGCGGAATGCTGATAGAGGACGATGCGCACGGCGGCCAGACAATCGGGCGCGAAGACTTCCTGATATCGCCCGATATACTCCTCGATTACGTCCGCCTCGAACTCCGCGTCATCCGTCAATGCTTGGTTACGAAACATCCCGGCGGCATCAAACAACCCACTCGACGTTTCGCTTTCATTTTCGCACTCCCGCTGAATGCCGACATGACGCAGGATATCCGCCTCATCGCTTTTCAACACCTCGCCGCTCTTCTTGGTAAACTTTATGCCGT
>CAZBEO010000018.1:0-48622 GCA_964490935.1 uncultured Verrucomicrobiota bacterium
AAACGCGCTCACTCTCCGCTTGGCCCGTGGGGACACGGGCCCTCCCCGAGAGCATTCCTCTGCGTCTCTGCGTCCCGGCGTCTCTGCGTTATATTCTTTACGAAGGCCCTGTTGTTTCACGAAATTCCCGGAAGAACCAAAAAAACAGAAAATATTCCAACGAATGAAGAGAACAATGAATGGAAGCCCGCGCTACGTTGGAAAGCGGGCTTGAAGTGGGTGGTTCGGTTGCTTACTATGTCGCCTTCGTCGGTGTCCAAAAACAAGTGAGGTGTTCATGAGCGTTGCGATTTGTCGTCGGGGAACCTGGGTTGTTGGTTTGTTGCTGTGTTGGGTGGTTTGGTTGTTGAGTTCGTTTCCCGTCTGCGCCAATGAGTACAACTACAATCAGTTTGCGATGGGCGACCGTGCCTCGGGTATGGGCGGTGTGGGGGTGGCGGATGCCATTGCGCCGGATGCGCCGTATTACAATCCGGCAGGTCTCGGGCGCGCCCGGCACGACAGCATTTCCTTCATGGCCACGTTGTATGGATTTCGTCGCTACGGGGTGGATTCCTCTTTTGCCACCGGCGAGGATTTGAAGACGGACACGTTCGAGATCGTACCGGCCACCGCGGGCTCGGTGATGATGCTGGGGTCCAACACGGCGGCGGCCTTTTCCATGTTCATCACGGAGCAGAGTACCGTCTCGGAAATTCAGTCGCACCAAGATGGACAGCACTATTTCAATTTCAGTGCAACCGATAAGACGCTGTGGATCGGGCCTTCGCTCGGGCATCAGCTCAATGAGCGGTGGCTGATCGGTGCGGGGGCGTATGTGACCTATCGCGACAACAGTGAGTTCGACAGCATGTATTGGCGCGACTATCACACGGCCTACAGCTTTAGCAAAAAATTCTACCACTACGGCCTGCTGGGGACGCTGGGTGTTCAATATCTGCCCACGGAACATTGGCGCTTCGGTGTCGTGGCGCAGACTCCTTCCGCGAGCCTGCAGGGCGAGGGGAAAATTCAGGTGCATCAGATTTCAACGGACCCGAACAATACGTATGATGAGATGGTCTATGCCGACGGACTGGAAGCCAACAACCGAATCCCCGGCAAGCTGGGCGCGGGCATAGCCTACACCCGATCCAAAAATTGGTCGCTTGCGCTGGACGTGACCTATCATTTTCCCGCCTCGTACCGCTCCGTGGAGGGGGACCCGGACGGGGAAATTGAGTCGGTGTATATGCGCAAGGAGAGCGTGCTGGATTTCAGCTTGGGCGGGGAATATTACGTCCGGGGAATTTATCCGGTGCGTGCGGGCTTCTTCACGTCGCATTCGTCGGCGTCGGACATTGAGCTGGATGGCGAGAGTCAGTCTTTTGCCGATTCGCAGGCCCCGCAGATCAACCTGTACGGTGTCACGTTCTCCGTGGGCAGAGAAACCGCACGCGTGAACGTGAATATGGGGGTGAATTACATCTTCGGCTCGGGCGATGCGCAGGGGTGGGATTGCGAACATCCGGATGACATCCATCAAACCAAGGTCAGCGCATCCGAACAAAGCCTCTACTTTTTCTTCACCACCTCTTACCTGCTGTGACTCGCCGAGAACCGTTTTGCGGCGATGTGCGACCTCGTGTTTGACGTCCACTCGACAGGTATCTCGAAGACGGCTCGCGAGACGCGCGCCCTCCAATGCCCGCTCGGGTACTTTAAAACACTTGAAGTCCGACGGGCCGCGAGGAGCAGGGTGGCAGTCGGGGTGACATAACACTTTACAAAAAAATGTCAAACAACCATACTGTACCGCTTGTAATGGTCATATGTTCCCAAGGGTAAAGACAACTCAAAGAAGGAGGCGCGAATGTCAAAATTGAGCGATGTGCTGGATAAAAAAGGGTGTGATGTATTCACCGTTTCGCCGAAAGCACCTGTGTTGGAGGCCATTCGGCAGATGACGGAGAAAGCCATCGGGACGGCGGTTGTGCTGGAGGGCGGCAAGCTAGTCGGCATTGTTTCGGAACGGGATTTCATTCGCAAGGTGGTGGTGGCCGGGAAGAGTGCGGAATCGGCCTGCGTGGCGGACATCATGACACGCCAGGTATTTGTCGAGAAGCCGGAGTCGTTGGTCGAGGATTGCCTGCAACTGATGACGGGTAAGCGCATTCGGCATTGTCCGGTGATGAAGGGTAATGAGCTGGCTGGAATCGTATCTATTGGCGACCTGGTAAAGTTCAGGCTTTCGGAACAGGCTGCGGCGATCCGGGATTACCAGCAGTACATCTATCAGGCGTACTGATTCATTAATTATTTGGAGCGGAACGGCCGGCCGGCGTGTTTTTTTTTCAGGCGCACCGGCCGGACGCCCCCGCAGACCCCTGAAAAAGGAGAACCCTCATGGTGGAATGTAAAGAAGCGGCAGGTTGCTGCTGCGGAGAAAACGTCTCGGAAGAGGAGCTGATGCTCCGACTGGACGAATGTATTGCGGAATACAAAGACAAGCCGGGCGGGCTGATTCCGGCCCTGCAGACCGCGCAGGCGATTTTTGGGTATTTGCCGGAAGCGGTGCTCTTGAAGATCAGCGCCGGGTTTGACAAGTCCTACAGCGAAGTGGCAGGGGTCGTCGGATTTTACTCCTTTTTCTCGACGCAGCCACGCGGCAAAAACACCGTACGTGTTTGTCTGGGTACGGCGTGTTACGTGCGCGGCGGCAAGCAGATTCTGGAATCGTTGAAGAAAGAACTGGGTGTGGATGTGGGAGAGACCACGGAAGACCGTGAATTCACGCTGGAGGTGGCGCGCTGCTTTGGGGCGTGTGGTCTGGCGCCGGTCATTACGGTGAATGATAATGTACACCAGCGGGTCAAATCGTCCGGACTGCGTGAAATTTTGGGTCAATACAAACAACAGGAAGCCGGGGAGGCCGCCCATGCCGAATAAAATTTGCAGCATGAAGGATTTGAATGCCATCAAAGAGAAATGGGCGGACGAATTGGCTCTGCGCGAAGGGAAACCTTCCGGAAAAGCGCGCCGCGTATTGATTTGCGTGGGGGGGAGTTGTCTGGCCTCCGGTTCGCAGAAGCTGTGCGATGCGTTTAAAGAGGCGGTGGAGCGGCACGGGCTCGGGACGTCGGTTGAGTTGGTTCATACGGGTTGCATGGGCCCCTGCGCGGGCGGTCCGGTGGCCAAGGTGATGCCCGATGGCGTGTTCTACCAGAAGCTCACCCCGGAAAACGCAGAAGAGATTGTGACGGAGCATCTGAAAGGTGGCCGCGTGGTCGAGCGCTTGGTTTATCAGGATGAATACGGCAAGCAGGTTCCCCAAGAGAGCGACATTAAATTTTTCAATCGTCAGACGAAGATCGTGCTGCGAAACTGCGGCCTGATTGATCCGCTGAACATCGAAGAATATATCGCCCGCGACGGCTATCAGCCGTTGGCCACCCTGCTCAAGGGTGTCGCGCAGGACGACGTGGTGGAAAGTATTTTGAAGTCAGGGCTTCGCGGGCGCGGCGGCGGTGGTTTCCCCACCGGCCTGAAGTGGAAGCTGACGCGACGTGCCGAGGGGAACCCCAAAAGCGTGGTGTGCAATGCCGATGAAGGCGATCCGGGCGCGTTTATGGACCGCAGCGTCCTGGAGGGCGATCCGCACAGCGTGATCGAAGGCATGGCGATTGCCGCCTATGCGATTGAAGCCACGCGCGGCTACGTCTATTGCCGCGCGGAGTATCCCATTGCTGTTTTTCGGCTTACGAAGGCGTTGGAACAGGCGCGCGAATACGGTCTGCTCGGACAGGGGGTTCTGGGTAGTTCCTTTGATTTTGACATCGAGATACGGATGGGTTCAGGCGCCTTCGTGTGCGGCGAGGAAACTGCGCTGATGACGTCCATTGAAGGCAAGCGCGGTGAGCCGCGTCCACGCCCGCCGTTTCCGGCCAACAAGGGCCTTTGGGGTTTGCCGACCCTGCTGAACAACGTGGAAACCTTTGCCAGTGTGCCGGCGATCATCCATCACGGTGCCGACTGGTATGCGAAGCTAGGCACCGAAAAAAGCAAGGGGACCAAGGTGTTCGCCTTGGCGGGTGCGGTGAATCATACCGGCCTGGTGGAAGTGCCGATCGGCATTCAGCTCGGTGAGTTGATCTACGATGTGGGCGGCGGCATTCCCGGCGGAAAATCGTTCAAAGCGGCGCAGATTGGCGGCCCCTCCGGTGGATGTATCCCGAAAAACCATCTGAATGTTTCGCTGGATTACGAGTCGCTGATTGAATTGGGCGCCATCATGGGATCGGGCGGCCTGATTGTGATGGACGATGAGACCTGTATGGTGGACGTGGCGAGGTTTTTCCTGGAGTTCGTGCAGGAGGAATCCTGCGGCAAGTGCGTGCCGTGCCGTGTGGGCACCAAGCGCCTGCTGGAAATCCTGACCCGCATCTGCGACGGAAAGGGCGAGGAAGGCGACATTGAGCGCCTCATTGAATTGAGCGAGCGCATTAAGGAAACGGCGCTGTGCGGACTGGGCAAGACGGCTCCGAACCCGGTGCTTTCCACCATTCGTCACTTCCGCGAGGAATATGTGGCGCATATCCGTGACAAGCACTGTCCGGCGGGCGTTTGCCCGAACCTGGTGCGTGCGCCCTGTCAGAGTGCATGTCCGGCGGGCGTGGATGTCCCGGGCTTTGTGGCGCTGGTGGGCGAGAAGCGCTATGCCGAGGCATTGCGCCTGCACCGCGAGCGGAATCCCTTTGCGGCGGCCTGCGCACGGGTTTGTTTCCATTACTGCGAGGATCACTGCCGACGGGCGTCGCTGGATACGCCGGTCTCGATTCGCGGCGTGAAGCGTTTCATGGTGGACCAGGAAGTCACCGTGCAGGTACCCGATGTGTGGGAGAACGAAGAAAACGCGAAGCGGAAGGTGGCCGTGATCGGCGCTGGACCGGCGGGACTTTCCTGCGCGTACTTTTTGGCGCGTCTGGGCTACAAGCCGGTGGTGTACGAAGCGGAACAGCGTCCGGGCGGCATGATGACGCAGGCCATTCCGGCCTACCGTCTGCCCCGCGAAATTCTGGCGCGCGAAGTGCGCATGATGGAGCGCATTGGCGTCCAGATTGAAACCGGACGGCGACTGGGCTCGGACATTCACCTGCAGGAACTGAAAGACCAGGGTTGCGAGGCGGTCTTCTTCGGCGTGGGCGCTCCAGACTGCACCAAGCTGGGCATTCCCGGCGAGGAGCTGGAGGGCGTCACCGGTGCACTGGAATTTCTCCGGCATTACAACACGCGCGGATCGGTTCCCGTGGGGCGTCATGTGGTGGTGTGCGGCGGCGGTAATGCCGCTGTGGATGCTGCCCGTACGGCGATCCGCCTCGATGCCGAGAGCGTGACGATTATTTACCGGCGCACCCGCGAGGAAATGCCGGCCTATGCCGAGGAAATCGAAGAGGCCGAAAACGAGGGCGTCAAGCTGATGATGCTGACCTCGCCGGTTGAAATGATTGGCGAGAACGGCAAGCTCACGGGCATACGCTGCACACGCATGAAACTGGGCGATTACGACCGCTCGGGGCGGCGTCGTCCCGAAGCCTCCGACGAGGAGGCCGTGCTGATTCCCTGCGAACAGGTCATCTCGGCGGTGGGCCAGGAACTGCATTCCAAGGGCATGCTGGATGGCGTGGAACTGAATCTGTCCGAGAAGGGATTCGTTCGTGTCGATCCGGTGACTCAGCGCACCTCGACCGACTGGATTTTCGCGGGCGGCGATGCGGTGCGCGGTCCGGCCTCGGTGATTGAAGCCGTGGCCGATGGCGAGCGTGCGGCGATTGGTATCGACTGGATGCTGACCGGAGAAAGACACGATTTCTGGCGGGAGCAGAAGCCGTTGGATGTCGAGTTTGATCCGGATGCCGATCCATCGGAGACGCCGAGGCAGAAGCTGCCGCTGATTTCCGTGGAGCGTCGTCGGAATAATTTTGATGAAGTCGAGCAGCCGTGGGATGAAGCCACCGCCGTGCGTCAGGCGACGCGGTGTCTGCGTTGCGATTACGGCAAACAACCTTGCGCCCGCTAAAGGAGGAGAGAGCATGAAACTGACTGTAAACAATATACCTGTTGAAGCGCCGGAAGGCGCGACCATCCTGGAGGCCGCACGGCTTGCAGGGGTGAAGATTCCCACTTTTTGTCATTTGCCCGGAGTACACAGCGTCGGCGCGTGCCGCGTGTGTCTGGTGGAAGTGGATGGACAGCGTGACATGGCGGCCTCGTGCGTGATGCCCGCCGGCGAAGGCATGAAGGTGAAAACGAATACGCGCCGCGTCCGCGAGGCGCGCCGCATGGTGGTCGAGCTGATGCTCTCGGAGCACGATGGCGAATGTCAGACCTGCATCCGCAACGACAACTGCGAGTTACAGGCGCTGGCCCGTGAGCTGGGCATTTCGGGTATTTCTTACGAGGGCGAAAAGACGAATGCCACGA
Organism: uncultured Verrucomicrobiota bacterium; assembly: GCA_964490935.1. Classification (GTDB taxonomy): domain Bacteria; phylum Verrucomicrobiota; class Kiritimatiellia; order RZYC01; family RZYC01; genus JAQVYB01. Next base: position 6,460 of record CAZBEO010000018.1, read on the forward strand.
TGGATACGAGTACGTTTGGTCTGGTGCGTGATTCAGGCAAGTGCGTGATGTGTCGCCGGTGCGTGACCGTGTGCAACGAGATTCAGGGTGTCGGCGCGCTCTTTCCGCAGAAGCGCGGATTCAAGACGGTGATCGGCCCGGCCTTTACGCGGCAGCTTGGCGAAGTGACGTGCGTACAGTGCGGGCAGTGCGCCGCCGTGTGTCCTGTGGGCGCCATTTACGAGAAGGATCAGATCGAGGACGTCTGGGCGGCACTGGAAGATCCGAACAAATACTGCATCGTACAGACGGCACCGGCCATTCGTGCGGCGCTCGGTGAGTGCTTCGGCTACCCGCCGGGTACCCGGGTGACCGGCCAGATGGTCTCCGCCCTCAAGCGGCTTGGATTCGACGATGTGTTTGATACGGATTTTGCGGCGGACCTGACGATCATGGAAGAGGGCACGGAACTGCTGACGCGACTCAAGAAGGCGCTGGTGGACAAAGATGCCTCGGTGGCGTTGCCGATGTTCACGAGCTGTTCGCCCGGCTGGATCAGTTACATGGAGCATTTCTATCCGGAGATGTTGGCGAATCTCTCCACCTGCAAATCGCCGCAGCAGATGATGGGCGCGGTGGTGAAGACGTACTATGCGGAGAAGATCGGAAAGAAACCCGAGGACATTTGCATGGTTTCGATCATGCCCTGCACGGCGAAAAAATATGAAGCCGCCCGCGATGAGATGGACGACAGCGGCGCGCAGGATGTGGACATTGTGCTGACCACGCGCGAGCTGGGCCGCATGATTACCCAGGCAGGCATTGATTTCCGGTCACTTCCCGAGACCGTGATGGACGCGCCGCTGGGGATTTCCACGGGCGCGGCGGACATCTTTGCGAACACGGGTGGCGTCATGGAAGCGGCCCTGCGCACGGCGTATGAAATTGTCACGGGCCGTGAGTTGCCCTTCGGCAATCTGCACGTGACGCCGGTAGCCGGACTCGATGGAGTGAAAGAGGCGTCGATCAAGATTGAAGGCGCGGCACCAGATTGGAGTTTTCTCGAAGGCGTCACGATGAACGTGGCGGTGGCGCACGGACTGGCCAACGCGCGCAAGGTGATTCAGCGCATCAAGAGCGGCGAGGCGGCGTATCACTTTGTGGAAGTGATGACGTGCCCCGGCGGGTGCATCGGCGGGGGCGGTCAACCGCGCCTCACGGATGATTCTGTACGCCTGGCCCGCATCAAGGCCATCTACGAAGAGGATGAACACAAGACGCTGCGCAAGTCACACGACAATCCAGCGGTGAAGAAACTCTACGAGGAATACCTCGGCGTTCCGCTGGGCAAGGTGTCGCATCACATCCTGCACACGAAGTATACCGCGCGCACGCGCGTGTAGATTCCCAAAGCGGGTTTCCCGCAACCCAATTGACGTCGGTTGATTCTGCCATGGTCTGATTCCCGGTTGATCGCCGGGTTCCAACCCGATTTGGTTAAAATCGCTATAGCGATTTGGAAGATCAGACGGGAAAATCAAGAAAACACCGCGAATTATTATGAGTCCCTAAGGCACTAATGGCATCGGGCCGATGCCGCTCCCGGATAAGGTTACACCGGGTGTGTGCGTAGTTTTTGTGCTTGGGTAGCGGGGTGCTCGCCGAGCGCCCCGAGGTAACGGATATTGCCCTCAAGGCCTGCCGACCTAGGGCCATTGGATCAAAGTGCGATCGAGAATGGGAATAGGAACCAATCTCTCCGATGACATGCGCCGGATCGAGCAGGCAGGCAAAGACGATTGGGGCTATGCTGTGAGTCGCCGCATTCAAATCATTAATTTATAGGACCGACCCCTTTTCTACGCCCTTTTCTACAGTCGTGTTTCACGACGCTTGCAAGTCCATAGAAACCACTCGTTGCCGTATCTCGTCAACAGCGCGTTGAAGTCCTGTTTGCGTTCATGCGCGATCATTTTTAGTCGGTTATGCACGGATTGAGCGATCGAATCTCCGGGATTCTTCATCCCGTCAACGCCTCCACATAGGGGCGCATAACATTTTCCACCCGGCAACGGATTTCGCCGGACGGCATTTAATTTGCCAGCCGAAGCCTTCCCCGGTATGATGCCTGCCTATTCTCTGTTTATCCATTGAGGTGATCATGACGACGGAAGATCCACGCGAACCTGAAAACGACGAAGCCGCCGCTGCGCACGAAGAGCCTGAAGGCGAACAACCCGGAAAAGAACCCCTGCGCGATGCTCTCGCCCAACTGCAGGAGATGCTCAAGGGTGCCAACATACAGTTTATTCCTTTCGGAGGAGAGACCCGAAAGCCCCAGGCTGAAAAACCAGCCGCCGAGCCCGAACCCGATGCCGATGACCTGCTCAAGCGCGTGCGCGAATTCAATCTCAAACCCCGCGAAGTGAAGGACTATCTCGATCGGTTTGTCATCAAGCAGAATGATGCCAAAAAAGTGCTCTCCGTGGCCATCTGCGATCACTACAACTATGTGCGCGAATGCCTGGAACACCCCGAGCAGGCCGATCGTAATCACATCAAATCAAACATTCTGCTCATGGGCCCCACCGGCGTGGGCAAGACCTATCTGATGCGCTGCATCGCACGCCTCATCGGCGTGCCGTTTGTGAAGGCCGACATTACCAAATTTTCCGAGACCGGCTACGTGGGCTATGACGTGGAGGATATCGTTCGGGACCTCGTGAAGCTGTCCGATGGCAATACCGAGGTGGCTCAATACGGCATCATCTACATTGATGAAATCGACAAAATCGCCAATCGGTCCGGTCCCGGCGGTGGCAAGGATGTGAGCGGGCGGGGCGTACAGGTCAATCTCCTCAAGCTGATGGAGGAATCCGATGTCAATCTCTTCAGCCAAACCGACATCATCGGCCAGATGCGCGCCATGATGGAAATGCAGCGCGGCAAGGAACAGAAACGCACCATCAACACGCGGCACATGCTCTTCATTGTCAGCGGTGCCTTTGACCAACTCGCCGAGCAGGTCCGCAAGCGCGTGGAAAAGACCACGATCGGATTCGTGCCCGATTCCGGGCACATCGGGCGCGACGCCACCGAATATCTGAGTCAATCCGCCACGCGCGATTTCATCGACTACGGTTTCGAGCCCGAATTCATTGGGCGGCTGCCGGTGCGTGTGGCCTGCGATCAACTTACGCGTGACGACCTTGAGCAGGTCTTGCTCAAATCCGAAGACAGCCTGTTGGATCAATATCGTGCCGATTTCCGGGGCTACGGCATTTCTATGGAAATCGCTAAAGAGGCCGTCGGTCACATTGCCGAACGGGCCTCGAAGGAAAAGACCGGCGCACGCGGCCTGATGACCGTGCTCGAAACCATTTTCCGCGACTATAAATTCGAGCTGCCTTCCACCACGGTGAAGACCCTGCATCTGACGGAGGGTGCCGTGACCGAACCCCGTGAAACGCTCGATGGGCTTCTTCAGGAATCACGGCACGAACAGGAAGCCCTCTGGCGCGAAGACGCCCGCCGCTTCGCCGAACAACTTGGACGCGAAGACGGCTTTGAAATTTGCTTTGACGAAGAAGCCCTTGACCTCGTCCTGGTCCGCAGCCAGGAGTGCGGGAAAACGATACGCGGCTACTGCGAGGAACGCTTCAAAGACTTGCTCTATGCCCTGAAGCTCATCGCGCAGCGCTCGGAAAAAAAGGCCTTTACGCTTAATCGCAAGCTCGTGGAAAATTCCGAACGCGAAATTTCCGCGTGGGTGGTCGAGAGCTTCAAAGACGAAGAGGAATAGGTGCCCCGAATGTTCTTCCAACGATTGGAAAACATGGCCACGTTTTACAAGGCCAACACGTCCGGAGGAAAAAAGGTTTGGTTCACGGAGTCGGGGGAGTATGAAGAACGTGTTGATAACTTTACCAGCGAACCGTTGTGGGACATTCCCCTCGACTGAATATTCGAGATTCTGAAAAAAGGAAAGGATGCGTTTTCGGTTTCTGGAGTGAAGTATCCCCGGATCGTCGAGGAGGAAGGACTGAAGCCCGAGCAATATCCCTCATTCGAAGAAGAGGAAGAAGAATAAGACCGGCCAAACAATAAGGAATGAGCTGGGGAAAAATAATAAGACGTTGGGGACAACGTCCCTCCCGGGAGGGTCCGTGTCCCCACGGGCCGTGCGGAGAGTGAGCGCGTAGAGTAAGCGCAGTGGGGGGAGTGAGAAAGAAAATATGGAATGAGCAGGGGAAAAATAAAAGGACGTTGGGGACAACGTCCCTCCCGGGAGGTGAACATCACTTTCGCCATCGAAGCCCAAGGCCGATTTATATCCCGATAGCGATTCCGAAAAAAAACAGGATATCGATCAGCTCCTGGGTCGGTGGAAGTCTTCGAAAATCATGTAGAGGCTGGGGATGAGCAGCAGGGTGATCATGGTGGCGAAGAGGAGCCCGTAGCCAAGGGAGAGGGCCATCGGAATGAGGAAGCGGGCTTGGCGGGAGGTCTCGAAGATCATGGGGGCGAGGCCGCCGAAGGTGGTGAGCGTGGTCAGTAGAATGGGACGGAAGCGCTGGACGCCGGCGAGCACGACGGCGTCGTGCGCAGAGAGTCCTTCGCGTCGGCGGCAGTTGATGAAATCAATAAGCACCAGGGCATCATTCACCACCACGCCGGAGAGGGCGACTACGCCGATCAGGCCGATCATGGTCAGGCTGAAGCCCATGATGATATGCCCGATCACGGCACCGACGAGTCCAAAGGGGATGCTCATCATGACGATCAGCGGCTGGGCGTAGCTTCGGAAGGGTACGGCCAGCAGGGCGTAGATGGCGATCAGCACCATGGGGATGGTCATGGCGAGGCTGCGCATGCTTTTTCGGTCCTCAGCCTGCCGTCCCTGATAGCTGTAATTCAATCCGGGATGGCGGCGTTTGAGGGTGGGTAGTACATCCTTATCGAGCGCCTGCATGATGCGGCCTGCTTCGGGACGCGGGCGTACATCGGCGGTGACGCTCATGGTGCGCCGTCCGTTACGGTGGGTGATGGAGGTGAAGGCGCGCCCGCGCGTGACCTGGGCGACGTCGAAGAGCGGCGCTTCACCGCCGGAGGGCGTTTTCAGGATCAATTCGTTGAGGCGTCCCTCGCTGATACGTTCTTCTTTCGGGAGGCGCACTTTGATTTTTACTTCGTCGCGTCCGCGCAGTTGCCGCACCACTTCGACGCCTTCGTAGGCACCGCGTATCTGGCGGGCGATGGCTGTGGCGGATAGGCCGAGGCTGCGTCCGAGCGGGAGAATTTCAAAGCTGAGCTGTTCTTTGCCCCGCTGGAATCCGTCGTCGATGTCGCTGACCTGTGGGTAGGCGGCGAGGGCCTTCGCGAGTTCGGTGGCGGCGCTCTCCAGGACCTGGGCGTTGGCATGGGTGAGTTCGATGGTCAGGGCCGAGCCACTGCCTGGGCCGCCCCGGTCCGATTGCAGGCGAATGTATTCCACGCCTTTGATGGTTCCCATGGCTTTGCGCCAGCGATTCACAAATTCCTGGGTGCCCATGATTTTTTTACGGATTTCGGGATCGGCGAGGTAGACGCGGATGTCGGCGGAGTGTCCGCCGGAGTTTCCGATGTGCGAGAAGATGCCGGTGACGAGTTCGGGGTGGCCGCATTCTTCGAGGACTTGCTGGGCGGCCTCTTCGAGACGGTGGACGACGGCCTCGGTGCGCTCGACGGGTGAGCCGTAGGGCAGAACGATTTCGGCATAGGCGTAGTCGCTTTCGGCACGCGGAAAGGTTTCAAATCCGAGGCGTCCGCTGGCCATGTAGCCGATAGTCAGAATCAGGATGGAGCAGGCAACGGCGACCACGAGGTAGCGGTGGTGAAGGCATTTTTCGAGAAAGGGAGCGTAGTCGTTGCGCACCCAGCGCGTGAACCAGTCGCTGAAGCGTTTTTGGGCGCGGTGCAGGCGTGTGGCCCATCCGCCGAGGGAGCGTTCGCGGTGATGGCCGAGGTGCGACGGGAGGACGAAGAGGCATTCGATCCAGGAGATCAGAAAGACGGAGATGACGACGATTGGCACCATGCCCATGATGCGCCCCATCACACCGGGCAGCAACATGAGGGGCACGAAGGCGACCATGTTGGTCAGGATGCTGAAGGCCACGGGCATGGCGACTTCGCCGGTGCCGCGTATGGCGGCGGTCAGAAAGGGTTCGCCCTCTTGATGGCGGCGGTAGATGTTTTCTCCGACAACGATGGCATCATCCACCACAATGCCGAGTGACAGGAGGTAGGCGAACATCGTCATCATATTAATGGATAGACCGAGCAGCGGCATGAGCAGCAGCGAGCCGAGAAAGGAAATGGGAATGCCCATCATCACCCAGAAGGCCAGGCGTAACTCGAGAAAGGAACCCAGCAGGAGAAAGACGAGCACCAGCCCGAGCGCGCCGTTTTTCAGGAGGAGGGATGCACGCTGCCAATAGGTGTCGGCCATGTTGCGTTGAATGGAGAGGTCGATGCCCTCGGGAAGAATGCGGGTGATTCCCGGCATGCAGGCCTTGACGGCGTCGGCCACTTGAATGGGTGTTTGATCGCCTACGCGATAGACCTCAAGCAGGACGGAGGGCTGGCCGTTATAGACGGCAGATACATCGGAATCCTCCATGCCATCCTCGATGATGGCCACCTCTTCGAGCAGCACCTGCGTACCTTCCGGGCCGGTGATGATCGGGATGCGCCCGAATTCATCGCCATAGTCACGCCGTTCATTGACGCGCACGAGAATTTCGCCGCCCTCGGTTTTGAGTCCGCCGCCGGGCAGGTCCACGGAGGCGCTGCCAAGTCGTGTGGCGATGTCCGCGAGTGAGAGTTGGTAGCGGCGCAGGTTCTCCAAAGGGATGGATATGGCGATTTCTAGTCCGCGCGTGCCGGTGACGTCCACCTGCGTGATGTCCGGATTTTCGAGCAGGACGTCGCGCGCCCTCTCTGCAAGTTTTTTAAGCGCGGTATCGGGGGCATCGCCGTAAAGTACGAGGGAAAGAACCTCGCGCCGACGGGCTACCAGGGTCACTTCGGGGCGTTCGGCATTTTCCGGGAACGTGCGTATCCGGTCGATCTCGCTTTGGATGTCCTGATACGCTTGGGCGCTGTCGGCATTTTCCAGCAGGGTGACCCGAATGGAGGCGGACCCCTCGCCCGCGGTGGAGTTGATTTCCTCGATATCGGCAATGCCGGTGAGCGCCTCTTCCACGGCCAGTACAATACCCTGTTCGACTTCCTCGGGACTCGCCCCCGGATAGGAGACCGAGATGTTCACCATGTTTAAATCCAGGTCTGGAAAAACTTCCTGCGTGATTTTCGAGAAGGCAAAAAGGCCGCCGATCAGGAAGAACAGCATCAGGAGGTTCGCCGCCACGCTGTTCTGAGCCATCCAGCCGATTGGGCCGCGAGGTGTCTTTCCGTGGACGCCGAGACTCATGGGCTCTCTCCTTCCACGGCCAGCTCCATACCTTCCACCGGTGCGCCCAGATTCGAAAGCACGATGCGCCACCCGCTGTCGAAGGTGTTGCCTAGGTAGACCTCATCGCGTGCGCTCCAGCGAATCTGTGCGGGGCGCATTTGAAGGCGGCTGTTTTCGTCGAGCATCCAGAGGGTGGCGCCGTCGTGCAGGGCGGAACGCGGGATACGGCATACGTCTTCGGCCAGTCGACCAATGAGTTCCACGCGGACATATTGATTCAGCAGCAGGGGTGGTGTTTCGGGCGAGCCTGCGAGATTGAGCGGATCCTCGACGGTTACGAGAAGCTGCGCCATGTGACTGGTCGGGTCCAGCTCGGCCAGCCGCTTGAACACGCGCCCATGCCGAACGCCACCCTCTCCCGTATAAATGATCACCTCTGAGCCGGGCTGCCCGGCCGTCGCATCGGGAAAAAGAATCCAGCGCAGGGAATCCAGCCGCACGGCAACCTTGATCCGGAAGACATCGGTCTCCACGAGTTGCGCGAGGATGGAACCGGCGTTGGCCTGATCGCCAACGGAAGCTCCTGCTGCGGTGACGACGGCATTGAACGGGACGGTGATCGCTGTGCGTTCCATATCTAGTTCGGCGCGGTCACGGGCGGCCTGGGCGGCGGTTACGTCGGCCTCTTTGGCCAGACGCTGCGGTTCGCGCAGGGCGAGTTCGCGATCAAGCTCGGGCGATTCTCCTTCGCCAGCAATCAGCTTCCATTCCACCAGTGCGATGTCCTGCTGCCCCATTTCCATGCGCAGATTGCTTTTGGCCGTGTCGAGGGCGGCCTGTTTTTGTTGCAGGGCATAACGGTAATTGCGGTCGTCCAGTTGAATGAGCACATCGCCCCGGCGGACGAGACCGCCTGCCACCAGCTCGGGATGGATACCGGTGACCACGCCGCTGACCTCGGCCTGAAGCGTCACCACGTCTTTAGCAATCACCACGCCCATGGCCTCGAGTAAAACCTGTGCGTTGGTGGAGACCGGATACGCCGCCTCGACGAGCGGTATTTCAGCTTTGAACTCGGCGGGTTTCGCCTTGGGTTTGGTGCGGACCATCCAGACCGCCGCGCCGATAGCCGCCGCCAGAATAAGCAATCCGATTACGGTGGCCCGGCCTTTCGCGGGGCGTTTTTCTCCGGCGGTGATTTGGGTCGGTGTTTGATTTGTCGTCATTTCGGTTCCCCGGTTGATTCTTCGGATGGACGGGTCATTTCCTGCGGTTGATTCCAGTCCCCGCTTAACGAGCGGTAGAGTTGAACACGGTAAGCGAGCACCTGATAGCGGGCATCGAGCGTCGAACGTTCCAGCTTGTTTTCGCTGAGGATGGCGCTTATCACGCGCAGATACGTCTCGGCACCTCGCCCGTAGCGCAGCAGCGCTTGTTCGCGGGATTGCCGGGCTGCCTCCAGGCCGACCGACAGCGCATCGAGATTTTCCTGTTGTGCGCTTTCCATGCGCAGGGCCTGCTGCACCTCCGCTACGGCCCGCATGGCGGTGCCACGATAGGCCGCCACGGCGGCATCGAGTACGGCCCGGGTGCGTTCCACTTCTGCCGAACGGCGTCCGCCGTCCACCAACGGAGCGGCCAGGTTGCCCGCCAGATTCAGCAACCAGTTATCGAACAGCGTGGAAACCGCATCGCCCTCGGTCGAGGCAGCAGCGGTAATGCTCAGGGCGGGTAGACGATTTGCGCGTGAGGCCTCGACATTCCAGGCCGCCGACGAGAGGGCAAGCCAGGCCGACTGGACATCGGGTCGGCGCTCAAGCAGGTCGGCGGGCAGTCCGGCATCCGGCAGGGGCGGTAGTTCGGGGAGAACGGCGGAGCGGGGCTGATAGGAGTCGGACGGCATCCGGCCCAACAGAATGGCCAGCTCATCGGAGACGCTGGCGCGCACGCCTCGTTGCAGCGGAATGAGTGCGGCATTGTCGGCGACCACCTGCCGCTGCTGCAACACATCCAGCGCGGTGGCTTGTCCCCTGCGAAAACGCAGATCGAGCAGGTCCAGCGTGCTTTGATTCGAGGCGAGTTGATGTTCCAGCAAGCGAATGGCTTCTTGGCGGATGATGAGTTCGTAGTAACGCAGGGCCACTTCGGCGGAGAGCGTGATAGCCACGGTATCGCGGTCGGCGGCGGTGGCGAGGGCATCGAGCGCAGCGGACTGACGCTCGGCACGGAGTCGGCCCCAGAGGTCCAGCTCATAGCTGCCAGCCAGGTTGAGTCCGTATGTTTCGATGGTGGTTGTGCTGGAATCGCCGGCATCGTTTTGCGTGTGCTGTTGTTTTTCAGCGGCGGAAGCGCCGAGATTCAGGACAGGGTAGAGCGAGGCGCGTTGCTTGCGCGCGGTGGCATTGGCCTGACGCAGGCGCGCCTCCGCCTGGGCGATGGTGGTATTGTTGGTCAGGGCCACTTCAATGAGGCGGTTCAGCTCCGCGTCGCCAAACACCTCCCACCAGCGGTTGCTCATCGGCAGGGCACCGCCGGAGCCAGCGCGGAAGGCTGCCGGAACGGACGTGACATCTGCTGGCTCATCCACACTCGGAGTGAACAAGGCGCACCCGGTCAGCAGCAGGGCGAAAACGCCCGCCACCAAGCGGAGGAAAACGGATTTAAATGCAGACACCATCATACAATTTCGCAAGTCATGATCCATGGGTTTTTTCTTTGCGGCACAGTACACCATAACGGGTCATTATCCAAAATAGTGTTTGGAAAATGTTCTTTAAAGAAGGTCGCGGACAGGAGGTCCATGATGCGTTATGCGGTTATTCTGTCTATTTGTCTTCATTCGATGCTGCCAAGGCACAACAGCGTAGTCGCTGTTGTTTACTAGCAGGATGGCGGGCCAAAGCACGACAGTCTGCTAGCCGTTCAGGGCGTGTGGAAGGAGGTATTCATAGGCCTGATTGATCACCGACATGGCGCGCGGATCGCCGCCGCAGTCGGGATGAAATTTTTTGGCCATGAGCTTGCGTCGGCGGATGAGGTCTTTTTTGTCGAAGTAGTCATCGAGATCGAAAAGTTCCCGGTAGGCGCGTTGTTTGCGGTAGCCGTTCATTTTTTCGAATTGCCCGAAGTCCACAGGATTGAGCAGTTGTAGGCGGGTCTCAAATTTGCGGGTTTCAATTTCGCGGCGAAGGGAATCGCTGGTGGCATAGCGGACGATGAATTGCAGGACCTTGACTTTGTCGAAGTAGGAAAAGCGCCCGAGTGCTTTGAAGCGGGTGCTGACGCGTCCGTCTTTGAACCAGAGTATGCAGGCCCCTTCGTGGGCGGGGCTTAGGGTGACTTTGAACCAGTCGTTGTCAATGTTGACTTCCGAGAGAATTTCGCAGGTTTCCAGATAGATCATAGTGCTGCCGTATACGTCCAGAGTTTATACCGTTGCATCACGCCGTGCTTTTGTGCGATCCAATGGTTGATTTGATAGCACGGGTTACGCTCATGCGACAAGAAAAAACACAACATGTTGTTGAAAATTATCCTGGGGCCTCAACATGCAGCGGCATGGGGGTGGAGATGCGCGGGCGGCTTGGATTGAAAGAGTATGTGATTGCCAAGCGCGGGGGAGGGAGGGATAATCCGCCTTCCTATGAAAATCGACGCGACGGATTTTAAGATGGTCAAGTATGATGATGCGATCGACGAGAAGACCTTCCAGCGTTTTGCGAAACTCATTTATGAGTTGAGCGGGATCGTGATCAACGAGCAGAAGCGTTCACTGCTTCAGGCGCGACTGATCAAGCGAATGCGGAAGCTGGGGCTTTCTAGTTTTAAGGAGTATCTGCAGCGGGTGAATCAGGACACAACCGGCACGGAATTGGTGGAGCTGCTGGATGTGATCTCGACGAATGTGACGCATTTCTTCCGTGAATCAGAGCATTTTCGGGTGCTGGCTGAGGTGCTTCAGGACTTGGAGCGGGCCGGCCAGAAGCGGATTCGTATCTGGTGCGCGGCGTCGTCGACGGGAGAAGAACCGTATTCGATTGCCATGACGGCTTGCGAGGCGCTTCGGGAGGTGTCGGAGGTGAAGATTCTGGCAACGGACATCTCGACAAAAGTTTTGGCTTCGGCACGTCTTGGGGTGTATCCGGAAAACCGGGTATCGAATGTGCAGAAGGTGCTGCTCGACCGCTATTTCACGCGCAGCAAAACGGCAGATGCGTTGTCCTGGCAGGCAAATTCTTCTCTCCGGCGACTGATACAATTTTCGCGGCTGAATCTGGCGGAAACGCCGTATCCGCTGAAGGGGCCACTGGATGTAATTTTTTGTCGAAACGTGATGATATATTTTGATAATACCATGCGGCAAAAAGTGATACGTGAATTTGTGCGACTGCTCAGGCCGGGGGGCTATCTGATAGTGGGGCATGCGGAAAGTCTGGCAGGCACACTGGCTCGGGCGGATTTGAAGGCGGTGGGTTCCGCCATTTATCGGCGATGATTCTTAAGTTGTCAGGCGATACACCCGATAAGAGGCGTATGAAAGCGCCCGTTTTTCAATCACCCTTCGGGATGAAATTAGAGTTGGATTCATTCCTGGATCTGTTGCAAGAGCAGTATGGAGAGGCCTTTGCGGCGGATGATCGCGAGGGGTTGATTCAGACCTGCGGGGTGCTTGCGATTACCTATGCCGGGCTGGATCGCCCGGAACTGGCGCGCCGTTGGGCCGTGCAGTATCTTTCCCTGCTGGATATCGCCATGATTTTCCCCAACGAATAGAGAAAGAGAAAAAGGAATGAGCTGGGGGAAAATAAAAGGACATTGGGGACAATGTCCCTCCCAAATCCCCGGCAAACTACCGTTTGCCTTGAGCAATCCGTCATGTCGCCCCGTGGTGTGACGGAACTAGCATCGTTGAGTTGCTCGGTGGGGTATAGAAACACCCAAAGCCCGACGGATTGCTAGGGTTCGCGCGTGAGTTCGTTGAGCATGAGTTCACGGGCGCTGATATAGGGGCCGGGGAAAAATTCAAAGAGGTCGGGCGTCTGCTCGTCGTCGTCGAACATTTCATCGAGCGAATCGTAGGCGGCGCGGTCGTATTGCAGGAGACCCTCGATTTTTCGGGATTCGATGTCCTGAATGATGAAGGCGAGTTGATCTTCGGTAGAGTCGTGTGAATTAAAGAGAACGGTTTTTTTGGCGGGGTGGACTTTTTCGAGGTTCCGGGCATAGATCATGTATTTCATATATTCGATGATGCGTTCATCGAGTTCGGCCTCGAGAATGAAGAGGCGTTCGGCGAGTTCGGAACGGGTGAAGACCAGATGCACCTGGGGTGCGGGAATGTCTTGGGGCAGGGCGCGTGTCAGGGTGGTAATGAAATCCCGGAATTGCTGCTGGCCTTCTTCGAGGCTCTGGCCGTTCAGGGGCATCCAGTAGATCATAATGTCCAGTTCGGGGTCGTGATAGAGCAGAGGCTTGTCTACGGAGAAGGCAAAGGCGCATTTTTCGCAGGTTACGGCATTCAATTTATTGCTTATCAGCTCGCTTCGAAGGTCCGGGTTTTCAATGGTATTGATGGCGTCATAGAGCTCCACCTCCTGGGGGTGGTTGCACTTGGGACAGGCGATCGGATATGTTTTTAGTTGAGACATGCGTGGGATAGTAGAGGGTGAAAAGAGGTGGATCAATAGCAGAATGGAAGAAAGTATGCTATCTCCTTGAAGTTGCCGGGGCGTTGGGGTAGCTTGCCACGTTCATTCGGGCAGGTGCCGTTTTTTTTCGGGAACATTCGTTCAGGCCGGTAAAGTATCCCGGTGCCGGAAGGAGAACGCATTTGCATGGGTGGGGTGTGCGTCCTTGCCGGGCCGGCACGCCGCCCGGGGTATACATTAACCAGGAGATCACAGGAGACTACATGAGTTTCTTCGGCTTATTCGGAATTGGAAAGAAGAATGGCGGCGGCTCGTCCGGTCGCGGCAAAAAGTGTTATATTGTGGATTGTGCGATGATGGAATCCTCCAAGGGGGAACGGACGCGCATGGGTCCGCGCAATCAATTAGACCTGCTTCGGCGGCTTTCGCGCTTTGTCAAAAAAGAGCAGGTCGATCTGTGGGCGGTGTTTGACGGCAAAGAGTTGCGGGATGCGCCTGACGGCAAAAAGTATATGGATGTAACGGTTTGCTATGCGGCGCGGGCGGAGGATGTGCCTCAGACCATCGCCAAAATGTGCGCAGGTGGAAAGGCTGGCGGAACGCTGGTGATTACCTCGGACAAGGTGGTGGAAAAGGCCGCACAGCAGAAAGGGGCACTGCTGATGCACTGCTCTACTTTCAGGAAGGCGCTGGAATCGGATGGCGGAGGTTCGTTCGTGGGCGGGGATCGTTCTTCGAATCGCGATCGCTCTTCGGGCCGCCGAGGTGGTCGTTCGGGTCCTTCTGGGCCGCGCCGCCCTCCGCGTTCGGGCGGACAGGGCGATGGATCGGACCGCGGACCGGATCGCAGGCCCAATCGCGAAGAGGATGAAGCCTCTGTGCAGTCGACGGAAGAAAAGGTTTCCTCACGTCCTCCCAGAAATGATTCTGAGGATGTCAGTGACCTGATTGACCTCGTTTGACGCAGGCAGTCGTTTTTCAATACTGAAAAGGGCAGGGATTTCCCCGCCCTTTTTTTTGTGAATGGGTGAGGTGAAAACTTGAGCCGTTTGCAGACTGTGCGTATTGGTTGCGTGGTGCTCTCCGAGCGCCACGGGTTTTTTGCTGTATGACGCCCGTTTTCCGTCCGCTCGGCGAGCGGACGGCTACATCATCGTGGCCAGCGTTGTTGGGCTGACCCGAATGTCGCCTGCCTTACTCCGCGGGCGGCGGGGGGATGATGCCGTTATCCATCATGAGCTGCGTCATGTTGCGTGAGCGGGCAATGGCGGCGTGGGCGCTTTCGAAAAGTTCTTCGCGGGTTTTAACGAGCCGGGCGACGCCCTGTTCCTGGGCCTTGAGGCCGACGGCGGCGGCCTCTTCGGCGAAGACTTTCCAGTCGTCCATCGTGGGGAGCAGTTGCTCGGCAGAGAGTTGGTTGCCCACGAATCCGGCGAGGGCATCGGCGGCGGCAAAGCACATTTCGTCAGTAATGGTACTCGCACGCACGTCAAGCGTGCCCCGGAAGATACCGGGGAAGCCGAGGGAGTTGTTGACCTGATTGGGGAAATCGGAGCGCCCGGTGGCCACGATGGCGGCACCCGCCTCGTGCGCATCCCACGGCCAGATTTCCGGAGTGGGATTCGCGCAGACAAAGACGATGGCGTTTTCGGCCATTTGGGCAATCCATTCTTTTTTTATGGTATCGGGGCCCGGAGTGGAGGAGGCGATGACCACGTCGGCACCTTTCAGGGCTTCTTCAATGCCGCCCTGACGTTGCTCGCCGTTGGTGGTTTCGCAGAGATGCCATTTGACGTAGTGTTCGGCTTTGCGGGCTTCGATATCGGACCGGAAACGCCCCATGATGCCTTTGGAATCCACCATCATGCAGCGGGCGGGATCGGCACCGCGCCCGACCACGAGTCGCGCGGCGGCACTGTTGGCCGCGCCACTTCCCACAAAGACGATGCGGGCATCCTGAATGGATTTACCCACCAGCTTGAGGGCGTTAAGCAGGCCGGCAAGGATGACGGTGGCGGTGCCCTGCTGGTCGTCGTGCCAGATGGGTATTTCGGCCTTCTCGCGAAGCGTATCAAGAATGCGGAAGCATTTGGGCTGGGCGATGTCTTCGAGGTTGATGCCGCCGAAAGAGGGTTGCATCATGAGGACGGTGTCAATGAGGCGATCCGGGTCTTTGGTGTCGAGCATGATGGGTACCGCATCCACTCCGCCGAGATATTTAAAGAGCAGCGCCTTGCCTTCCATGACGGGCAGGCCCGCCTTCGGACCGATGTCGCCCAAACCGAGCACGCGCGTGCCATCGCTGACAACGGCGACGGTGTTCCACTTGCTCGTATACTCGTAGACCAGTTCGGGGTCTTTCTCGATGGCCTTGCAGGGGGCGGCGACGCCGGGGGTGTACCAGATGGCGAAGTCATTCAAATCGCGCACACAACAGCGTAAGGCGGTTTCGATCTTACCCCGGTAAAACGGATGCAGTTTCATGGCGTCTTCAGCAGGTTTATTAGCCTTGGCGACGCGGGCGTCGTGTTGAGATTCGTGGTTCATACATTTATTCCTACGTTTAAAAAGGACGCTGTGTGTTTTCAGACGGCAAACGATACTAAAAGCGGGGAGGGGCACAAGCGGGAAATGCGTGAAAGATGATCCTTTGGCTCTGCGCAGTCTAATCACCAGTCGTTTCACGAATTCTTTAACACCAATGGTTGAAGGCGGGGGATTCGTATTTTTTAACTGCTTTTCATATTGGAGGGTGCTATAAAACGTTTACGAGTTGGATTGGTTTGCTTGGCGAAAGGGATGTATATGGCAGAAAAGAAATGCGTGGAGGCGAAGCGGGGGATGCAGTTGTCGGTGTCGGTGCAGAATGAGTGCGGGGTGCTTTCCCGAATTACGGGTCTGTTGGGTGCCGCTGGAGTGAATGTACATGCGCTGACGCTGACGGGTGGTATCGATCACGGCTACGTCCGGTTGATTGTGGATCGGGAAGAAGAGGCCGTCCGTCTGTTAAAGGCCGAGGGCTTTCTGGTGTTTTGTCGGGAGGTGGTGCTGCTGGAAATCGAGAACAGGCCCGGTGCGCTGGGCGAGGTCTCGGCGCTCTGGGCGGAGAACGGGGTGAATCTGGAGTATGCGTATTGTGCGGGCGGGCCGAGTGTGAATCGCGGCTTGGTGGTGCTGCGGGTGGATGAGGTGGATAAGGCGCTGGAGATTTTGGGAAATGAAGAATGAAGAATGAAGAATGGGAAATGAAGAATTAAGAATGAGAGGATGAGGACTATGAAGGTATGTAATGGTTTTTTGCGCGGGGTGTGGGTGCTGTTGCTGGCGGGGATGACGACGGGGTATGCGATGGATAACGGCGCGCCGATTTTTCTGGATAATCAAGAGGGGGCGCTTCGTCTGGAGGCGATTTATGATCGGTTCAACCGGGATGTGAAATTCGGATCGGTGAAGGACGACATGGATCAGGATGTGTACCTGCTGCGTCTGAATATCGCGAATGATGTGGCCGTGACGTATTTTGACGTGGGCATTTTGGATGATGACCGCAAAGATGGTTCAACCCCGCCGGTGGTCGGCGGTGGGGTGTATTACACGATGTATGAGAGCGATTATCTGCGGCTGAACGCGCTGGTGAATGGTCACTACGTGCCGGAGTACGACACGAAAAGCTCGGGGTTCAAGGGCACGCTGGACTATTACGAGTTTGCGGCAGCGCTGGTGCTTTCGGGTAAGATCGAACTGATGAGCGGTGGGTTGTTTATCTCGCCCTATGCGGGTGGAGGCTATTCGCTGCTGCGCGGCTCGTACAAGGTGAATATTGACCCGCCGGCGAATGGCGTTTCCAAGCTGAGTTACGACTTGGAAGAGAGTGATCCGGTGGTGGGAATGGCTGGCGTGGCGGTGGTATTTTCGGACCGGGTGAGCGCACGGGTGGAATATAATTTCCTGAGTGACAGCAGCCTCTCCGCCGCCGTGGGGGTTTCATTCTGAGGGCCGAAACGGATGTGGTGATTGTCGGCGGTGGAGCGGCAGGCCTGATGGCGGCGGCGACCGCCGTCGAACTCGGGCTGCGGGCCGTGCTGCTTGAACGCAAGCATCTGGCGGGCCGCAAACTGCTGATGTGTGGCAATGCCCGATGCAACATCACCTCCAATCTCTCTGCCTCGGCGATGATCGAGGCGTATGGGCCGCCGGTGTCGGATTTTCTGCAAAAGGCGCTCAATGATTTTCCGCCGGAGGCGCTCCGGGCCTGGATGCGCGGCTATGGTCTGAATACGGTGGCGCACAAGGATGGACGCGTTTTCCCGGCCTCGGAAAAGGCCGTCGATGTGCTGCATCTTTTCACAGACCTGCTACGCGATGCCGCGATGCCGATGATGTTTAACTGTCCGGTGGAAGGGGTGCGCCCGGTGAAGGACGGCTGGGAGGTCGCTGCGCGGTTCTGTACGTTTCACTGCCGGGTCGTCCTGCTGGCCACGGGCGGCGTGAGCTATCCCAAAACGGGATCAGTGGGCGATGGACAGAAAATGGCGGGTGCCCTCGGGCACAAATTGATTCCATACCGTCCCGGCCTGGTCGGTTTCGAGGTGCGCGAATCTTGGTTGACCCGCCATCCGGATGAGGGTTTTGAGGCCGCGCAATTGACGATTCTGGACCGGCAGGGCAAGCCGGCAGGCGTGACGCGGGGAGAACTGCGCTGCGATCGCTGGGGCATCACCGGGCCCTGCGTGGTGAACGCCAGCCGGATTATCGCGCGAAATAATTTGGAGCACTATGCTTTTTGCGTGGACCTCTTTCCGTCGCTTTCGCAGGAGGAGCTGGTTGGAAAACTGCGGGGTAGTGGACGCGGCGGTTCAGCAAAAGACCTTGAAAGACGGCTTGCGGATTTGGGAATAGCGGGTACCATGGTACGCGATTTTGTGCAGCAGGCGGTGATGCCAATCTGTGTGGGTGCGCGTGCAGAAAAATCGTTGGATGAGGCGGTGTCCGCCCTGCTGAAGGGCTGGGTGCTTCATCCGGTGAGGCCGAATTCTCTGAAGGAGGCCATGGTCACCGTGGGTGGTGTGGATTTGGCGGGCGTGGATGAATCACGCATGGAGTCGAGAAGTCATCCCGGCCTCTTTTTTGCAGGCGAGGTGATGGATGTGGATGGGCCGACAGGCGGGTTCAATTTGCAGGCCGCCTTTTCGACGGCCCGGCTGGCGATGCGGTCGATCGCTGGGGAGGGTGCCTCGCCAGAGGCCATGATTCGGCGGAAGCCGGAAAACGAGCGGAGCAAACGAACGAATGGGCGATTTAAACATAATCCGGGAGCGGTCAGGAAGAGGCGTCCTCGTTAAGGGGCTGGCTGGGGTTCTGCTGTTTCTGTTGCTGGCCTGTTCCGTGCAGGCGATGAATCTGGTGGACTCGCTGAGCCCGTACAGCAAGACGCGTGGCGTGCGCCCGCATACCCGCTACATTGTGCTGCATACCACCGAGGCGCACGAGAAAAGCTCGCTGAACAAATTGCGCGAAAACGGGGAGGCGCATTATCTGGTGGGTACTCGGGGAGTGGTTTATCGCATGGTGGATGCCCGCAAGATTGCGCGGCACGCGGGGGTGAGCATGTGGGAGGGGCATCGCGGTATCGATGACTGGGCCATTGGCATCGAGGTGGTGGGCTATCATGACCGCGAGATTACGGCGGCACAGTATCGGGCGCTTCGGGAGCTGCTGACTTTTCTGCAAACCCAATACAAGATAGCCGATGAACGGGTGCTGACCCATTCCATGGTGGCCTACGGCGAACCGAATAAATGGCACAAAAAGGCGCACCGGGGGCGCAAGCGCTGCGGGATGCTTTTCGCCCGCGACCGGGTGCGCGCGCAACTGGGGCTGGATGCCAAACCTGCGTATGATCCGGATGTGCGCGCGGGACGGCTCGTGGCGGCGGATGAGCATCTCGATCTGGTGCTGTATGGTTCTCCCTCGCGCAGCGAAAAGGAATACCGCCGCCTAAGCAAGCCGGGGCGCGATGTCATTACCAAAAAAAGCACGCCCTGGGATGTGGCGGGCGTGGACTACAACAAGGCGGCCACGCTGTATATTTTCCCGGATGGACGCGAGTTCAAAGGGTCTGAAATCAGGGACTGGACCACGATCCCGGCGGGCACCAAAGTGGTGCTGCATCCGGAGGAGCGATACGTCGCCGTACCGGCATCTGCACCCGTTGTGCGTATGGCGGCGGCGGTTCAGCCGGTGCAGCCCAGGGCGCGTGCGCCCGGGGTGCCCGGGGTGAAATACATCGGGGCCGACGGTGAAAACGCCCGGCAGGTGGCAGGCGAGCGTTATCGGGAACCCGAAACCATCTATCTGCTGCCGAATGGATGCGTGCGAAACGGGCAGGAACTCGATGAGGCGGACCTGGACCGTCTGTCCGAAAAAACAGCGATTCTCATTGGATACACCTGCGTGGGCTATACCTCCAACCGGCACACGGCTCAGCACCTTTGCGCCGATCGCTGGAATCGGCCCGACACGTATTACCGACTCTCCGACGGGCGAATCGTGGCAGGGCACGAGTTGCCGGATGCCAACCTTCCGCGCAATACCCTCGTGTTTTGTCGGAATTGATCGGGATTTGGCCCCGGGAAGCCGCAGAAGAGGCCGTCCACAGATTGCGCAAATCTACACCGATTGAGAGAGTGGGGAAAGGGTTCCAGCGGAGCCGCACCAACCAACCTACCAACGTTTCGACAGCGTTTTTTTGGGCGGTTCGGGAGGTGGTTCGTTGTTGACCCATTGCGAAATCATGGTGGCGACGGCTTTGGGATTGGACTGGTTAAGCTTGTCGATCTGTCGGGGTTCCTGCGGTGGCGGAGGCTCGGCGACTGGGGCGGCCTTGCTTTGGTCCGTGGAGCGACCGGGTGAGGCGGGTAGACGGGTGGCCGCTTCGCGCCGGTTTTCTTCACGCCGGTTTTCTTCGGGCGGCTTGGGTCGGGCGGCGATATGCTTGATTTTAAAGTGAAAGACTGCGGCCAAGAAGCCGATAAAGACGAGCAGAATCAGGCTTTCAATAATCATGGCTTCGCCGGAGCATCCGTTCGGGTGTTCAGAAATTCATTGAACTCGCGCAGGGTGGAAGAGACTCCCGTGATGGCGCTCTGCTGGGCGGACTGAATACCGGAAATCTGCTCCTGAAGTTGTGCTGTTAGCTTTTGCAATTCACTGTTTTTGGTTTCGGCGGCGACCTTGGCTTCGCGCGTCGCGGCGAGGTCCTTTTGCAGTTCCGTTATGCTTTTGGCCTGCTCAGCGACTGTCTTTTTCTGTGCGTCCAGTTCGTGTTTCAGGTTGGACGCCTCCGCTGTGGAGCGTTCCTCCCGCTGGGCGGTCGTTGCCTTCGCCTCATCGAGTTTCTTTTGGATACGAGCGGTTTCCTCTTCTTTTTCCCGCAGGAGCTTTTCAGCCTGGACGGCTTCGGTCAGTTGCAGGATGCGGGCATTTTTTTCGCCGAGGGTCTGCTCGAACTGCGTCAGCTTGTTCTGTTGCGCCTCGAGTTCCTGGTAGCGTTGCTCGTTGACTTTTTGTAGTTGAGCGAGGTGACCTTCCGTGATGAAAATTTCGTTGGTCAGTTTGGCTTCTTCCGCGTGCAGGGCGGCGAGTCGGTCGCGCGCGGCGGAGAGGGTCTGTTCCACTTCCTGAATGAGGGTGTTGTAGCGCTGCTGGGTTTCGGCAATCTGATTTGTAATGGCGCTGTACTCTGGGGACATGGCTTGGTCGGCCCCGGCGGCTTTACCCTTGTCGCTGGAAAACCATGCGAACGTTTTGGGGGCGGACAGGCAAAACACGGAAACCAAGAGCAGGACCGGCTTGATGTACATTCTTTTTTTCATACTATATTTAAAATCCCAGGTGCTGTAGATTGACCGCGATCATAGCGGGCAGAGATGGGAAATCAAGCCTGCGTGGGTTTTTTTACACAAAAGACTTGCCTAATCGGAGCGGGCTTCGCTACACATACCCCCGTCTTTTCAAGACCAGGCGTACCCGTAGCTCAATTGGATAGAGCATCTGACTACGGATCAGAAGGTTGGGAGTTCGACCCTCTCCGGGTACGCCATTCTAAGCCAAGCACTTACAAAAGCAAACACCCCCTCGAAAAGAGGCCGGTCCCCAAGTGCGCTACATAGGCGCAACAATAATTTTCTTGCCTATATCTGGAATCGGTGGTTTTCTACTCCCATAAACACGGGGCAACATCCAGCAACGTGCGCTTGATCGGGAGAAAAAGGATATGCCGAAGCTCTTCAAAGTGGGTCGGATGAGATATTGGGGGTATCGCCTGTATCTGAATGGGTCGGATTGCTGGTTCTCTACGGAGACCGAGAACCGAAAGGAAGCCCAGAAGATTGCGGATACCCATCGGCGGGCCGTCAAGGGTGGGCTGTCCATCAACGAATTGTTTGATATGCTCATGGCTCAAATCTTCTCCCTACCGGCCAAAGAGCAGAAGAAAGCCCGTAGGGAACTCGAAACCCGCCTTAGCATGACCCGCAGAAATTCCCTTGCCCTGGGGGATGTGTGGCAGGCGTGGCTTGATCGAAATGGGGAGCAGGCCCCGGCAACTCTTGCCGGATATGAGAAAATTTGTAGTACACTTATAGGGTGGGCCTCCAAGCAAGGGCTAAAAGACCTGCACGAGGTCACTCCCGTCAGTGCCGAAACCTTTCTGGCAGACCTTTGGCGGCGGGGGATGTCGCCCCGCACTTGGAACTCATACGTGAAATTTTGTAGATCATTGTTCAAAACCCTCAAAAATACGGCGGGGATAGACGATAATCCGTTTGACGGCGTGAAGGTGAAGCAACACGCTACCCAAAGCCGGGAAAATTTCACGGTCACAGAATTGCGGCTCATCGCCGAGAATGCGGAAGGCGATTGGCGGTATCTGGTTGGCTTGGCGGTCTATAGTGGCTTGAGGCTCTACGATGTGGTTCATCTGAAATGGGAGAACATCGCCGGTGGACAGATTACACTTGTTCCGCAGAAGACCCGCCGAACCGGCAAGAAGATAACCATTATGATCCACCCCGGCCTTGAACTGCTGCTTTCCGAGCTTCGGGCAGGTCGGGGGAAGGGAATGGTCTCAGAGTATCTATTTCCTGATGTGGTGGCGCGGTATGATCGGTCCCCGCCTGCCGTGAGCAAAGACTTCACGAAGTTCCTTCTTCGGTTGGGCATTGAAACGACGGCCAAGGAACTCGAAGGGCGGCGTTCAAAGCGTGCTGCCGTCAAAGGATTTCATAGTTTGAGGCATTCCTTCGTTAGCCTATGCGCCGCTTCCGGGGTGCCGCAGTCCACTATACAAGACTTGGTAGGGCACGGATCGCCGGCAATGACCGCCAACTATACCCACACCAGCCAAGCCCAGCAGCGGGCGGCCATTGATACGCTGCCGATGCTCTATGGTGCCGGGAAGGATGCTGCCATCAACGTCCATGCAGTGGAGGGGGTACAGCGCACCAAGCGAAAAGGGAAGGCTTCGGAAGTGGGGCAGAAATCACCTTCGGCAAAAGAGGCCGGGAACAGCAAGGGCCGCCCCGCGAAATCAAAGCGGCACGGAAAAAATGAAAAATGAAAGGGGTGCAAGATGAACGCTGCGAAAATGAAATATGTCGAGTTTGAAGTCACAGAGCGGGAACAGAAAGACCTCATACAACGCGCCAAGCGTTGCGGGCTGTCGCTGAACGATTTCATCTGTGAGAAGCTCAAAGCCTTTGTTAATCAAGCCTGATGAATTGAAAGAGAGCGGGGCGGCCATGCGTCAACATGACCGCCCCCGATACGCAACCATAAAACCATCCAAGGAGTACGTACCATGAAAGTGAAAATAGAAGCAGAACCCCGAAAAGTCCAGCGCAAGCGTTCAAGCAGAAAATCCGCTCTTCCCCGGCGGCGTGAGCCGAATCCCGGATGCTATTCAGTTCGGGAGTCCGGTCCTACATATCACACTATGGCCCATACGCCACCTGCTGCCCGATTGGCGGTCTATGTTCCAGTAGGCTGCGTTCCGTTTGGGGAGCCGGTAAGTGCCCCCGCCGATGCGGCCCGGCTGTTAAATGAGATATGCGGTGTTTCAGGATTGGGCGTTGAAGGTATGTTTTGTGCCTACCTGAACCCTCGCAATCGCCCGCTTGATGTGGCTTGTGTGGCAGTCGGCGGGGTTGATTACTGCTATGCTTCCCACGCGGCCATATTCCACGGCGCGATATGCTGCGGGTCCTGTGATTTCATCCTTTTTCACAACCACCCTTCGGGAGAGGTTATCCCTTCAGCGGATGATATTCAGCTTACAAATAGTATTATAGCGGCGGGAAAGATAATGAGAATGCGCCTTCTTGATCATATCATTATCGGCAAAGACAAGTTTCTTTCGCTTCGGGATTCCGGGCAGATTGGCCCTTGGGAAAGGGAAAAAAACAGGAGGCTGCGAAGATGAAAAAAAGCATGTTGTACAAAAATCGCGTATCACGTCGGGTTGGAGATATTTTAACCATGGCCGCCGGAGGAGAATAAGAAACCATGTCATAAATCTTGACCGGCTGAAAGACCGGGAGCATGGTATATGCGGGCCGTGGGCGTGTTGCTATTGCCTGCGTTGGATTCAAATAGAGTTAATAAAAGGATGCAGCAATGCAACTTTCGTTTACGAGCATAATTAGGGGGACTGCATGAACAGACCAAAAATTGTAACAATCGTGGCATGGTTTCTTATCGTCTGGAATTTAATTATGTTGGTTGTGGCTGTTCCACAAATGGGCGTCGGGCTTGTTCCATTATTTATCACCTTCATCCAAAGAACCTTGACTGTTTGGATGCTGTTTATTCTTGTCGGAATCCACTTATTGAAAAGGAAAAATTGGGCCAGAGTCACGTATCTTGTTGTTGGACCGTTGTATTCTATTATCAACACGATTCTAAGGGCCGTTCATCTTGGTCTTGTTGGGATTGTTGATCAAGTGCCCTCGCTGATTGTTACTGCACTATTTGTGATCGTGCTTACACGTCCAAAAACAAAAGCATGGTTTCTCGGAGAGCCGCAGGTGTCTTCAACTTCAAGCGATAAAAAGAAACGTCCTGTATGGTTGCCCATAATAAGCATTATTGGCGCTATTCTGGTCGGAATCATACTTCTCCTCTGGGGTGCGAATCGGTTCATTATCGTTGCAGGCCCGGGAGATGACCGAGGTAATGGAATCATAGAAGAATGCCTATCAAAATAAATAGCAAGGCATTTTCTTGTGAAGCGGAATTACCGTAACATTCATTTGACATTAGAACCGCATAGGGTACTATATGAAATACGAAATCAGGCTGTATGCCGAAGGTGATGCCTGTCCCTTTGAGGACTGGCAGGATGCCCTTGATCCTGTTGCGGCTGTTCGCGTGGATCGTTATGTCCAGCGGTTGGCGGGCGGGAACTTCGGGGCGGCAAAGGCTCTGCCGCACGGCATATCCGAATTGCGGATGGATTTTGGGCCGGGGTATCGGGTGTACTTCGGTGTTGATGAAAAGACCGTTGTGATTCTGCTGGGTGGCGGTGATAAGCGCACACAGAGGCGAGACATTGAAAAGGCTGTTTCTCGGTGGATGAAATATAAAGCGAGGTGAACTATGGCGGCATATACAAAATCATATCGTGAAACCGTGCTGGCACGAATCCAACGAAACGACAAATATGCACGCGCCCTGTTCGCGGAAGCATGTTCGGCCATTCTCGAAGGGGAACCATCCATTGGCCTTTCGATGTTGCGTGACCTGATCCATGCAAAAATCACCTTTAAGAAGCTGGCGGAAGATACAGAGATCGGTGAAAAATCACTTCACAAGATGCTTGGGCAAAATGGGAATCCGACCATCACAAGCCTTGGGAAAATCCTTTTGGCCATTGAAGGCAACCTAGGTATCACCCCGAAAGTGAAAGCGTGAAGCATGAAGGCACTGAAAAAAGGATGGGTAGAGGGAACGGTGAAGGAATTGCTCAGCCTGTCTGATGAAGATTCAGCGCACATTGAAAAGAAGCTGGCCGCCAAGCGCACGGCGGAAGAAAAGAAACCTGGCGGAATGATCCATCTGGAAGGCCATGACCCCGCGCCAATGGAATTCATGCGCTGGAAGGACGGCGAAAGCACAGAGTTCTTTGCACGGGTTGGGGCAGATATAAAAAAGGTTCGGTTATCCCCTGTTATCCCTCTGGGCTGTATGGGCTTTGCCTATAATGGTTCTAAGACCGCCCATCCTTTCGGATTGCTCAATGTGAGTTCAGTCACCCCGTGCAAGTTGACCGCCCCTTGTGTGATGCAGCAAAGCATATTTGACGGCCTGTTCGGAGGCGATGAACTGCAACAGCGTGAATATGCCAGAAAGCATGGGGAAATCCTCATCATTCCCGATCCGCCATTGACTGAAAACGTACAGAGCAAAACCAAGCGTACAGCTTCGAGCAAACGAAAAAAGGGGGCAAGGCCGTATAGTGCAGAGGAAGAAGCGCGGCGGATACAGAAATACGTTGATGCAGAAACGAAACGCTCTCTTGGTATATGGCTAGAGCAAAACAATATTGACGAAGCGGCCATGCTTGCAGAGTACAACGCCTTCTTCATTTGGGTGCGGGAAAACGTCTTGCTGGATGAGTTTGTTATGCGCAATGAGTATTCTTCATCCGAAGCCGGGCATGTTGTCGCGTTGGCTGCAATGGTGCGTTTCAAGGTACGCTTTTCAGATGGCAACATATCGTATGCGGCCGGTTGCGATCTGTTGAACCAGGCGGCATCTGAATGGCGGGAAATTTCAGATGGCAAAGAGATAACGCCTGCTGCGGAAAAGCGAATAATCAGTTCGGTGGGTGCATTGCTTGAAAAGAGACAGACGCTTGGTCGCGAAGTTGCCGCAAGAAACAAAAAAGACAAGCGAGATGAATCTGTTCATATTATTGGCTCAGTGTATGAATCTTTGATAGCCGCGAATAGGTTGAATAGGGAATCCGAAATACATAAATCCGGGAAGACGAAAATTGAAGACATGAGTTCATGGGCTGCTTCCCGAATTGCTTCAGAGGTGGAAAATGGGCTTGCGGCTGAGTATAGAAATAAGCGTGGGTTTATCGGCGGCACGCTGCGGAAAAAACTTTCTGAGTATATGAAAATAAAGAATCCACCGCAAAAAGAATAACTTTCCCGAGTATCCGAAGAGCATTAAAGCCGTCCATTGGACGGCTTTTTTCATTTGGCCGATCAGTTGTATAGAACTGGCCAATTTGGAACATAGACCGAAGCCTTCCAGCCCGCCAAGATTGCTTCTATGAAAAACGAAGAAATTTTCGGAGGACTGAAAATGAATGCGGAAAGAAATACAGCACTGAAGATTGCGCTCATCGAAGAAGGCTTGCGGAACATTGATCTTGCCCGAGCCGTGAACGCTCGCCTTTCCGAAGGCGAGCGCATCACAGAAAACAACGTGACGCAAATTTTAACAAACCGCCGAACGCCTACTTCTGCACAGGCCGAAACTATTGCGGATGTGCTCCGTAGGCCCGTTGCTGATTTATTTGATGCGGGTGCGGTGGTGGCATGAGCAGCATTGACCTGGATACCACCTTGCGCCGCCTCCTATCTGCTCCCACGAAGACCCGCCGCGCCGCCCTTGATGCTGCACAGACAGTTCTGGATGGGATAAGGCCGATGGCGGTATCCCAATCGGCGGCGGCCCGCCTCTTGAATGTGTCACGATGGACCATTCTGCGATTGGTTGAGGATGGCGTGTTGCACCCCGTGAGCCTTCGCGGGGCGCGGCGATTCCCTGTGTATGAATTGGAGCAACTTTGTGGAGCAAAAAATGAGAATTGATCTGAATAGGCAACTGGAATCTTTAACGGTGGCGATGCCGTTGGAAAAAACACAAGGCGGGTGGACCGCTGGAAGGAGATGATTCGATGGGACAATTCAATCAGGGTGATGCGAGACAGCGACGGCGTGTGATTGGTGAAATGGCGGGTCCAGTTGAGGATGAGATTATGGAGAATCCTTATCATCCCGAGACCAATATTCGCGGGAAGACGATGGATGAAGGCTGGCAGGGTGGCGCGGTGGCCGTTCAGGATGGTCATGTGGTGGGTGGAAATATGGGCCAGCGGATGCCGGATTCTGGTCGGCGGGCACCGGCCCATGCGCGGGCGGTCTATTATGATCCTGCGGACCAACAGGCGGGCATGAGCATCGAAGGGCGTGCGCGTTCGATGGCTGTACCCACGACTTTTTATGGTGGGCGGCGGCCAATCATGGAAGAAACCCGCCAATCGGTAACGGTGCAACCTGAATTCGCCAATCTTGCAAACTTCAAGAAGCCTGCCAGCGATGTAATGGCGGAGGATGTCACTGACCCCGGACAGCAGCGGCGGGAGGCCATGCGTTATTCCGCAGAGCCTATGAGACGATTCTTGGACACGGACGGTAGCCTTGTTAGGGCAGAGCAGCTAACCAGCGCCATGCGCCCTCCGATGACCCCCGGAAGGCGGGCGATTATGGATGACAGGCAAAACAGGTCAAACTATATGGCTGATTCGGAGATGGCCCGTCAACTGGAGATTCTCCGCAACACGCCTGAATCGTTCGGAAATGGGGCTGGGGTGGTTGGTAAGGACTATTTTGAACCAACACCTCAACCGGTGCCCGAAGAGATTCTCAAGCTGGGCATTGGCGAGAAGGCAATTTCGGGGAGATCAGGCCGTCTGATCGCCGAAGGAAATCCTCAAAATGACCTTTGGGGTTCGGGTTCTGACGGCACCGTTTTCAATAAAAGAACGGGTGATGTCTCCAGGCCGATGCAGGAAGACTCCTGGAGTTGGAGTCCTACTGGCCAAGCGTTGGTTGAACGGCGCACTGGGGCCGTGATAACAGTAGCGGAGTTGCAGAAAAAAGCAGAAGAATCGGGACTCAAAAACGGCCAGCACGTTTCACTTGGCGGTTTAGACTTCTGGTGGTCAGATCGGTATGGGACTTTTCTCGATGAAACTGGAAAGCCAGTTTACGAGCCGCCAGAAGATCAGAGGGCTAAAACATACAATGACCTTTTCCTTGCAGAGCTCGCTGAGAAAAAGGGACTGCCCGGATTTGATACTAGCCCGCGCCGTGAACCGCCTAGGAAGCCACTTGGTGGTGTGTCCAAGCCCGATCAGCAATCCGCGTCCCGCAGAATCTTGGATTAAAAAAAGAGAGAGGTCGTTATGGACATTATCAGAAGAAGCTATGGGTTCGCTGTGGCGAATAATAATGGGGACATCTTGATAACTCAAGAGCCGCCCGACGGCGGGTACGTCGCAATCTCCATCGAACAGGTGGATTGTCTTTGCGAAGCAATCAGGGCGGTCGTGCCGTTCTGCCTTGAGGAGATCGGGAACGAGTGACCGGAACCGTGCCGCGCTTGGCCGGACAACCCGGCGCGGCTTTTTTGCGAAAATTGAGCTTCGATATTTTGAAAATTGAGCAAATTGGGTGAAGCCAGTTTAACGATTTGGGGCTGATTCAGACCGGTGTGGGCCGATTGTGGCGTCCGGCAAAAGGGAACAGTGATATGAGCGGTGAATCAAAAAAAGCAAGGGGCTGGATAAGACTCTGGCGAGGGATGGAGGATTCCTGGGTGTTCGGTTCATCCCATTGCACGTTCCGTGTGTGGATATGGTTGCTGCTTACGGCCAATCACCAAGACGGCTATCAGACAAACGGGCGGACCTTGCAGCGTGGTGAAGTCTGGACCTCGACAAAAGCGGTGCGTGAAGCCCTGAGATGGCAGGTGCGCGGTGGTTGGCAGCGATTCAATGAAGATACCATTGAATGGGCATTCCGAAGCCTACGACAACACGGAATGATAGAGACCATAGGCCGGACACCACGAGGATTTATTGTCAAGATCATCAATTATTCCCGATACCAACCAATGGATGATTATCCAGGCGAAGACGTGAAAAACAGCACGGATTCAATACACGGAACGCTACACGGAACGCTACACGGAACGCTACACGGAACAGAAAATGCAGTTTCGACCAATAAGGACGGGGCTTTCATTGATGATGCCGATAGGAAAACGCGGAACGCTACACGGATCGCTACACGTGGAGAAACACGGATGCATGATACAAGAACAGAACAAGAACAGGAACAAGAAGAATCTACATCTACCCCCGCCCGCGAGGGAACGGCTTCGCCATTGGCTGAGAAGATGGAAGCCGCCTATCAGGTGTTTCGGTCGGCTCACCGGGACTGTGAGCAGGTGGGCTATGAGGCGTTTGTGACCAAGGCCAGAGCCTACGGGAGCCCGGACGTAATCGAATCGGCTGAAGCATTTTCCCGTGATGTGAGCGGGGCACTGTGCCTGCCCGTTCCGCTTCGAGAAATCGGAAAATATTTTGCCAAGTCGGTTCGGGACCATGAAGACGCTCTTGCGGGGGCGAATCTTCAATATGTGGGCGTGAATTCCAGAAAAAAAGGCCGCCGGGCTGCCCCGCTCTACACGGATGCGGACTTGGCGATACCAGTTTAAAAAAGGAGTGTGAATTATGGATGCAGCTCAAATTAAGTCCCGCCTGAACGATCGAATCGGTGAATTTTGCCAGTACCTATTCCCGGCAGGCCGGACCAATGGCGGTCATTTTGAGATTGGCGATGTTGGTGGCACGGCGGGGCAATCGCTTAAAGTGACGCAGGTCGGGAAGTACGCGGGATCATTCACGGATTTTCAGGATCGGGCCGTCAAGGGTAATAACCTGATTGAACTGCTTCGGCAGGTGCGGGGCTGTACGTTCTCTGAGGCTCTCAGGGAGTGCAAGCAATGGTTGGGCGTTGGCGAAGATGAACCGTGGGCGCGGGCACAGCAGATGCCCCGGCAGAGCACGTTGACCCGGCTCGCGTCAGGTGGAAAAAAACGGCTTGAAGATGAACTGAAGCCCGTGGTCGAAGGGTCGGCGGTTTGGAAGTGGCTCACGGAAGAACGGAAAATTTCACCATCGGCAATCAAGGCTTACAAGGTGGGTGAGGCCCGCATTCAGAAAGACGGGCGTGATTGTGTGGTGTTTCCATTCTTCAATGCCGATGGGCGATTGTGCCGCCTGAAGTTCAGGGATATTTCCGATAAGAAATATCAGTTTCAGACCCCGAAAAAGGAGGATGGTCCACGATATGAAATGGGGGCGCAATTGCATCTGTTCGGGATTCAAGGGGTGCCTGATAATGCGGGGAGCCTCATAATCACGGAAGGCGAGATAGACGCTCTTTCATTTGCGTCCGAAGGGTTCCCGGCGGTGTCGCTCCCGATTGGCGCACAGGCCAACGACACGGCGGAGAAGTGTTCACATGATTCGTGGATTGAAAACGACTTTGCCTTTTTGGAGCGATTCACCGAAATAAATCTGGCCCTTGATGCGGATGAACCCGGACAGGCCGCGACGAAGATTCTCATTCCACGCTTGGGACGTGAGCGGGTGTATGTGTGTTCATTCCACGAAGCGAAGGACGCGAATGAATGCTTGCAGAAGGGCGTCGAATTGCGCTGGATTCTCGAATCGGCACAGGCTCAAGACCCGGCAGAACTGAAACAGGCCGGTGCTTTCGAGGATGCAATATGGGAGAGGTTTTACCCATCCAGCGGTAAGCCCTTGGGGGAGGAATTGCCTTGGAACATCGGCAACTTTCGCCTTCGCCCTGGGGAAGTAACGGTCTGGCATGGATACAACGGGCACGGAAAGAGTGTGGCACTCGGACACGTCCTGATTCATTTGGCGGCGCAGGGCCGGAAGAGTTGCCTTGCCTCATTGGAAATGCCCGCCCCGCTGCTGCTGCAAAACATGATTCGGCAGTCCATCTGCAAAATAAAACCCCGGGCCGATGATGGCAAAGCGGAATTTCATTCTGCATTGTGCTTTCTGGATGAGTTCATCTACTTGTACGATTTTGTTGGGTCGGCTGTCTTGTCCAGCGTCTTGGACTGCTGGTCCTATGCGGCAAAAAAATATGGGGTGCAGTACTTCGTTCTTGATTCGCTGATGAAACTGTCTGATATAGCAGGCACTGACTACGACGCGCAAAAGGCAGTCATGAACACGCTCAATGCCTTTGCCAAAGACTTCAATGTCCATGTGTTTTTAGTGGCCCACAGCAAGAAGCCCACCTCGGACCGGCCAAAAGAGAAATTCCCGCCTTCTGAACTCGACATAAGCGGAAGCGGCGACATCCCGAACGGGGCATGGAATGTTATATGCTGCTGGCGGAATGAAGCCCGGCAAATCAAAATAGAACGCATCCAGCAATGGCTGGCTCAGGGCTGGATGCCCAAATACGACCAGCGCACGAAGCAGGAGGCGCGGCAGGAATTGAATGATGAGATGTGTGCCGCGCTGAAGCAAGACCTTTACGATACCACAAAAGAGGCGAATGCTCGCATTGAGATTCAGAAGGATCGGGTCGGAGGGCAATTCCCAATGCCAAAAAATTTGTGGTTCGATTCGGAGTCGTGGCAGTATGGGGAAACGTGGGGGTTTCCTCCAAAGAAGTATTTGGAGGCGTGACCGTATTGGGCTGGGTGTCGGGCTGGATGCTGGCCGGTTATGCGGGCAGGTGTTCCGGCGAGCGGGCTGTTCATTCCTCCCGGCGCATGGACCCTGTCGGCGCAGGCGTGGTTCTAGGCTCATGGGCCGAGTCTTGGGCTCGGTGGAAGGTGAACGGCGATTCTAGGCGCTCTATCGCTGTTTATGATTTCCCCGGCTCACGGGGACGTTCGCCCTCCCTGTTCAATCCTTCATGGCGTATAGCTGGGCTGCGCGTTGCTTGGATATGCCCAACTGCTGCCCGATGGCGTTGAAGCTGTGACCTTCGGCGCGTAGTTGCTTCACCAGTTTTATCCGTTTATCGGTGCCTTTCATGCGCTGACCAGTCCGGCGGCCCAGCGTCTTGCCTTCGGCCTTGGCCCGTTCTAGTCCTGCCTTGGTGCGTTCGGATATACGGATGCGCTCTTGTTTTGCCAATGTGGAAAGCAGGCTGATAACCACATCCGCGAATGGTCCGAGACTGGAAAGGTACTGTTCCGAATAGCTGTGCCACTGTACTCCGTGCGTGGTGAGGGTTTGGAGGTAGTCGAGGGTTTGGCGGGTGCCTTCGCGGGATAGTCGGTCAAGTGACCAGAAGAGCAGCACATCATATTTGCCCCGGGCGGCAGCTTCCAGCACCTTCCGCAGTCCGGCGCGGTCGCTGGCCGCCTTGGTGCCGGATACCTTATCACGGATCACTTGCAGGACTTCCCAGCCCTGCTTGGCGGCATAGGCTCCAAGCTCTCGGATTTGATTGTCCGGGTGCTGGTCGGCGGTGGATACCCGCGCATAGATGATGGCTCGCATGGATTTCTTCTGTTTCTTTGTGGTCATGGTCTTGGCCTCCTTTTCATGGTTTGAATCGTCAAGTTTAAAGGGTCTCTGTTTTGCCCTTCACGAAACCCATATTCCATCGTTGTTCTGGATGCAAGCAAAAAGACAAGATAAAACGATCGTCTAAACTAGACGATTACTTGCACACATGTTTTCTGCCCCGGCGCGTTGTCCGTGTGTTGGCCTGGGTGATGCCGTTGGGCGCGATGCTGGCCGGTTCTCCCGGCTTGTGTGTCCCGATGGGCTGAGCGGTTCATCTTGGCGGCAGGTGGTTCATTCACCCCGGCGCATGGCCCCCGGCGGTGCAGGCGTGATTCCCGGCGCGGTGTCCGGCTGTCGGGCTGGGTGATGCTGTTGGGCTGGATGCTGGCCGCTTGTGCGGTCATGGCGTGCGCGTGGGGTCCACCGATGGAGTGCCCCGCCTGCCCGGTGCTCCGTGGTGGTGCGTCCGGGTGTGAGTGATGCGGGTGCGGTGGTGATGGTATGGCGTGTGTGTCACATGGGGTCCACCGATGGAAGCACCTACTGCCCCGGCGCCCCGGTGCGATTGGCTGGGTGAGGTGTGCGGGCGTGCAGGGTCCACCGATGTCCTGCCCACTTGCTCGGTCGTGGTGTCGCGGTGTGACGGGGCGGGGCGGGGGTCGAGTTAATTTGCGGGGGCCCTGATACATATATGGGTTTGGGCATGAGAGGAAACGAAACAAAAGGGGCTAATTGAATGCACCTTCTACTTACTGCAACGCCTTGGACGGGGAGGGGGTTGTGTTTATTTGCTGGGGGGTCGGATAGATATATGGATTTGCCCACGCGAAAAAACGGAACAAATGGGGTTGATTGCACTACAGATAAACAGCGTTGCTGCATGTTGCCCAATACCGTACAAGTCTAAAACCATTGACATATCGAAGGAATTTCAACATTTTTATCAACTACGGATCAGAAGGTTGGGAGTTCGACCCTCTCCGGGTACGCCATTTTTTTATTTCCACACCGCACCGGCATGACGCATGGTGCTTTTTTGGTTGACCTGATTGACCGTGATGACGTGGTTGATCTGCGGCTCACCGTGGCCTCAAGGAGTTTAAATACCATGACGACGATACAATGTCCTTTGAATAAAGCTGCGCATATCTCGATGAATGAGTCGGCGATTATCAGCGCGGATGGTGCATTGCTTTTCACGGAGACGGAGCAGTGCGTGGTGGCGACGGCGGAACTGCTGACGGGGAAGGGTGTGAAGGCGGGTGATCGGGTGGGCCTGCTGGTGAAGGCGGGCTGGGAAGAGGTGATTCTTTTCTGGTCGCTGCTGCGGATCGGTGCGGTGGTGTGTCCGCTTGGGGGTTGGGCGGAAGAGGGGCCGTTGGAGCAGGCGGTGCAGGTGGTCGGGATTGGCTGGGTGATACAGGATGGTTCGCAAGCGGCACCGGAAGGGATTCCGACGCTTGAGGTGAAGGATTTAGTGGGGTTTACGGGGCGTTTCAAGAAGGAATATCGTCCGGTGTTGGAGTTGGATCGGGAGGCGGTGGTGCTGTCGTGCGGCGGAGGCGGGGAAGGACTGTCCTTTTGCACGCACAGCGTGGGTTCGCTGTATTACGCAGCGCTGTCGGGAAACGGCACGTTGCCGCTTCGTTCGAGCGCAAAAAATCACTGGGCGCTCGAACCGCTCTGGTCTTTTCAGGGGATGGATACGCTTTTTCGGTGTGCAGTGGCGGGCGCGACGGTGGCGGTGGGGATGAGCCGTCCGCCGTCGTTGGAGGAAATCAATAAGCTGGAGGTGACGCACCTGACGGTGGGGGCGGACGGGGTGGATGCGTTGCAGGCGCAGTTGGCCGGGGCGGAAACGGAGCTGACGCATGTGTTGGTGCATGGTGCAATCAGGCGTGAGCAGGCGGAGGCTCTTCGGGCATCGGGGCTGCATGTGGTGATGGCGCTCGGGCAGGCGGAAACTGGATTTTATGCGGTGTTGGACCGGGAGGGACGGATTCATCCGATCCGCGGTTCCCAGGTGAAGCCGGATGCGGATGGAACTCTGTTGGTGAAGGGAAAAACGCTCGCACGGGAGGTGGCCGGTGACTGGTTCAAGACGGGCCACGCGGAAGGTGAGCGGGAGAAAAAGAGAAGTAAGGAATGAGTTGGTAAAAATGGCCGTTGGGGACAACGGCCCTCCCGATGGAACGATGTAAGCCGAGCCCGATAGCGATCCCGATTTGATGAGAAGCTGGTGGGTAAAAGGGGCGCGGTTATTTTTTGCCAATTGGGCAGAAGGGCTGTATGATCGGGCCTTCTATCAACCGTCATCGGAGAGCGGGCATGTCAAAGAAAAAGGATGCGGCGTTAAGTGAGAGCCTGGAGGATTACCTGGAGGCGATCTATGTGATCATACGCCGCAAGACGGCGGCCCGCCCGAAGGATATTGCCGACCAGTTGAAGGTGACGAAGGCATCCGTTACGGGGGCGCTGAAGGCGTTGGCCGAGCGCGGGCTGGTGTATCACGAACCTTACGACATTGTGACGCTGACCGAAGAGGGGCACCGTCTGGCCCGGGAGATTGATACGAAGCACAAGGCGCTGAAGGCTTTTTTCACGGGGGTTCTCGGGGTGGAGGAGTCGGAGGCGGAGTCGGTGGCGTGCAAGGTGGAACATGCCATTCCGTGCGACATCAAGAATCGTCTGGTGGGGCTGGGTGACTATCTCGAAAAAAAACTGAACATCCACTGGGATGCGAAGCAGGGCTGTTTTAAATGAGTGCAGACGGAATGTATGGGAGTGTTCGGCGAAGAGTCGTCGGCGGATGTGGTGCGGTCCTTTTCATCTTGAGTGCGGCGGGTTCCGTGCAGGCCGCGTCGTCCGAGACGAATAAGAGCGATTTGGCCCTGTTTCAGCAGCAGGTGGGGCAGTGGCTGGCGCTGAAATCGTCGTTGGCGGCGGAGGGGTCGGACGGGCGGGATACGGAGCGCCGGATGCGGGAGGAGATTCGTCTGCTGGAGGCGCGGGTGCAGCAGTTGGAGGGGGAGAAGGCGCGCCTGGAGGGCGTGGAATCTACACGTGATGCAGAGCAGGAAGCGTTGATGCGGGATGCCGACGAGGCGGAGCGTGTGCTACAAAGTCTAGATACGTTGCCGGATGGGGCGGAGGCGCTGCGGCGTTTTTATGCAGGAATTCCCGAACCGCTTCAGCCGGATGTGCGGGGTGTGACGGATGAGCTGGATCGGGCGGGATTGAGCGGTCCGCAGCGTCTGCGGTTGGTGCTGGATGGTTGGGAGCAGATGGCACGTCTGCAACAGGGGACGCATGTGGTGACGGAAGTCATGGAGATTCGTCCCGGCGAAAGCCGCGAGACGGAGGTGCTATATTTGGGATTGAGCTCGGGGTATGCGGTGACGGGCGATGGGCGGTGGGCCGCGCTGGGGCATCTTGGAGAAACGGGCTGGGTTTGGCGCGAGGCACCTGAGCAGGCTCCGGTGATTTTGCGGGCACTTCGGATGAGCCGTGGTGGGATGGCCCCCGAGTTGGTGCGCCTGCCGGTGAACGCCTCGGGGGAGGGTGCATCCCATGAATAAACCCCGTCGCATTTTTATCGGCACCAGTCTTCTTTGGGCGGCGTTTTTATTTTTGCGTTGTCCGGCGGAAGAATTGCCGGAGGCGCTGCGGCGGGTGAACGGGGATATTGGTGCGGCACAAGAGGCGCTGACCAACCAGCGTGAGGAACAGGCCGTGATCCGCCGGGCGCTGAATGAGGAGATGGAGACGCTGGAGCGCCGCGTGGAGGCGTTGAGCGCGGAGGTGAAGACCTTGCGTCTGGCGGAGTCGCATGATCAGGAATCACTCGGCAGGATGACCGAGCGTGCCCGCCGTTCGCGGGAAGAAATCGCCGGGCTTTTTGATTATGTGCGCGAGTTTCGGAAGGCCTCGGATACGCGGCTTTCCGCTGCCGAGGCGGCTTTTTATGCGGAGGATTACGAGGGGCTGGATGCCGCGCTGAAACGGGCGGATGATCCTGACGCGTTGGTGGATGCGCTTCACAGGGCGTTGCGTTTGGCGGAGGCGATGGAGATGAATCGGCAGTCGGGCCTGCGCTTTGCAGGGCGCTGTGCGGATGAATCGGGCGCGGTACTCGAGGGGCAACTGGTGTTGGGGGCCGGCGGGGTCTATTTTGCGAATGATGAGGCGTCGGGACTGTGCGTGGACCGCCAGGGGCGTCTGCTTCCGGGTTTGCTGACGGCGGGACTGAGCGGGAGCGATCGTGCCGGGATTCGTGCGCTGGTTGCGGGGCGCTCAGCCGTGGTTCCGGTGGATGTGACAGGCGGGCGGGCCTTGATCTGGGCGGAGCAGGGCAGAACGCTGTGGCAGCATGTGAACGCGGGCGGGGTGGTGATGATTCCGATTGTTCTCACGGGGCTGGTGGCGCTGTATCTCTCGATGATGAAGGCGGTGCAACTGATGCGGATCGCGCGCGACACGGCGGCGATACGGCCGGACGAGGCGCTGGCGGCTCTGCGCAGCGGCGATACCTCTGCACAGAAGCAGTATTTTAGCGGGATACCCGAGCGGATGAGTTATCTGATTGCACCGCTGCTGGAGTATCGTCGTGAGTCGCATGAAAAGATGGAAGAGATCATGCACGATCGTATTCTGGCGATTCTGCCCGCGCTGGAGAAATATCTGGGTACGTTGGCGGTGCTGGGCGGGGTGGCGCCTCTGTTGGGACTGCTGGGTACGGTGACGGGCATTATTCATGTGTTCAAAATGGTCACGGTGTTCGGCAGTGGCGATGCCACGATCCTGAGTGGCGGCATATCGGAGGCGCTGATCACCACGGAGTTCGGCTTGATCATTGCGATTCCCGTGCTGCTGATTCACGCTTGGCTGGCGCGTCGGGTGCGGGTGATTCTCGGCGAATGGGAGCGGCTGGGCGTGACGCTGATTCAGGGTATGGAGCATGAGTGAATTGTTTCAGAATGCCTGGATGTATTGGCGCAGCGGCGGATGGCTGATGCTGCCGCTGGCGGGGGTCTGTTTTTTTCTGATGTACTATCTGATTCGCTGCCGGATGCGGCTGCATCGGAATAGGTGCGGGCTGCCGGGCGGAGAGGCCGTCGAAGAGGCGGAAATTCGGCGGGACTTTTTGATTATTACGGCGCTGACGGCGTCGGCGCCGCTGCTGGGACTGCTGGGCACGGTGATGGGTATGATTCAGACGTTTGACGGGGTCACTTCGGATGCGCAGGGCGTGGGCCGTCGGATGGCCGACGGAATCAGTCAGGCGCTGATTACCACGCAAGTGGGGCTGGTGATTGCTATTCCGGGCCTGTTCGGACTTTCGCGTCTGCGCCGGTTGCTGGATCACTGGATGATCGAGCGCGAATTGGAACGCAAAATGGGGGCCGCATGAAAACGTGGCGTGATCAATGGGATCAGGGCGAACGGAAAATCGACATCAATATGTCGCCGCTGATCGACTGCATTTTTCTGCTGCTGATTTTTTTTATTGTCACGGCGGTGTTCGTGCGGGAGAGCGGCGTGGAGGTGAACCGTCCGCAGGCGGTGAGTGCGGAGGAGCTGGACCGCAACAGCCTGCAGGTGGCCCTTGGAGCGGATGGGGTGGTCTATTACGATGGGCGACCGCTGGCCATGGATCGGGTGCGCGGTCTGGTGGCGCGTCAGTTGCGGACAAAGAAAACGCCGGTCATTGTGATGGCGGATGCGGAGGCGCGGAGCGGGCGGCTGATTGAACTCATTGATGAGTGCAAACTGGCCGGCGCGGAACAGGTCAGCGTGGCGACCGAATTTTCGCGGGGTACTGAATTTTCGCGGGGTACCGCGAAAATTCAGAAATAAAGAATAAAGAATGAAGAATGAAGAAAACGAAAAATAAGTGCGAAAAATCGGTTCTTCCGGGAATTTCGTGAAACAATAGGGTGCTTTGCTGTGGTTGTTAAATTTTTGCAATGCCTGGACAGCGACGAAGGCGGTGGGCCTTTTCCCTCTTGGGAGGGCCTGTGTCCCCACGGGCCAAGCGGAGAGTGAGCGCGGAGAGCAAGAGAAATATGGAATGAGCTGGGGAAAAATCAAGGACGCTGAGGACAGCATCCCTCCCAAAATTCGCGGCACTTGCTTTTCTACGTTCAGGAAATAAATTGGCACGCCTTTTTTCGTGCATATTGAGGAATGGGTGCGATACAATGCGCCCGCATTAGTTACAAATCAGGAAGGTTCAGGGTACCGTTGATGGAAAAGGATACGCTCAGTACGGAAGATAAACATTTGTTCCCCATTCTTGTCGTGAGCAGGCGGACATCGATTCGCTTATCCGTCGAGCGCTTTCTCTCGTCGAGCGGATATTACGTGCATACGGCGGAAGAAGGGGAAGAGGCGATTGAAACGGACCGTGATTTCCTGAGTCAGTTGCTGATTATTGATACGCCACTGGCCGACATGCCGCTTGAGCAATTGCTCGGAGAGTTGCTGAAATCGCGCAATCTGATGAAAGACGTGATGCAGGTGACGAATGTGCCGGTGATCCTGCTGTCTGGGCCTTCCGAGATGGATATGGACGAGCGCAAGCTCAAGAAATACGGCATTTTAGCACGGCTGGACAAACCGGTGAATCCGAGCAAGCTGGCCAAGTGTGTGCTGGACGTGGTTACTGGCAAGTTGAGTGTGGAAGAGGAGTCTGAGGTGCCGATCGTGGTACTGGACCCTGAAAAGCGCGCGCTGGAATATTTTTCCAAACTGCTGCAGGCCGAGGACGTGGAAATACTCACCTGCAAGGATGAGCTTGATTTGAAGCCGATCGAACGGGTGGGGGTGCTGATTGTGGAGGTGATGGGCCTTTCTTCGGACGATCCCTGTGAATTTCTTCAGGCGTTTCGGAAGGCGCATCCGACGACGGAAATACTGGTCACCACGGCCTTTCATGACGATGACATGGCCAAGGAAATGCTGGCGGCTGGCGCGAATAAGATCATCACCAAGCCAATCAATCCGATTCAGTTTCGTCAGCAGGTGCGCGAGTCGGTGGCCCAGTATCAGGCGACGCGCCAGAGTGAAGACGATTAGAGGCGCGTCTGCGCTGGATTCCGATTCTTTTTATACATTAGGACTGAAAAAACCACTGACTTTGTGTTGCAAAGTACTTTGCTTCGTGGCATGTATCGGGGCATGGAAAGACTTGGGACAGGTATGTTGACGGGACATTTACGCGATGCGTTGGCGCAGGTTCGGCAATTACAGCAGGCGGTGCTGACCCGTCAACGCTTTGGCGGCTATTCGGGGCCGGCGCGTGCGGCCTCGGGTACGGCGGCTCTGCTGGCGGCGGCCATCATGGCTTCGGACCGCTATCCGCAAACGCACCGGGCTTTTTTTATGGGTTGGGGTGCGGTGTTCGTCTTTGCGCTGATCCTGAATGGTGGTGCGCTGCTGTATTGGTTTCTGAATGATCCCCGGGTGCAGCGGGATATTTATCGTCTGCGTCCGATTGGCGATGGTGTTCCACCGTTGGTGGTAGGTGGTGCCTTGACGCTGATGCTGGTGTTCCACGGGGTGACGCAGTATCTGTTCGGCGTGTGGATGTGCATGTTCGGTCTGACGAACTTGGCATCGCGCTATGTGTTGCCCCGCTATATTTCTTTTGTGGGGGTTTTTTATGTGATTTGCGGTGTGGCGTGGCTGCTGCTTCCGCAGGCCTCGTTTATGAATCCCTGGCCGATGGGGTTGGTGTTTTTTGTGGGGGAATGGGCCGGCGGGCTGCTGTTGTATTTTGATGAACGCCGGTATCTGGCGCTGGTCAGATATCAGGACATCGAGGAAGAAAGAAACGCAAACAGGAATGAACATCATGACTAATCAGGAACGAGAGAATCCCTTCGATTCGCTGGAACGGATTTTTCACGAGCCTCATCGCCTGGCGATTATGACGTCGCTGTGCGCGGTCGGCAAGGGAATCAGTTTTACAGATTTGAAGCAGGGATGCGGACTGACGGACGGCAATCTGAATCGGCATTTGAAAATCATGGAAGAGGCGCAGATGGTGGGCACCAGCAAGTCCTTCATCGGACGCAAACCGCGCACCATGATTTTTGCGACGGACCACGGGCGCGAGCGCTTCATGGAGTATCTGCATGCGCTGGAAGAAGTGTTGCACAAGGCCGTGGAGGCCTTTCAGCCGGCGGAGGAGCGTGCGTTGGACGGGGAAGAATCCGTGCTATTTTCGGTGGGCACCGTGAGCTGAATTTTTTTTGCGCACGGGCTCTGCGAAACAAAGTACTTTGGAGGAAAAAATAGATGAAAATCGGCATTGAATCGATCAGCTTTTATTCGCCCCGGTATTATCTGGACCTGAAAACCCTGGCGGCGGTTCGGGGGATTGACGCGGAGAAATATTACAAGGGACTGGGGCAGGAACGTATGGCGGTGGTTCCGCCGGACGAGGATATCGTCACGATGGCGGCGAACGCGGTGGAGTCAGCCCTCGATGGGATTGACTACCGTTCGGTGGATACGTTGATGCTGGCCACGGAGTCGGGGATTGATCAGTCGAAGGCGGCGGCGATTTATGTGCATCGTCTGGTTGGGCTGCCGTCCACCTGCAAGGCCTATGAATTGAAGCAGGCGTGTTGCGCGGGTACGGCCGGGGTGCTTGCGGCGCTGGCGCTCGTGCAGCAGCGTCCGCAGAAAAAAGTGGTGGTGGTGGCTTCGGACATCGCCCGCTACGGACTGGGCACCCCCGGCGAACCGACCGCCGGCGCCGGTGCGGTGGCGCTGGTCATTTCCGCCGATCCAAAGCTCGTGGAACTCAGCCCGGACACCGGTGCCTACACGGCGGACGTGATGGACTTCTGGCGTCCGAATTACATGGACGAGGCGTTGGTGGACGGCAAGTACTCGATTCGCGTGTATTTGAAGGCGTTGGCGGAATCCTGGAATGCCTATGTAAAGGAGACGGGGCTGGACTTCACGGACCACTATCGTTTTTGCTATCATCTGCCCTTCACACGCATGGCCGAGAAGGGGCATCTGCATCTGGCCAAATACAGCGCGCCCGAGGGGACGAAGCCGGAAGCGCTGCTCGAACAGATCTATTCCGCGCAGCGCTATAATCGCCTGACCGGCAATCTATATGCGGGTTCAGTTTATGTGGCGCTGACCTCGCTGCTGGAAAGTCAGGAAAAACTGGAAAACAAACGTATCGGGCTTTTCAGCTACGGTTCCGGCTGCATGGGCATTTTCTATGGCGGCGTGGTTCAGCCGGGGTATAAAAAACACCTGAAAGAGGAAAGGCACCGCCAGATGCTGGGCAGCCGAACGGAAATGCCCTATGGCGACTACGAAGTCATGTATAAAAACAGCCTGCCCAAAGACGGCAGCGAATACATGAACAACCATTACGACGTGGGGAATTATCGGCTGGCCGGAATTAAGGACCATAAACGCATCTATGAAGCAGTGGCTCGTGAAGCGACGATCTCGCGCCCCGAGACAGCGGCGGCCAGGCAACCGGTGTCCGCGCCTGTTAAACGGGCTGTTTCACGCCCGTGATGTTTCGCTGGGCCTGTGGGCGATTGGCTTTGACGTCTGAGGCACGCGAGCCGCGTGCCGTCCAGTGGAGGGCGTCGGGCTCCGACGCCTTGG
>CAZBEO010000019.1:0-48366 GCA_964490935.1 uncultured Verrucomicrobiota bacterium
GCTTGGTATATCTACAAAAGCAACGAAGGATTCTGGGAAAACAACTTCGGCTACGCGGGCACCATCCCGATGAATTGAAACGAACAAAAGATAGTAGCGGGGTGCTCTCCGAGCGCCCCGGTAAGATTGGGACGAGCTCTTTTTCTCTTTCTCCCTCCCCGCGCTCACTCTCCACACGGCCCGTGGGGACCAGACTTCGCACAAGGCTACGTCTTGGCAAGCTACGGGCCCTCCCGGGAGGGACGTTGTCCCCAACGTCCTTTTATTTTACCCCAGATCAGTCCTTATTCTCTTTCTCATTCTCCGCACTCACTCTCCGCCCCTACTCTCCGCAAGGCGTCGGAGCCCGACGCCCTCCACATCATCAAGAACCACACCTCCGCTGGAGGGCGCACGGCCCGTGCGCCTGGTGCATCAAAGCCCGACGCCCACCGGCAGGTAAAACCCTACCCTTCCCTTCCTCACCCACCGAACTTACTCTCCCCCGCTCAGGTACGGCGCATTCCCGCCGCATCCGTGCGACTCAGCGCTTCTTGCAGTTCCGACTCCACCAGTTGAGCAATTTTTTCAGAAACGCCCCGGTTCTCCATCAGTTCTCCCAGGGTCTTCATCTCCAGAATGAGGCCCAGCCTCCGAATCGACGCCTCCTGCAAGGTCTGCAGCGCGGAATCGTACTGAGTGGAAAGCGACTGCAAATTCTTCGAGGCCGTCTCATGCAAGGCACGGAAAAACAACTGACAAAACAGCAGCGTGTCCTCATCCGCTCCGCTCAACTCGGCGAGGCGGGGCAGCACCTGATCGGTATGCCGGTTCGCCTCCGACATCGCCAGACAGATTGAATAATCCAGTTTCAATTTCCACTTGCGCACCTTCTCGGCAGTCGCACTGTTTGGTGCCACTCGGTCAAACAGCCGAACCAAAGCGTTGTTACATCGCTCTTCGAGCGAAGGCACTCGCCGCGCGCGTGGAGGAATGATCGCTTGGGTCACATCTTCCCGGCACAAATCCAGAAAATGTTCGAGCTCCCGCAGCACCGATTCGCGGATGAAGCCCATCTCATACATCTGGGACCACACCCCACCCGTCGCGTTAAACGCCTGCTCCCAGAGCATCCGCGTACGAACTGCCGTCGGCAAGGCGCTCCCCGGTTTCAATTTTTTCTCGGCGGCTTCCACCTCTGCCTGGCGGTCTGCCATGGCCCGTTGAAGCATTTCCCGGTCCGACAACTTCCAACCACTTTCAATCACGGTTAGTTCCTTCAGGCTCTCGCGCTTGATGGTCAGCTCCGCATTCGTTTTTTCATAGGTATCCAAGAGCGAAAGGCGATCCAGTCGCATCCAGTGCATTAGGCGCTTGATGGACATGCCCTGTAGAATCAGCGTAAACATCACTACGCCCAGTGTAAAATCCAGAATCAGCAATCGATTCATCTCGCCGCCCACCTGCGCCGCCGTCAGGCTCATCGCCAATCCGATCGGCAGTGCGCCGCGCAAACCGCCCCAGAACATCAACACCTGATATGGCACGCGAATCGGACGCTGTTTGCCGAAGCGGTTCATCAGCGGCACAATGCCGAAGATCACCACGGCTCGGGCAATCAACACCGTCAAAATCGCCAACACCACATATTTCCCCACTCGGGTGATATGC
Source organism: uncultured Verrucomicrobiota bacterium (assembly GCA_964490935.1). GTDB lineage: Bacteria > Verrucomicrobiota > Kiritimatiellia > RZYC01 > RZYC01 > JAQVYB01. The sequence goes on from CAZBEO010000019.1 coordinate 1,651, forward strand.
GTGGCATCGCGCGTCAGATACTCATGAGTCAAACCCAGCAGCAAAAAGATATACGTGTTGGCGGCAAACGAGGCGAACTCCCAGAACTGCTTAATATAGGTGCGCGCCGTGGGCGTAAATCGGGTCGGACGATAATACCCAACCACGAGTCCCGCTCCCACCACCGCCATGACACCCGACAAATCTAAATAAAACTGCGCTAGGATAAAGGCCGCATAGGCGATGACCGTCGTCAGTGCCACTTCAATCAACGGTTCTTCCCGCGCAATCGAAAGCAATTGCACCATCAAAAACCCGACCAGCGCGCCCACCAGCGTACCACCCACAAACACCGCCAAAAATTCAAATCCAGCCTGAAAAAGAGTCGCCGCGCCCAGTGCCGCACCGCTCGTGAGCAGCCCCAGAATAATATTAAATGCCACAATAGCCGTGGCATCATTGAAAAGACTTTCCCCATCCACCAGCATGGTCAGTCGCTTAGGCGCGCCCAGTTCCTTGAACATGGAAATCACCGCCACCGGGTCGGTTGCCGAAATCAAGCCGCCGAATAGCATCGCCGCGCCCAGCCCAAGCGGTGTCCAACGCGCAGTCAACACGCCCGTAATCAGGGTGGCAATTACCAAGCCCGGCACAGCTAAAATCAACACCGGACGCAGATTCTTGATCAGCAGCCGCGCATCCATATTCACTGCCGCATCAAACACCAGGGTGGGCAGCAGAATGTAGAGGATAATATTGGGCGTCAGATGAATCTGCTTCATGGGGCCCAGCCAGTGATACCGATTCCCCAACACTCCCAGCACCAATCCGATCAGCACCAATCCAACCGTGTAGGGAAACTTGATGCGCTTGAAAAAGACCGCCGCCAAACAGGAAAAAAGAAGCATCATCACCAGACAACTGATCACCGAAACAGGAATGTCATTCATGAAGCACCTCCCGGGGTTGTGACAACGCGCCGAATGGTAGCAGGAGATTCCATTTATTCAAGCCATCCCGGCAGACTCCTCGGGCGTGCTGTTTTTTTCACCACCCGCTTCCGCTGGAGAACACGGAGTTCACGGGTGAAGGAGAGAGCCCGAATCCAGCCATCCTGTTCATCCTGTCCAAATTCTTTAGCGATTTGTTTTTTCAAAAAGTCCCCGCACCGGTAGCTTCCTGAAAACGGTATAGGTGGGGTTTCCACCAGGCCGCGAAACCACGGTCCGCATATTTCGCGACCGCCGCCGTGCGAAGCAGACCGCCCTCATTGCTCCAAGCCGCATCAAAATACCGGTTGAAATGCTCATTCAACGCGCGGTCGTTTTCGATGTACGCATCCGCTTCCAGATTGAAGCCAGCCAGATTGCGCCGCGTCCAGTTCGCCGATCCGGCGATGAACAACCAACGGTTCTTTTCTGGATTCGAGATGCTCATGGCCTTTGCGTGATACTGTTCGCCCTTCGTATCCGCCCAACGCACCGCGAGCGAGCCGCGTACGCCCTTCGTACGCCGGAGCAGCTCTGCAGCGGCAGGACGATTGGGTACCCCGTTCTTCGTGCGCCCGAAGGCGTCCTTGTTCGCGTCCAAAAGCAAACGAACGGAAGCTCCTTCGGTCGCGGCACGCACCAGGGCATCCACCACGCCGCGATCCGAAAGATAAAACAAGCCCACGCGCACCTCGTCGCCCGCGCCTGCCTCTTCCAACATCTCTATGATCCGGTTTCGGACAGCCTGCTCCGTCAGCCATTCCCCGCATATATCCCCTGCCCCTGCGGCGGCTCCATTCCGTGCAAACTCATCCGCCACTTGTTTCATTCGTTCCATCATCGCTGGCAGCGCACTCGTTTCCGTTTCCAGATAGGAGGGTGACCACGCGGGAATGGCCAGCTCGTTTTTCAACGCCGCAGCCGCAAGAGCGCCATCCAATTGAAGGCCGATGTTGCAGTGCGCAGAACTGCCATCCGCCGGATTCAGACTGCCCACCACCAGACGCAACCCGGAGCCGCCCTCCGTATCCGCAATCAACACCTTGCGGTGATTCGCCTTGAAGAAAAGTAACCGGCCCCACTGCAACGCGGAAAACCGTTCGCCGGAGGCTTGCAGTGGATTCAACCAGCGCGGACGCTCAAGCCAGGCACGCACAAAGGGGACGCCACTCAGAAGACCGCCATAGAACCGGGCGTACGGCGAATAGACTCCATTCGAGTCCGGCAGGGCATCCAGATTCGTGAATACAATAAAAATCCCCGCCCGGCGCATACGGGCAAACGGCTCGGGAAGCGACGCGCCGTACATTCGGTTGATCGGGTCCGTGATCACGAGCACATCCAATTCGGGAATCTCCTGCTTGCGTTGGATTAGCGCATCGGCCAGTTCATCCGAGAGGTTCCGATACTCCTCCGGCACCGCGCCCTGCCAATCGTTCCACAAAAAGAAATCAGCCAGAATCAAACGGGAGGCGCCCTGCACCATATCCAGCATGTGATCAAAAATCTCTTGTCGAATGACTCGCTCGTCACTTGCAGGATCATACCCCGTCTCATCCACGAGCAATTGTGCACCGCCCGACCGGATCGGCAGCAACCCACTGCGGAAATCAACCCCCTCCAACACCTGCTCGGAGCGCTTGAACCAATGCGGGAGCAGCAGAAGCAGAACCAGCAACGCAAAAGCAAACTGAGCCAGCCGAAGAAATAATCGGCATCCCGTTTTCATGCGCTCATAGCCCTCTTTTTCTTCCGCTCTTCGCTGCGCAGGTTCGCCCAGATAAATACCAACAGCGCGACGGCGAGTCCGGCCACACCGTACCATACGTCATCGCCATACCGCGTATACGGCGTCAGTTCCATATCCGGCCCGGGAACCGGCACCGGAAACAACACGATTCCCTCCACGCCATCCATCTGTCCATCCTGCTGAACCGCAGCCAGGAGGCGCCCGCGCCGATCGATCACGCCGCTGATCCCCGTATTCGCAGAGCGCACCACCGGCACCCCGTTTTCCACGGCGCGCAGCACGCTGTGCCACAGATGCTGCCGTGAGCCGGACGACGGATCGAACCAGGCGTCATTCGTCTGATTCACCAGCATCCGCGCCCCTTTCTTCACCGCCTTACGGGCGAGCGCCGAGACCGAATCCTCAAAACAAATCAGCACTGAAAAGAGGACCTCCGAGGACTCCACCTGGAAGAGCGTGCTGTTCGTTCCGGGAGAAAAACTCTCCTGAATGGGCGTGATCGCCTGAAGAAAGGGAATCGCGTTATGCAGGGGCACATATTCACCAAACATCACGAGATGCTGCTTGTCGTACCCCTGCATAATCCGTCCGGAAGCGCCCACCAGAAACGAACTGTTGTAAAAGCGGCGCGTCCCGTCGTCGAGCCACTCGGTATCCATCGAACCCACCAGGACCGGCACACCATTGGTCACCAGCTCATGCACGAGATCATAGCTGGCCACGCTGGAAAGCAGATCATCGGGGATAGCCGTCTCCGGCCAGACAATCAATTGAAGCCCCTCCACTTGCGTCAGCGGCAGCGTGAGCCCGCGCAGACGGCTGTAAATTTTTGCACAATGGGCCGTGTAATCCTCGGCGGTGAAATCGCCTGTCAGCCACTTCTGCTCCTGCGGAATATTGGGTTGCACCAGCGCCGCTTGGAAGTTTTCCGTTGCCGGCTCGCCGCTCAACAGAGAGCGCCAACCAAAGGAAAACGCCAACGCCCACGCCAGCAGGCCCAATAAAAATTCCGGATGCCAATGTTGCTTCGGGCGCCCGCGTGCCTCCAGGTAACGCATCAAACTGACCGCCACCCCCGCATTCATCCACACAATCAGCGCCGAAATCAAATACACCCCGCCCAACCGCGCAACCTGAAGCACCGGGATATTTTCCGCCTGACTCGTCCCCAACGTATTCCAGGCAAACCCCGTGGCAAACACCGCACGCGCAAACTCAAAGCCTGTCCAGGTCACCACGCATAGAATCATCAACAGAAGATTCGGGCCGATCCGTTGTGCCCCGTAGCGGCGCACCCACCATGAGACCAACAGGAAAAGAGGCCCCGCAAAAAGTCCGCAATACAGCGAAAGGCCCAACCAGCCGGCCACCGTCACATGCGTCAACCAGGACATGGAAAGCATCCAGCCAACCGCACCCGCCAGCACCCCGCCCAGAAACGCCTGACGCGGCGCGAGTACCCGCGCCGCCAAGAGCCCTGGCAACAGCGCCAACCAAGCCGCCTGACCCTGTGCCAACGGCGGAAAGATCGCCGCCAGCAGAAGACCCGAAAGCACGCACCCCGCCCAAGGCGCATACGGTTGCATCCGCTTTGTAATTCCACGCAAAAGCATTTAGAGCAGATCTTCCATAATCAAATCCGCCACCTTCTTGCCGCTCAAGAACATTCCCCCGAAAACAGGCCCCATGCGGAAGCCGCCGGACGCATTGTTCGCCGCCATGCCCGAGGCATACAGCCCGGGATAGAGACGTTTGGTGTTTTCCACCGTGGAAATTTCGCCGCACTCCGTCCACATGGGTTTTTCGCCCATCACGCCGCCCGTCGGGGTATTAATTTCAATTCCCGCTTTACGGCAGGCCAGCGCCACGACCTCGCTCGGGTGCCCCGTACTGTCCAACACGGCATCCGCACAGATCGCCAGCGGATCAACGTGCAGACCCATCTGATGCACCGGAGTCCAGTTGATCACAATCCCGCACACACGCCCGGCCTTGAACATAACGTCCTCCACGGTGACGCTATTAAACAGCTTCGCGCCAGCTTTGAGTGCATGATAGATCAACGCGCTCGCCGTTTCCACCGAATCAGCCGTATAAATTCCATCGCCAGCCGACTCATAACGGATGCCGAACTCCTCCAGAATCGGCAGGACATTTTCCTGCACCACCAATTCATTGAAAAGCATCCCGCCGCTCCAGGTGCCCCCGCCTGGTGCCAGCGAGCGCTCAAAAATCGCCACCTTCTTACCCGCAATCGCCAGCTTCTGCGCCGCAATCAATCCCGACGGCCCAGCGCCCACAATGGCCACATCAACCGACAGGCAATCCGTCAGCTTCTTAAAATATCCGTTGAGGACGGCTCTGGAAATTTTCTCTTCCATAACTAGTCTCCGAAAAAATAATGTGTCGCCATGATGGCGATAAATGTGCGTGAACATAGCACTGCACCCTGAATCTTTCAATCCGCTTTCACGCTTGCCTTTCTTTTTAATTTTCCCTAGGTAATTCTCACTCGTATGCCGCATCAAACACACAACGATATTAAGCGCGTAGGGCAGCTCATTGCCGAACAGTTTGCGCAATCTCCCTTTTCCTCCCTCCTGGACGACCCCTCCACCCTGCTTGCCAATCAGGGCAAAATGCTCCGCTCCAGGATGCTCATTCGCCTGGGCCGCGCCAATGCCATCGCCGAAGAAACCATCCTGCGTTCCGCCGCCGCCATCGAACTCATTCATACCGCCAGCCTCCTCCACGACGACGTGATAGACAACGGTCACATCCGGCGCAGCGCCCCCGCCTACTGGGAAAAACACGGAGCTTCCGGTGCCATTCTCCTCGGAGACCTCCTCGTCTTCTACGCCCTTAAACTCCTCATGCCCCTCAAAAACCAGCGACTGGCCGAGGCCCTGATTCATTATCTCGGCGAGGTCGGCGAAGCCGAAGTCCTGCAGGAAATCATTCACCGGGGCGAACCTCAAACCTGGGACGACTGCGTACAAACCGCCCGCAGCAAAACCGGCCCCCTCTTTGCCTTCATGGGCTTTGCCGCCGCAGGCGACGACGAAAAGCTCACCGTCGCCCTCTCCGAATGCGGCTATTTGATCGGTGCCGCCTATCAACTCTCCGACGACCTGCTTGATGCCTATGGCGATGTTGAAAACGCCGACAAGACACTCGGGCGCGACCTTCTCCGCAGCAAAAACACCTCCGCGCAATTTGCGGACGGCGCAGACGGGAACCCCACTCAATACATCAACGAACTCTGCGAGCGCTCCATTCAATTGCTGAATGCCTATCCCGCCATTCAAACCGCCTGGCGCACCTATTTGGATGCCGACCTCCTCCCCGCCATCCGCAAACACACGCAGCACGCACCTCAATAATCCACCGTTTCCCACTGGAGGGCGAGCGTCCCGCGAGTCATAGAGCGTTCACAAACGGAATCGCCCGCAATTTCGGCTTTGTGGCTCATGCCGATTACTGTGGGTTGATCCGGGGATCGGCTTCAAAAATCCCCGCACAGGGCGTCCCGCAGGAAGTGCATGCCCCTGCCGCATCCAGCGACCAGCCGACCAGCTCATAGCCATCGCGCACGATCAACGGCGCGTGGCAGTGAGAGCAGATCGTGGTCGCTCCTTCCCGATCACGCACATTGCCGGTGTAGGCATAACGCAGCCCGTTGCGTCTCGCCAGGGTCTGCGCACGCCGCAGGGTGTTCAGCGGCGTCATCGTGTGGTCCTGCAATCGGTGCGCCGGATGAAAGGCGGTGAAATGCAGCGGCACATCCGGACCCAGTTTTTCCACGATCCAGCGGGTCATGGCATCGAGTTCCGCGTCGCCGTCGTTCTCGCCCGGAATCAGCAGCGTGGTCAATTCAACGTGGCAGGGCGTATCCCTCGCCACATACTCAATCGTTTCCAGCACCGGCGCAAGAGAAGCACCGCAGAGTTCTATATAAAACCGCTCGCTGAAGGCCTTCAAATCAATATTGGCCGCATCCATTTCGGCAAAGAAATCACGGCGCGCCTCGCCCTGGATGTAGCCTGCCGTCACTGCCACGGTTTTTATTCCGAGCGCATGACAGGCCTGCGCCGTATCCATGGCGTATTCCGCAAAAATCACCGGATCGTTATAGGTGAAGGCCACGCTGCGGCATCCGGCCTCCTTCGCCATCGCCGCGATACGTTCCGGCGACGCCCGTTCGCACATCGTATCCATCTCGCGTGACCGAGAGAGATTCCAATTTTGACAAAAGCAACATTGCAGATTGCAGCCCGCCGTGCCGAACGAAAGAATCGCCGTTCCCGGCAGAAAATGGTTCAGTGGTTTTTTCTCAATCGGGTCCACGGCAAATCCGCTGGAGCGCCCATAGGTGGTGAGTATCAATTCACCGCCCCGCGCCTGCCGCACAAAACAAACGCCGCGCTGCCCCTCCTTCAGCGCGCATTCTCTCGGACAAAGTACGCACTGCACTCGTCCATCTGGAAGCAATCGACCATATCGCGCCCTATTGTTCACGTGCAGCAACCTCCTGACAATAACTGTTTATTTGCAGATGAGTATGCCGTACATTGCCTCAAAAGCAATCGGGAAGAGCATGAAGCAGACCTTCTTACAACGCAACATCAACATCGCCGTCCGCCTTTTTCTGTTGGCTCTTGCGGCACTCTTCGTCTTCGGAGGGCCGCTCCCTCTCATCCTCGCACGCCTCTTTCCCTCGCTTTCACCCCTCACCCTGCTGAGCGGATGGATCGCGCAGCGCCAGCCGGCGGTGGTCGTCTTCTGGGCTGTTCCACCGCTCACCTTCTTGATGTTGGCCTGTACACGCGGGCGTTTCTTCTGCCGCTGGATATGTCCAGCGGGCACGGTGTTTTATCTGACCTCACCACGCCGCCTCAACACCCGACTCCTGCGCCACCGCGTCAACGGAATTCTTTTCTGGGCGATCCTGGCATCCTCGGCTCTGGGCTTGCCGGTGCTGCTTTTTCTCGACCCGTTACCCATGATTCACCGTAATTTGGTCTGGCTACACGGGCCGCTCCCGCTCTATGCCCTGGTTCCTGGCATACTTTTCCCGCTCTTTATTCTGCTAGGTCTCTTTCAACCCATGATCTGGTGCTCGCACGGTTGCCCAACCGGCTATCTCTTCGATCTGTGTCGTTCGCTTTCCCGCGACATTCCACGCACCGTGAACCAGGAACGCCGCTCCTTTCTGACCGGCGTATTTCTGGGTATGCCGCTCGCCGCGCTCGCCGCACACTGGCCGAAAAAGCCGGATGCCCTCCACATTCCGTTGCTACCGCCAGGCGCGCGCCCCTCGCCCGAATTTGGTGCCGCATGTCACCGTTGTTATGCCTGCGTTTCAGCCTGCCCGACCGGCATACTGCGCGTGGATCTGCACGCTAACCAGCCACTCATCGAATGGTTTCAGCCGCAGATGGACCCCGCCTACGGTAGGTGCGAGGTGGATTGCAACGCCTGCTCGCAGATATGCCCCAGCGGCGCCATACAATCCATTTCGCTCCACCTGAAACAGCATTGCCGCATAGGACTGGCCGAAGTGCGCAAGGACGTCTGCCTCGCCTGGGCGGGACATGAGGAATGCCTACTCTGCATGAAGGCCTGCCCCTACAGCGCGATCACCACCGCCCGCCTACCCGATGGCACACCCTGTCCGGTGGTCAATGAATTCCTCTGTCGAGGATGCGGCTATTGTCAAAACGTTTGCCCCGTGGATCAGCACGGCCCGGCCATACACATCCTCGCCTTGCCCGTGCAGGAATATATGTCGTGACGGAACTGGCGGCATCATACGTTCATAATTCACACTTCAGCAGGTCGCTTTCGCACCACTGCGCCCTCCGCGTTCCTTCCCCTTTTCCGGCCTCCGCCCGCTCGGCGAGCGGACGGCTACTCATTGGGTAGGGCGAATACCTCCGGCTGAGCCGGTGAACGTGGGCTTACCCAGTGGTTTTGCATTACCCCAAAGACGGCTCCCCGGGACGGATTCGCCCGAAGGTTCAGGGGAACGGTTCGCCAGCCTTCACCTCTTTGCGTTCTCTCTACCACCATCCAAAGTAAACCCGCGCAATGAGGCCGCATGCACCACAGCGTAGCCGCTGTGGTTACCGAACCCCGTTCCGACGGGGTTCGAGGAGCAGATAGGTGGGCAGGCCCAGCACATCAAAATGGGTCAAGACGGCTTTCGTCTCCGGGTGATCCGGATTCTCTGCTGCGTAATAGATGAAATCATACGACTCCAGCGCCTGCACGACTTCGGGATCACGCAGCGTGGTTCGCTCCATCGTCTTACAGTTCTTGCACCACGACGCTCCGAAATCCAGCAGCACCGGATGCCCCCGCTCGGACGCCGCCCGCAAGTGCATGGCAAGTCGCTCGTTGACCTGTTCGGGCGTCAGCATCTCGTGCCCGGCCTCTTCCCCGTCGTTCGAGAATCGAAAGCCCGAAAGATGATATGCCTGGTAGCCGTAATAGAGCGCCAGCAGCAGAATCAGCACGCCGAAACCGTTGCGCACCCAGATCATCCACCCGCCGGGACGCGGCAGCAGCGAAAGCCCCGCCCCTGCAAACGGCCAGGGCAATGCCATGCCCGCACCGAGCACGAAAGGCAAAAGCAGGCCGCTATAATGCCCCTCGGCATACAACTGACCCGACCAAATCAACACCGAAATCACCACCGGCGCCACGCACGCGCCCGCGAGCAGCGCCGAAACCATCCCCATGCTCAGCGCCATCAGCAACCCACCCCGCCGAACCGATGGGCCACTCCGCTGAAACCGCGCCAGATCAATATGAATCACATCAAACATCCCCAGCGCCAACACCAGAAAGAGCAGCGCAATCACCCCGTTGAACCAGGCGTTGGCATTCAATCCGCCGAACGTGGCACCCGTCAGCACCACCAGCAGGCCCGTTCCGCCATAGGCCAGCGCAATACCCAGGCCATACGCGCCGCCCAACACAAAACCGCGACGGCGACTCCCCGCCTGCGCACCGGCCCCAATGATCGCCAGATTCACCGGAAGCATCGGCAACACACAAGGCGTCAGATTCAGCGCCAGACCACCGAGCAGAATCAGAAGCACAGCCACCCACGTGCGTCGATTCCCCAGCGCCTGATTCGGACCTTCCTCCCCAACCTGCTCCAGAAATTCAACAAACGGCTTTGCCGTTATGTAGCCCGTGACCGAATCAACCATTCGAAAGACCGCAGCCTCCCGTTCCCAAGCGGGCAGAGCGCCCGCCGCCGCCTCCATGACTTCTTCTCCCGCCGAATCGGCACCAGATGAGGCATCCACAACCCCTTCGCACAAAAACCGGAAGGGGCTGCGCTGCGGCATAAAACAGGTGGACTCATTGCAGCCCTGATAGGTGATGGTCCCCTCGATCATGCCGCGCCCATTGAAGCGCACCGGATACTCGGCGCGAAACGACTCCTTGAGCACCTGCACCGGCTCACCGCTGAAGGGGTCCTGCTTGATCTGGGAGGGCAACGGGTTCAGCGCCAGCAACTCCTGCGACTCCTCATCCATCACCCGGAACGACTCCGCATACAGGAAAAACTCAGGCGGCATCTCCATCGTCACCATCAATACGGGCTGCTCTCCCGCCGCATCCAATTTCACATCCAGACGAAAATCCACGTCCGCCGCAGCACACAGCGGAAGCTGAAGCGCCATTGCCAACCATACCGCCATCCATATCCGCATGTTCATACCTCCGCCCCCTTCGTCCTGCTACAGCAATTCCTCGATACGCCTCTGCAACTCCGCTGCCGAAGCAATCCCTTCTATCGGCATACCAACCAACTCGTGCCGACGGTTCAACATGTACTTGGTCGGGATCACTCGCATGGCATCAAACGGTTTTATGGCGCTCAGGTTCTCTACCCAGCCGTTTGGATAAAGCAAGTGCTGTGACTGCACGAAATCCATCGCCGCCGCCTCTTCCGCACCCTGATCCATCAGCACGCCCACAATGACCAGCCCCCTATCACGATACTTTTCATGCAGGCGATTCAGCAACGCACATTCCTCGCGGCAGGGCAACGACCAGGCCGACCAGACGTTCAGCAGCACCGCCTGATTGACATACTGATCCAACTCAATCAGCGAGGATTCGGGCCGCGCCTCCTGAATCGTCAAATTGATCCGGGCGACTGCTGCGGTCTTTTTTGTCCGTTCCGCCGGCAGACGGAGCGATGGCAGCTTATCGCAACCCGTCAGCCATGCCATCATGCCCGCCGCAATACCGATCCACATCCATCGCTTACTCATCAGTCACCGCCTTGATTTCATCCGCCGCCTTTTCCGGAATGCGCATTCGATGCAATACCGCACCGCACCCGAGCAACAAACAGAAAAGCATCATGATTTCTGTATCACCGAAATTTGATTCCACCATACCATTGATCAACAACCCGGACAAGCCGCATGTCAGCCCGGCTCCCATCCACTTCCAGTGCTCGCCCGGTAAATTGGTCTTGCGTCCACCACGCCAGAGTCTATACCAACCCAATCCCATCAGCAGGCACCAAGCCACCACCCCGGCCCATCCCAATTCCAGCCGCACCTGAAGCAGATTGTTGTGCAGATGGTTTAGTTTCGGTTGAACCGGGCGGCTGGAATACAGTGCGAAATCGCGCTGCGTCACGGCGCACCACCCCATCCCGAGCGGGAACTCCCTGAAAAGCGTGGGCGCGGTATCCGTCCAAAGCACATAACGATCTCCCGAACGCGGGGTGAACACCTCGCGCAGGTTGGCCAGTCGCACACGCACCTGAGGCACGGCCAACCCAATCAGTATCCCGGCAAGCAAAACAAGCAGAAGGCTCCGGCGACGAACCATGCAGGCCATCAGCGCCAACACACCAATCAGGGCCAACCAGACCCCGCGCTTGAAATGCAGAATGATGCCCAACAACGAGAAAAACGAAGCCGTCAACCAGGGCCATAGCATTTTGTGCGGCAACCCACTCAAAAAAGCGGAGGCCAGCAAACAAAGCGCCACCATATAAAACTGCGGATCGCGCATGCTGCCCGCATCAAAAATATTCCCCCCGCGCCAAGCATAGAGCGGGATACGCACCGCATCGATCATCCCGAGCACCGTGCAGCCCGCCAGATACGCCATCATCACGAGACGCAGGTTTTTCAAACTGCATACCGCCCGTTCCCGCGACAGCGCCGCATCAAAAACAAAAACCAATCCCAGGAAAAGAAGCCTGTGAAATTTGTTCGCACTCAACAAGGGCCGCACTCCAAAACCCAGTGAAACACCCACCGCAACCATCGCGAACAACAGAACCGGCATCAGCAGCGGATTGCCCCGCAATTGCGCACGCGCCCACGAATGCCGAAGCGTGTAGAGCCACAAAACCACCGCCATAAAGGCCAGCGGTTCCGACACCGAAATGGAGATCGGCAGAAAAAATGCCAGTCCAAGCAGCAAATACTTCAGCCCCTTGATTTCCCAACACGTTGTTTCGGTTGCTTCATTCATGAACGGGTTCTCCGCCAGCTTCGCGGATATACTTCATCAGCGCGGCGTAGATGTCAACCGTAGTGGACGATCGTTGCGTCAGCGGATTCTCCGCCAGGGTCCGCATGTTGGTATAAACACCGCCGGAGGAAGCCATCACATCCAGCGGGACCGCCACTCGATGCCGCTTCCGGGGATGCAGGAAGCCGCCAGCTCCGGAAGTCAGGCGCAGGGCATCTCCGGAATCCTCCGGCCCACCTTTCTCGAAGTCGAGACCGTAGCACACCAGGGCCTTGTCGCTGCCCTGATAGCGGAACACATCCTCCAGAGCCTGCCGAATCTCCTCCGGCGTCAGCATCAGCAGCCCCCAGACGGTTTCATCCGGATAGGCCTCCGCCAGATCACGCATGGCCACAGGGCCTGCCGACAGAGAACGCCCGATCGGCGGGCGGTAGAACACAGCATCCGCTTCGGAAGCCGCCGCCACCGCGCGCGCCATGAAGTGCCCAGCCTCCGATTCGCCACTCTTGCCTTCCGTTCCCGTCACCGCCTGCGTCAAAATGCCAAAGCTTTCCTCGCGGGCGCTTCGCCACGCCTTCCAGGACTCCTCCGAAATCCACGTAGGCGCGCTGTATATCTTGCCGACAGACGGCACCGCCAGCACCTCGGATTCCGCACGTAGCAACTCGCGAAGCACCGTGTCATATTGAATCGCAACCCGACCGACCGTTTGATCATCCAGAGAGGCCGCCGCATAATACAAGGCGCCAATACGCCGGGCATCTTTGGAACCGCGCGTAAGCAGAATATCGATTTCCGGAAAATGTCGGGCAATCTGCACCGCTAGGCCAGGCCCCGCCTGCTCGCCGAATATCCCGGCATCCAAAACGAGCACCACCATGTCCGGCTCGCCCTCGCGCACCTCCGGCATCATCCGGCCCAACGCCTCGATCACCTCATCAAAAAACATCCCGTCCAGCACGCCCGACGGATAACACAACGGCGTATTCGGCGACGTCATGCCGATCAGAGTCACTCGCACCCCGTCCACCTGAAACGGCATCTGGCCGAAAAAGACCGGCGTCTCATTTCCGCGTCCGAACACATTGGCCGCCAGCATTGGCACCTTGCACACGGGGTGCCGCATCCGGTCCGCCCCTCCCTGCCAATCGCGCCAGCCGGGAATCCAAGCATCATAACGAAGCGACTCCATCACGGCGTAGAGCACCTCGGAACGAAGCACCGATGCATCGTAAGAACCATAGGCAAAATTACCACAATCGATAAGCAGTGTGTTCGGGGTTCTTTCGCGTTCGCGACGGATGCACTCACTCACCGCCGTTAGGCCCCCTGTCCGCCGCACGCCAGACGGCCCCAGGCGCCCACACAGTTCCCCGGTGTAGAGAATGGAAAACGATGCCACGCGAGCCTTGGCTGAAGACGCCAAACACACCATCAGGACAATCAACCATACTGGGCGGCGTACGACCCAGCACACCTGAGCAACCCATCCCCATGGAGGGCGCGTGGCCTCATGCGCCTGGGCACACCACCTCATGCAAGTATTCCAACAGGCCCGCCGGAAAAGTCCGGCTTCCCCGTCAGGCTGACTTTTGAAGAGTATCCGATGGAAACGCATCCGCGAAATGCTTTCGTACCATGGCTGCCGTGATCCGACACTCGCTCTCTTCGGCCTTCGCAGGCGCCTCGTACATCATATCGAGCATCAGGTTTTCCAAGATCGCCCGCAATCCGCGGGCACCGGTTCGCTTCAGCGTGGCCACGCGGGCCAGTTCGACCAAGGCACCCGGCGCGAAGCTCAACTTCACCCCCTCCATCTCCATCAACCGCGTATACTGACGAACCATGGCGTTCTTCGGTTCGGTCAGGATGCGCACCAAGTCCTTCTCCGTCAGCTCATCCAGAACCGACAGCACAGGCAGCCGACCAATGAACTCGGGAATCAAGCCGTAATGAATCAAATCCTCCGGTTCCACCGGCGTGATCTTCCGCGATTTTGGCGCATCGCCGTGCTTAAAATGAAAGCCCAGATTGGCCTTTCCGGTGCGACGCCGAATGTGCTGATCCAGCCCGATAAATGCCCCGCCGCAAATGAAAAGGATATTCTCCGTGTTCAGCTTGATGTAGTCCTGCTGCGGATGTTTCCGGCCTCCCTTGGGAGGCAGATTCGCAATCGTACCTTCCAGAATTTTCAAGAGGGCCTGCTGCACACCCTCTCCCGAGACATCGCGTGTGATGGAGACGTTTTCCGTGCGCCGCCCGATTTTATCTATTTCATCAATATAGATAATCCCCAGCTCGGCGCGCTGTACATCGCCATCCGCCGACTGCAACAGATGCAACAGGATATTTTCCACATCCTCGCCCACATAACCCGCTTCGGTCAAAGTGGTGGCGTCGGCAATGGAAAACGGGACATCCAACATCTTCGCCAGCGATTTGGCTAGGAGCGTTTTGCCGCTGCCCGTCGGGCCGATCAGCAGGATGTTGCTCTTTTCTATTTCCACATCCTCCACACCGGGCTTGGCGGAAAAACGGTGTTTGACCCGCTTGTAGTGATTGTGCACCGCCACCGAGAGAACCTTCTTGGCGTGCGCCTGACCCACCACATACTGATCCAGCATTCCATTGATTTCATGCGGCTTCGGAACCTTCAGTCCGACATGCGCCCCCGCCGAGCCTTTCGACTCCTTCTGCACGAGAAGCGAATCACACAACTCCACGCATTGGTTGCATATCTGAACGTTCGGTCCGGCAATCAGCCGTTCCACCTCATTCTGCGTCTTCCCGCAGAAGGAACAGCGGTTGTTTTCGTTTTTTGACGCCATCTGGACCTACTTGCCTTTCTCGCTTTTTTTCTTCGCGGCGGGATCGGTATCCACCACCTCGTCTACCAGTCCATATACACGCGCCTCGGCGGCCGACATGAAATAATCACGGTCGGTATCCCGTTCGACCTCAGCCATTGATTTACCGGTGTGCTTACAGAGAATCTCGTTCAACTGATCACGCATACGAAGAATTTCTTTGGCCTGGATACTGATATCAGTGGCCTGTCCCTGCGCTCCGCCCAGCGGCTGATGAATCAGAATGCGTGCATGTGGCAACGCATAACGTTTGCCCTTGGCGCCGGCCGCCAACAGCAGCGCGCCCATGCTGGCCGCCTGCCCGACACAATACGTGGATACGTCGCATTTCAGAAACTGCATCGTATCATAAATCGCCATGCCGGCGGTGACCGAACCGCCCGGCGAATTGATATACAGGCTGATGTCCTTATCTGAGTCCTCCCCCTGTAGAAACAACATCTGAGCCACAATCAGATTACTCACGTCATCATTCACCGGCGTCCCGAGAAAAATAATCCGGTCCTTTAACAGACGTGAAAAAATATCATACGCGCGTTCACCGCGTCCGGTTTGTTCGACCACCATAGGTACCAACATACAATCACCTGCTCCTTCCGCTTATGCGCTGCCGCCGTTTCCGTACGTCCAGCGCCTTACTCTTCGATCTTCGCTTCCTTCAACAGAAAATCAACCGTCTTCTGCTGCCGCAATTTATCCCGTACACCCTTCATTCCATCCCGTTCGTTCAGGCGTTTGGTTGCCTGCTCCACGGTCATCTTGTGCGCCAAAGCCAGTTGGCGGATATAGCCGTCCACCTCGCTGCGGGAAACCGTTATCTTCTCCTGATCCGCTATGCGCGCCATCACATACTGAAGCCGCACGCGCTCCTCGGCGGTCTTGGTCGCCGCTTCAAATATTTGGCTCTTGTTCTCCTGGATTTCCTCATCCTTCACACCGCGCATCGTGTTGTTGCGCACCATGTCATAAACCAGCTCGCGGGTTTCCTCCTGCACATCCGATTCCGGCAAATCGAAGGAATACTGCGCCAGCACCTGGCGGATGATCTCCGACTTGCGGCGGTCCTCTTCCTGCCGAACAGAATGCTGCGCCAACTCGACGCGAAGCTGAGTGCGAAGCTGCTCCTCCGATTCCGCCGAAAGCCTCTTCAGCATTTCCTGGTCCAGTGCGGGAATGTTTTTTTGGCGGATGGACTTGATCTTCACGCGGTAAAGCGCCTCTTTGCCCACCACCTCCTTCACCATGAACTCCTCGGGGAAGGAAACCCGGATTTCCCTCTCCTCGCCAGCCGAAGCGCCAACCAATCCCGTGCCCAGACCCGGGAGAAACTCGTTTTCGTCACAGGCAACCCAGGTATCTTCGTTCTGCGCCAGAGTCGCAGCATCTTCCGGAACCAGCCCGCTCATCGCTTCCCCTTCGCAGGAGGCCTCATAGGAAACCTGTGCCACGTCGTGCGCCTGAATCGGACGGTCAGTCACCTCATCATAGGATGCAAATCGTTCCAGCAACTGCTTCAGTGCCCCATCCACATCCTCGTCCGTCACCCCGCGCATCTCTGACTTGACACCGATGCCGCGATAGTCCGACAATTCGAAAATCGGAGCCGTATCCACCAGTACGGTATAGGAAAACGGATGGCCGACGGCCAGTTCATCCTCCGTTACATTCAACACCGTCGCCACCTGAATCTTTTCCTGTTCAATGGCCTTCTGATAATACTCCGGAATCATACGCTCCTTCAGTTCCTTGAGCGCATCCTTCGCATAGCGTTTTTCAACCAGCGCCTGCGGGGCCTTGCCCGGACGAAACCCCGGAATTTTCGCATGTTTTTTATACTCGGAAAGTATGGACGCATAACGCTGCTGGACGGCTTCGGCAGGCACCTCGATATGCAGGGATTTCCGGCACGGTGCTTCTTCTTTGATTGTCACTTGCATGATCCTTGAATTCCTCTCTTTACACTGTTCGACCCCGATGGAGGGGGCATACCTTATGCAAGGCGTCCCGTCCCGTCAAGGGTGTGCATAATGATTTTACTGCCCCTGAAGCGTCATCAGAAACTCGGCATTGCTGCTCGTTTTCTTGAGGCGGGTAATCAGCAATTCCATCGCTTCCACGGCGGGCACGTCCTTCAGCGCCCGGCGCAGGGTCCAGATTCGGCTGAGTTCATCTGGATGTAGCAGCAGCTCTTCCTTTCGCGTACCCGATTTTTCCACATTCATGGCCGGGAAGATGCGCTTGTCCACCAGATTCCGATCCAAGCAGAGTTCCATATTGCCGGTACCTTTGAACTCTTCGAAAATCACCTCATCCATGCGGCTGCCGGTATCCACCAGTGCCGTCGCAATAATGGTCAGACTTCCACCGTCTTCAATATTACGTGCCGCGCCGAAAAACCGCTTGGGTTTGTGCAGCGCATTGGCATCCACACCGCCGGACAGTATCTTTCCGCTGTGCGGCTGCAGGGTGTTATAGGCGCGGGCGAGACGGGTAATGCTGTCGAGCAGAATCACGACATCCTTACCGCACTCCACCATGCGTTTGGCCATCTCAAGCACGATTTCCGCCACCTGCGTATGCCGTTCAGGCGGCTCATCAAAGGTGGAACTCAGGACTTCCGCCTTGGTTGTACGCTGCATATCCGTCACTTCCTCCGGGCGCTCATCAATCAGCAGGATGATCAGCTTCACCTCGGGATTGTTCGCGGAAATGCTGTTCGCTATTTTTTGAAGCAGCACGGTTTTGCCCGTGCGCGGGGGCGCCACAATCAGCCCGCGCTGCCCCTTGCCAATCGGATCCAGAATGTCCATAACCCGCATGGAAACTTCCTGCTGCGAAATCTCCAAACGCAGACGCTCGTCTGGAAACAGCGGCGTCAAGTCGCCAAACGGAATCTTCTTCTTGGTTTGATCGGGTGGTTCCCCGTTGATCGTATCCACCTTGAGCATCGCGAAGAAACGTTCCTTCTCCTTCGGTGCGCGAATCTCGCCGTCCACGAAGTCGCCGGAGCGAATCCCAAAGCGGCGAACCTGCGACGGCGAAACATAGATATCCTCCGCACAGGGCAGATAGTTATATCGAGTGGACCGCAAAAAACCAAAACCGTCTGGGAGGACTTCCAAAACACCTCGCCCCAAAATGGACCCGCGGCGGCGGCCATGCGATTTCAGAATCTCAAAAATCAGTTCATGTTTGCGCAGCGCCCCCAGGTCGTTCAAGTTGTATTCCTCAGCCATCTTCAGCAGCATGGGAACCGTCTGCTCCTGCAGCTCTGAGAGATCCAGCTTCACCCCGGCAAACGACTTGCCGTCATCCGGATTTGAATCATGGTTCTGACGCGGGCCGCTGTTGTTGCGGTCGTCCAGATAATTGTTTCGATCATCCTGGCGGTTGTTCCGGTCATCCTGTCGGTTGTTCCGATCATCGGGACGTCCACTTCGGTTATCCCGTCGGGTGTGTTGATGATGCCGATCGCGCGAACGCGGATTGTTGTTATTGTTTTTACTATAGTGCTGTTGCCGGCGCCCCTGGTCCTGCTGGCCGCTGTTTCCATTATTGCCCTGGCCTCCCGAAGAGGAGGTATTCGCATCCCGCTCGGATGACGACCGTGGAGCAGATTCCGACCTCTGCTCGGGACGGGAGGCTTCGCCGCCGGAAGCCTGTTCCGCCGGCGCTTCCGATGAAGCGGCTGATGAAGCAATCGTCGGTGTCGGCGATGGTGCAGCCGACGGCTTGGCCGAGTCGGCACCCTGCGAAGCCGGGGCGGCTACCGCCGCTTGTTCGCCGGATGATCCCGTCTCGGCAGGCGCTTCTTTGCGTGCCGCCGGGCGCCGCGCGGGCCGCCTTACAGGGCGCGCCGGTGCCGCTTCCGCACTCTTTTCTTTCTGATCGTCATTATTATCAAGATATTCAGGCATAATGCATCTTCTCCTTCTGTATGGCCTTCAACACATCTTTCGTGTTCTGTTCCAATTCCCTGCGTGTTCCATTGTTCACAATTACATAATCCGACGCGGCCTCTTTACGGCTCAGCGCCATCTGCGCCCCTATTCTGGCCGTAATCTGTTCGGGGGTATAGCCCCGTTCCGCGAGCCTTTCCCGCACCGTCTCTTCGGAGGCGGATACACACAAAATCGCATCCCAACCCGTCGTATCCTCCGTTTCAAACAACAGCGGAATGAGCACCGCAGCCATCCCGGATTCCGGGCGCACCGCACTCAGCCAATCCCGAACGAGCCGCTGAATCTCCGGGTGCATCACCGCATTCAAAAAATCCAGGTCCTCTTTTCGATTGAAAACCGTCTCGGCCAGCACGTCCCGCCGGAGCGAGCCATCTGCCTGCACCATTTGCTTTCCAAAATGCGCCTCCAGGCGCTTCATCACCGAGCCACCCGGCGTTACAACTTCCCGAGCCAGCGCGTCTGTATCGCAAACCGCCACGCCCTGCCTTTTCAGGATGCGACCCACTTCGCTTTTACCGCAGCCGATGCCGCCGGTAACCGCCAGTCGCAACGGCCTATTTTTTCGCTCTGATTCGTTATTCATCGGGTTGAAAATGGACGTTTTGCTCTTTCAGCGAGGCCACGTGCAGCAGCACCTGCTGCGCTTGCTCGTTATCCAAAAATAGTTTCAGTGCCTCCGTGGCGCACTTCTCCGCCTGACTCAGCCTGCCCGAGCAAAGCCATTCATAGGCCTGCTGGCCCAATTCCAAGGAACGTTGCTCGTCCCGCTCCGTCACCATCCTGAAGACTCGGTATTTCCGGTTTTTCCATACCGGGTGAAACCAGTGGAGCTTGTCCGGCTCAAACTCAAAAAACCGTGCTGCCGCATCCTGCGGCGGATTCAATGCATTCACAAAATAACGCATCTGCCGTTCCGGGCTTTGCGATGAAAATTCTCCTCGGGAGTGTATGTAATATTCCACACCGAACTGATTGGCCCAATCTCTAAATGTCTTTTCGTTTCCTTTGAACAGGCACTCGCCATACTGCTCAACACGTGATCGGGCCTCTTTCGTTTCAAACTTCGGATGCAACACGATCGGACAACCTGCATAGGCCGCCACCGACGCGCTCACTCCGAAATTGGCCAGAACCACTCGCCTGTCCGCCTCTCCTCCGGCAAGCCACCCAAGCAGCTCATCCAGTTCAAGGTACTCGACGCCGGAGCGTCCCCAGCGTCCGGCATGCCGAAGCGTAGCCGTCGTTTCCAACGCGACCCCCGCACACACAACCGCCATAACCATCCAACGGGTTAGGCCGCCGCGCCTGCGCGAGGCACTCAACCAACAGCCGATCAGCGCCGACGAAAAAACCGCGACAAAAACATGAAACCTCACGAACAACACATAGGCTATAAGGGAAGTCCCAAACCAGAATACCAGATGGATTGCTTCGGACTTTCGGCAGGCCCTCGGACAATGAATCAGACTGAACGCCGCTGCTAAGGACAGGGGCAACGTGGCAGGAAACAGGGCTAATGTCAACCGCCAAGTAGCAGAATTCAATGCGGGCGTCCACAGAATGCGCTGACTGAACGTTAGCAGCGCGGGGTCCGCAGGCTTTCGATTCAAGAAGCTTATTTTGGCCGCCAGCAACTCGCCGAAATGACCGTACGCCTCCTCGTATCCATTCCCCATCCACCACCAGGCCACTCCCGGAATCAGCAGTAGCAAGGCCAACCTAATCCATTTTCCGCGAGTGCCCACTATGCGTGCACACAGCGGCAGCCCCGCCAGGGCAACAGCAACCGCCAGCCACATCAGCGGCGAAGTCAGAAAATCATGCGCCCTCATGTACGGCACCCACGCCCCAGCGGCAGCCAGCACCGACACATGAAGCAACCAGCGCAGAAATTCCGGCTTATCCGAATAAAGCCCCCCCCGAACGGATGCGGCGGCGTAGCCCAGCATCCAGAGATAAAGGTAAAACTGAATCATATCCCAGGTGGCGGCGGCTCCTGCCAGAAAAACCGCCGAAAGGGCCGTGGCCAGGCAGGAACGCCATCCCGCAGTGCGCCGGGACCACGCCCAGCACGCCAGATGAATCAATAGCAGGGGAAGCGCAAAATTCTCGTGCGAAAGTTCCTGTCCCGTCGAGCGCACCACGGCTGCGGCACCAACCGCATAGAGAAAACCAGCCGCCCCGCCGCCGATCCAAGACCCACTCAACTGACGCACCCAGCACGCCATCGCCACCAATCCCACACAGAACCAAAGCAGAGAAATCCAACGCACCCGAAAAGTCAGCGACCAGCTCTCCGGCAGCGCACGCGCCAGCGCGGCATACACATATTCCGCGCCGACGGTATACGTCTCCCTGCGATTGATTCCCTCCGGCGCTTCCACCAGCGAATCGTGTGCCGGGAGAGAGCCCGTTTCATAAAGAATCCGAGTGAGGCGATACTCCAGCGCGCTCTCCAGAGTAAAAGGCAGTTCCTTTTCCGGATAACTTCCTTGTTGCAGGTGGAACACGTAACGACGCACCCCAACGCCTGCGCCGAAGATGAAAATCAGTAGAAGAAATATATGTACTAAACGCATTTTTATTAAAACGGAATGAACTGAAGAGAAAGATTAAGGACGCTGAGGACAGCGTCCCTCCCAAATTAGCGTCTATTCGCGTCCATTTGTGGTTTTCCCCGTATTTTCTCTCGAATTCCAATATTCGCTCGCATTTCCCGCAGTTTTCGCGTGTTTTGCGCTGAATATCGCTCTTTTTTTTATTTTTTATCGAAAATGCCTGTTTGCATCCAACACCCGACGGACTGCTAGAGCGTGAACAGGTCGGGCTGCACCATTCCTTTGATGAGACTGTTCAGCTCATACTTTCGGTAAAACGCGAGCAGGCCCGATCCCGCGCCGCCGCTCACCGCCGTTCCGACCCAATCCAGCGGACACGCCAACTCGCAGTCCAACCGAACCATGCGGCGGTTCTTCTCGAGCCGCTCGCGGCCATCCAGCAGAACCTGCCGAAAGCGCTGCGGCTTCAGCTCATCCAAATGGGCATAAATCTCTTCGATGGTTTCATAGGTCTTCAACCACGCCGCTGCCGTCACTGGCCCCACACCCGGCATACCGGGAATGTTATCCGCCGCATCACCCACCAGCGCCAGCCAATCCACAATCTGATCGGGCCGCACACCTGTTTTCAACACCACTTCCTTCGGCGTCATCTTTCCCGAGTCCTTGACGGTCGAAATGATAGAAATACGGCCATTAACCATCTGAAATTCATCTTTGTCGCTGGTGGCAATCAGCACCTCGGCCCCGGATTCAGCGGCCTGAAGGGCCAGAGAGGCCATCACATCATCCGCCTCCTGCCCCTCCACGCGCAGAAAGGCTATCCCGGCGGAAACCAGATATTCCTGCAGAGGGTCAAGCTGGGCTCGCAATTCATCCGGCATCGGCTTGCGCTGCGCCTTGTATTCTGGAACCAGTTCGCGCCGATAGGCCGGAATACCGCCATCAAAAATCACCTGCCAATGTGTTGGATTCCAGCGCTGACGCAACTGATCCATCGCACGGATGAAGCCATATAAGGCGTTGGTGGGCAAGCCATTCTGCGTGGCTAACTGATGCTTTACGCCGTAGAACGAGCGATATGCCAAAGCCATGGCGTCAATCAGAACATATCGCTTGAGCGTCATTTCAAATCTGCTCGACTACGGCATCCGGCGGCGCCAGCACGGAACCCGGCATCCCGCCCACGTTTTCCCGCTTGTGAATCGGCTTGCCAGCCGGGTCCACCAAGCGCGCCGTCACGAAGATCAGCAGATTCTTCTTCTGGCTGTATTCGCCTTCGGTACGGAAGAGGCGCCCCAGCAACGGGATGTCGCCCAGCAACGGAATCTTGTCATTCACGGTGGTCAGTTCTTCACGGATCATCCCGCCCATCACCACGGTTTGACCATCCCAAATCACAATGCTCGTGGTCACATTACGACTGCTAAAAATCGGCTGAGGCATGTGATAGATCATGTCACCCACGGAAGATCCGTATTCAATCCACCCGATCAATTCCGAAACTTCCGGCACCATGGCGAGGTCAATCGTATAGCCGTCCGGGCCGACCGTTGGCGTAACATTCAGAATCACACCCACCTCGCGCGTTTCAAAGCTGCCCGGCGTAACCACCACCACTGTCCGGTCTGAGGATTCCCCGGCACCCGTACCCACGCTCTGCGACTGCGCATCAAATTCCGTCGGATAAATGATCTCGCGCACCACCTGAATGGTCGCGTTGTAGCCGCTGCGCGTGGTCACACGCGGCGCGGAGAGCAGGTCTGTCCCGCCACTCTGATCCAGTGCGTGAAGCACCACGGAGAGCTCAGGATTGGTCAAGATGCTGGAAATCGAGAGAATGCTGCCCAGAGCAGAAGAGACCCCCTTGGTGACGGCGGACTGCGGTGAAGTCGAGCCGGTTTCGCTGGAATATCCAAAGAAGCGCAGACCTTCCGTGAATCCGTTGCTGTTTTTGTTCACTTGCACACGCTCGCTGCTCGACACCGGGCCGGACCCGTTCTTCGTCGCAATTTCCCAGTTGTCGTTCAGAATCCATTCCAAGCCCAGCTCGCGAAGATTGTCCTCGGAGATTTCAATGAAACGCGCCTCGATTTCCACCTGATTGGGGATCACGTTCAACTGCGCCAGGATGCGTTCAAAAATTTCCAGATTCTCCGCCGTGTTGGCCACAATCAACTGACTGATTCCCGGATTGTAGGTGATGGAGGTGCCCTGTGGGAAAGGAACGCCCGCCTTCTCAAAGAAATTCTTCACATCGGAACGTTGGAAAGAAGTCGCGGCACCCATTTGGATGAAATCACTTTCCTTGTCCACGTTCGAAGTATCGCGCTGGATAATGACATCCAGAATGGTCGGCTGGACGGGATACATACGGGTAACCACTTGGCCGGTCACATACCCCTGTGGTGAAATAATGACAATATTTCCATCAATGCGGTAACGCATGCCGGTGATTTCCGTGATGGTTTTAATGGCATCAAGAAGCGAAATTCGGCGCAGATTCAGCGTGAGGGCAATTCCTGAAGCGGGCGAGGAAGGGGCCGACATCTGTTGGGCGGGTGCCTCATCAAACATTCCGTCAAAGGCATCAAACCCAAAGTCATCCTTTGGCGCTGGACGGGGCGAAGCACTCCCAGCCTGTGAACCGCCGACTTTGCTTTTCATATGCAGCACAATGTTGATGCCCTGCTGATTCGGGTCCGACGCCTCGCTGGCCTCGGCCAGGAAATCCACCACGTCCTGAATATTCGCATCCCGGAATTCAATTTTCGGAATAATGATGGACGCCATGCGTTCGCGCAAGCGTTCTGCATCGGTCAGTTTTTCAATGGCCGAGCCCTTTTCCACCTTCTCAGGAAGAACCACGGCCTCCAGGATTGGTGGGGTCCAGGTTTCACGGACGGCTGCAATCGCCTTGGCCTTGGTGGCCAGATAGTTCACATCGCTGATACTTTCCTTCTTCTCTGCAATTTTTCGCAGGTACCGCATGGCCGTCGTGTCGTAAGGGTCCACCACGAGTACACGGCTGAAAATAGCCTCGGCGCGGTCATAATCACCCACGCCGTAATAATCCCTGCCCTCTCGGATCAGAGACCCCACATCACTTTTCCGTGCGATAACCACGGGATCCTTTTTCGCAGGAACCGGCAGGGTCTTCAGATAGGCTTCGCGCTCCTGTGCCTTTTCGATCTTGCGCATCAGCGACCGGGCGGCACGGTTCTCCGGCATGAAGGAAAGGGCCGACTCAGCAAGTTTCTGTGCATTTTTCAAGTCGGGTTTATCGGCCTTGTAGTAGGCCAGCGCGAGGCGGTAATCGGCTTCTGCATGGCCCCATCGGGCCCGTTTGATTTCCTCGACGGTCGCAGGACGGTCTGGAATTTTCCCCAAGGCTTGGTCAAAATATTTAATGGCCTGTTCGTATTGACCCAAATCATACGCGGCAAAGGCGTCCTGCAGATTTTTGCGCCCTTCGATTTCAAGCGCCTGCCTACGCACCTCTTCTTCGTAAGAATACGAGCGAATCTCGGTCCGCTTAGGTGCGGCAGTCATCGTCGATTTCGCAGCAGCTTTGGGCTCGGTTTTCATGGCTGGTTCAATCACCGCCACGTCTTCGACATACACCCCTCCAACTTCGGGCTGAATAATCTCCACTTCCTCCACATACATCTCCGAAGGTTCTTCGGTTTCGGAAAGGAAGTCCAGATCGTCCATCGGTGCAGGCATTTCCGGATCTGTTTCCGGAGTCACCTCGGGAGCAGAAGCCATTTCGGGAGCCATATCTTCGCCATAGATATCAGCCATATCCTCATCCGCACCGGCCAGCAAATCCTCTACGCTCATTTCGCTTAGGGCCGCATCGGTCAACCCTGTTGCGGGTGCAATGGAGGGTTCAGAGGCTGGTGCAGCTTCGGCCATGCCAGCATCCTCCAGAAGCAACAACTCGGTGTCCAGCATATCGTCATCGTTCATGGTCCCGGAAGCCATGGGTTCCGGAGAGGAAAAGTCAAAATCCTCCAAATCGCCCAAGTCCGCCATTCCCTCATCAGCAGCTTCGGCTTGCGCAGAAGAAGAAGTCTCGGGAGTTTCTTCGGCGGAAAGATCGCTCAGCAGCGACTCCAGGTCCAGGTCATCTTGCGCATAGCCACTCCATGGCAGCAAGCAAAGGGCAAAGAGAAGGACGACAACAGATGTCCTGATGATCTTCATGAGGGTGAGCCTCCCAATTCGTATTTCGTTACATTCTTGCATTCGGACCAACAACCCAACACACAAACAGTTGCATCAATAAAAAAGCGCACGCTAAGGCTCTTCCGACCTTGCGCGCTTAATCGCGTTTATTTCTTCATCGGAAATACGCGGGATGCGTATCACCTTGTCACCCAAACGCACATCTTCTAATAATACTCCGTCACCATCTATGTCAATGACTTTATACGTATAGCCTTTCAGCTCAAACACCTCGTTAATCCGGTGTTTCAGCGCCTGGTTATCAATCAGGAAGAGCATCCACGCCTCTTTATCCTCGCGGGTCACGGGCATGTTTTTTACCAGGTTCACTTTGCTCCCGTTGCATTCCAGCACCAAAACAGACTCGTCTGTTTTCCGACCCTGGTCAACGCGAACCACTTCGCGGTAATCCACCACCTGATAATCTTCCTTTCCACCCGCCTGCGTGTTCACCGTGATCACTTCATCCATTTTGGCAAACCGAGAATTACCAGCGAGGTTTAACTGGTAGCGGGCACCGTCCGGCAGGGCCTGAACGCCCTTGAACTGAATTTTAAACGGTGTGGCCTTGACGCGGACCAGGCGCAGCTTGGTGTACGGGGGCGGGTAGGATTTGGTGTCCCGCGGATTGGACAACCACTGCAGATTCGTCAGGTCGAATTCCTCCAGGGTGGTAAAGCCATCGTTGTCGTGATCTTCTTTCACGTCATTGGGGTCAAAGGGATCCAGATCATATTGTTTTTCCAGTTCATCTGGAATAAAATCACCGTCGCTGTCCAGCATCTGTTTGCCATCTTCAGGTTGGGCCACCCCGCAAAACGGACACGTTCTGGCATCATACGAAATCGGAAGCTGGCAGGCCTCAGAGGCGCAACGCACCCGAAGCTCGCTGATCAACATACGGTCCGTCAGCGTACCCGTTTGAAACGGATTCAGCCGCATTGCCTGTTTTTTATCCAACTCCTCCGTATTAAGCAGCGTCACATTGTTGGGCGATCCGTGGGTATCCACACCAGTCTCCAGCCGAAGTGCGGCAAAATCCAGTTTCAGCCGGGTAGCCAGATAGGCGGAAGATCCAGCCAGAAGCAGCAACACCGCCACCACCAGAATGCGGTCGTAAAACTTCGTTGCCCAAGTAAACCTTTTTTGCCCTTCACTCACGTTGTTTCAGCCTCCAGCCCATCCGTCCGGAATCGGTATACTTCACATTTCAGGATCACATTGATCTCTTCG
Source organism: uncultured Verrucomicrobiota bacterium (assembly GCA_964490935.1). Classification (GTDB taxonomy): domain Bacteria; phylum Verrucomicrobiota; class Kiritimatiellia; order RZYC01; family RZYC01; genus JAQVYB01. The sequence continues at coordinate 28,741 of CAZBEO010000019.1, forward strand.
CGCCCGGCCACCACGCGCTCTTCTCGCGAGGGCGGGGCATACACTTTGTCCTCTCGTATCTGACGTATTTTCTCCTGTTGCGAGGGTGCCAGCTTCTGCCCGGCAGCGGCGCGTATCTTGTTTTCCTGAAATTGAGCAAAGGATATCTGGTCCACCTTCGGCAACGGGCTATGGAATTCCAGCGAAGTCACCACCACAAAAAGAGAGCTTTTAACCATCTCATTCAATAAATCCCATACCGCATTTTCCCGACAGGTAAAGGAAAGCGTTATTCGCTCCACCGAGTAAAGGTCGCTGTCTTCGCCGCCCCCCGCGAGAGCCTCTCTTTTGCTTTCTTCCGGGGCGCTTCGGTCCCGGCGACGGCGGCTCCGGGTGTCATCTTCCCCCTCCGCAGCGGCACCACTCTTGTCGAATTCTTCCCGCACAATATCCGTCAGCGAGGAAACCTTGGCCTTGAAAAGCAGACGGCAGAGGGTATCCACCGTTTTCAACTGCACCACCAAACGCGGGATATTCGCCGGCTCAGGCAGTTCGCCCGCGATATACCGCTGAAATCCGAAGGCAAATCCACTCGGGAACGTCACCTTGCTCTGTTCGGCATCTTCCCAGAGTCCGCGCAGTGTTCTTTCAGCCAGCGGTGGAAAGTCAGCCCGTTCCATTTGTTCCGGTTCAATCTGGCCCTGTTGCAACGCCACCCGAAGTCGGCTGGCATACTCCCGCAGCTCCTCGTAATTCTTCTGGGCCAGCTCCACATTCGAGGAAGAAGGATAGGGATTACGCCGCACCAAGGCGTTAAAGCGATCCATCTGCCGATTCAAATCCCCTTCCACCTGCGCATACTTCCCGTGGAACGTGAAAAGCAGAAAGGCGGCCACGCCCAGCACAACGAGCCCCAGGCTTCCGGCCACAATGATTCCAAGATGGTTTTTCACATTCATTGATTCAGTGGATTCTCCAGCACAGCATCGAGTTCAAATTCACGCAGGTAACCACCCGACTGAGGCGAGGGCTGACGCCGGATTTCCGTCGCATCCGCAAACCAGTCCGACTCCCTTAATCGGTCACGAAAATCCCGAATGGGCTGTGCGGTGGCCACTTTATCCATGTAGCCCACGCCACTCAACTCCAGGCGGGTTAGGCGCATCGGGCCGGGAGTGCCGCGCTGATCAGCCTCCTCCTGCCCATAAACCGGCTTCAGCGAAATCAGCCACATGCCGTTGGGTAGACTGGATTGAATGGCCGTCATAAGGTGCGCCCAGGTCGCACGCCGATCCAGCAGCCCCAGCACCTGGTCCAAGCGCCCGCGCAGGTCCGCTTCCTTGCGTTCCACCTGGATGAGTTGGGATTCCACGCCAGCCAACCGGCCAACCTGTTCGTTGATGCGAGCCAGCCGGTCCGCCGTGAATCCGGCCATCCGGTAGTAAAACGCACTCCACACCAGCAGAGAGAAAATCAACCCAGCCGCCGCCATATAAAACATGGGCAATTTCTTCTGAAACGCCTTCTGCTTTTTCACTTTTTCCGGCAGGAGATTCACTTCGATCGGGCAGGAAAGTACGCCCCGAAGCGCGAGGCCGATGTTGGTGCCCAAGACGTGCGCGTACGTCGCCACCTCATCTTCGCTGATGTGCGACGCCACAACCACGTTGCGCAGAGGATTCAGATAATCCACATCCACCTTGAGCTTTTCTTTCAGGAATGTCTCGGAATGCGGAATGATGGACGAACCGCCCGCGAGCAAAATCAAATCGGGACGGCTGCCGCCCTGCTGGCTTCGATAAAAATTGATGGACCGGTTGATCTCCGCGTGCATACGGGTCATGACCAACCGGACGCTCTTAGACACCTTGTCGGCCACTTCGCTGGAGGGAGCCTCATAGGCGCCGCCGAAGGCCACGAAGGCGTGTGCGTGCTTCATTTCCTCCGCCTCGGCAAACTCCATGTTGAATTCACGCATGATCTGCTGCGTAATCGTATTTCCGGCCACCGGAATGCTGCGGTTAAAAAAGTAGCCGGCCTCAATGAAAATCAAGTCCGTTGAGCGTGCCCCGATATCCACGACCAACGTGCAACCCGGCAGGTCGTCATAGCTGTAGCGCACGGCATTATAAAGCGCCATCGGTGCCACATCCACCAGGTCCGTGTGTAAGCCTCCCGACTCCACACAGTCCGTCACATCCTCCACAAACTCCGTCTTGACCGCCGCCAGCATGACATCCAGTTCGCCCGAAGCCCCGAGCAATTGGTAGTCCCAAACCACCTCGTCCATTGGGAACGGCACGTTTTGCTGGGCCTCGTACAAAACAATCTGGTGCAGCTTGTCGGCTTCCACCGGCGGCAGTTTCACAAAGCGGGAAAAAACCGATTGCCCAGAGATGGAAACCAGCACCCGCCCCGGCTTGATGGCCTTTTCCTGCATCATTTCGCGTAGCGTGGTGACAATGTAAGCTGGCCGGTCCGCCTCCGATTGCAGATCAATCCCCAGCGAACCCACCGAAAAATTGGTCAGCTCAACACCCCCCGATTTCAAGGCGCGGAATTCGGCCAGCTTAAGATCGCTCGCCCCGATATCCAGCGTTAAAATTCGATCGGACGTACCCATAGTCTATTTCTTTTCCTGCGGGTTTCTGAGCGCCTCGAAGTCGCCGAAATTGGCCATCGCAAAGGGCGTTTCCATACGGTTAAGGACCAATCCCGATTCCGGCGCAAGCTGTTTCCACGGCGTCATATCCTCCGTGGCGAGTTCCACCGGGCGCCCGTCTATACTGGTTCGAACGACGGCGGCATAACGTTTCGGCTCGCCGAAGCGCTCCAGCGTGCTCGGGTGCAGGTACACCACGCTCCGATGAACCCCCTTCTTGATGTTCACATAATCCACCGTGCCAACTAAAATCTTCTGCTTGGCCACCGGATCATCCTTGAGATCGATCAGCACATAGAAGGTAATGGATAATTCATTCATCCAATCGGGCGACGTCTTGTAAGGAAGAGCGATTTCTAGCCAGTTCTGCTCCCGCGTAGCCGAAGGATACGACTGCAGATTCCGCTTGGTCTCATATTTCGGCGTCTCGATTTTCGACGTTTTTATGCTGCCCAGCCGAACCAACTCTTCGGCACCAGCCACCTGGGCATTGGCGGCTATGACACCAGCCAGCGCCAACACTAAACACGCGCTCAACAGTTTCAAGTGCGTTCTGTTCATACTCACACCCCTTTTCAAGCCAGAGCAATACACCCGCGAACGGTTAACATAACACGGAAAAAATGTTGGGGCAGTATAGGAGGCCTTCTGTGCAACGTCAACCCTATCAAAGAAATATGTTGCCGGTTTTTTTGCAATCCGCCGGAACTAATTCCACCGGGCATTCTTCTAGGGAACGGAGAAACAGCCGGCCATACCATTTGGTTTTCACCCGAGGGTCCAACACGACAATCACTCCCCGATCCTGGGTCGTACGAATCAGCCGCCCCACGCCCTGGCGAAATCGAAGCACCGCTTCCGGCAGGCTGTACTCCTTGAAAGGCTCGCCTCCATCCTTTTTAATCTGTTCAATGCGTGCCTGAACCAACGGTTGATCAGGCACCGCAAACGGCAGCCGTGCAATCATAACCATGCTGAGCGCCTCCCCCCGCACATCCACCCCCATCCAAAAACTGTCCAGCCCCAACAGCACGTAGCGACCCGACCCGCGAAACCGTTCCAGCATTCGGCTTCGCTGCATCCCCTCTCCCTGGGCCAGTAGATGAATATCCTCCCGCTCGAGCGGCGCGCGAATCCGCTCCGCTACCTGGCGCAGCATGGCCGCACTGGTGAACAGCACAAACGTCTTGCCGCCCAGCAGCGTGGTATAGTGTAGAATCTGTTCGGAAGCCGCGCGAATGTACTCGTCCGTATCATTCGGCTCGGGCATGCCCTCCGGTATCAGAATACGCATCTGAGAGGCGTAATCAAACGGCGAACCCACCTGCAATTCGTCGCATTCTTCCGCGCCGATCCGCCTGCGGAAATACGCCAGCGAGTGATTGACCGCAAGCGTGGCGCTGGTCATCACCACGCTGGAAACCTCATCAAACAGATGCTCCCGAAGCAGCGGCGCCACCGAGATGGGCGCCGAATGGAGGACCGTCTGCCGGCGACGCCCCTCGCTCGCCAACCAGTAGACATGCCCCGTCGCACCTTGCCGCAGAAAGAGGCCCAGCTCTTCCTGCATGGCCAGCCCACGCTGACGCAACCCCGCCAACTCCAGCTTCAAATCCTGGTCCTCCAGCTTCGCGCCAATATCCCGAAGCATCCCGCACACCACCGTCAGCCGCGAAGAAACCTGGTCCTTCACCTCCAGCGGTGCCTTCAACAGACATTGGCGTCGTCCTTCCTCAAAATGGGCCGACCGCGTGATTTGCGCGAAAAGATCATCCACCGCATCCCGAAGCAGCGCCGCCTCATGCGCTGCTGGCCCCGCCTTCAACACCGCCAGAATGCCCTTACTCTTTTCTGGAACATACAGCCGCCGCAGCCAGTAATCGAAGGCATAGTGCGAAAGGCGTATCCCCAGATGTTCCCCCGCCACATGCTCCACCTGGTGCGCCTCATCCATAATCACCGCATGATAAGGCGGCAGAAAACCCACCCCGTTCATCCGCATCCCCAAATCCGAAAAAAATAAATGGTGATTCACCACCAGCAAGTGCGCATCCAGCACCTCTCGGCGAGCCCGCATGAAAAAACATTGCTTGAAGGCAAAACACTTCCGTGCCAGACAATTCCCGTGCTCCGCACAAATCTGTGACCACACCTCCGTCGAAGGCTGTTCAGGCATTTCCTGAATGCTCCCCTCCACCGCCACCTCCGCCCACTTCCGCACAACCTCCAGCTCACGCTGCCGAGGCGACTCAAACAACTCCGCCCCCATGCTCAGTACCCGCGACAAACGCCGCCGACACAGATAGTTCCCGCGCCCCTTGACCAGTACAGCCTTGAAATCATCGCCAATGCTGCGCCGAAGAAACGGAATGTCCTTGTTGATAAGCTGCTCCTGCAGGCTGATCGTATACGTGGCCACCACCACCCGCTTACCCGTCGAAACCGCCGCATAAATCGCTGGCACCAGGTACGCAAAACTCTTTCCCACGCCCGTTCCCGCCTCCACCGCCAAATGACGACCCGTCTGCAACGCCTCCGCCACGGCCAGCGCCATCTCCCGCTGCTGGCGACGCGGCTCATACGCAAAATCCGCCGCCTGACAGGTCTGCTTCAGCCCACCCTGAACAAAAAAACGCTCCGTGTTTTCGCAAACGCCGCACTCCACACCAAACGCTTCATTTTCTCTGCTTGTTGCAATCATTCAGCGCCTATAGCATACCCACCCAAAGCACTCAAAAAAAATCGAAGAAAGACTTGATTTCAACACCCCCTCATGCAAGATATGCGCGTTCCTGAACGGGAAATCTTTAAGGAGCGAGCGTAGCTCAGTGGTAGAGCTCCACCTTGCCAAGGTGGCTGTCGAGAGTTCGAATCTCTTCGCTCGCTCCATTTTTTTTGATCATGAAACACCTCTACCTCATCCGCCATGCCAAATCCGACTGGAATCACCCCGGACTGACCGACCACCAGCGCCCCCTCAACGAACGTGGCCAGACCGATGCTCCACAAATGGCCCAGTGGCTGGCCGACCGAGTTCCACCGCCAAGTCTACTGATCTCCAGCACCGCCGCACGCGCTCAACAAACCGCCCTCGCTTTTGCACAAGTCTTCCAGCTATCCGAAGACGCCATCCGATATGAGGCACGAATATACGAAGCAGCCCTCTCCGACCTGCTGGAAATCACCACCGAATGCCCCGATGAAATCAACCGGGTCCTTCTCGTAGGACACAACCCCACCATCTCCGCCTATGTGAGTTATCTGACCAACGGGGGTTCCTGCTCCATGCCCACCTGCGCCATGGCCTCCCTCGAACTTGACATATCCTCGTGGAAGGAAATCACCCGAGGTCTAGCCAAGTTGGATTTTCTGGTCTCACCAAAGCATCGTTAAATGCTTCGATTTCCACCTTGACCCCCGGAACAGCCCTCCTCTATGTTCTGTCCCCATGAAAAAATGCTATGCCGTTCCCGGAATCCAGATCGCCCTTCTCTTCCTTATAGGGATGTCAACCGTCGTTTACGGAGAGACCGACTACGAGGAAGTCCATAAGCCTAAAGGCTGGTTTTTTAGCTCGCCCGCTTACGACAATCCCTCCGATCAACTCTCCTACGCAAAAAAACTACAGAATGCCGGGAAGTCAAGCTCCGCCGCCCGACAATACAAACGACTCGTCAACTACTGGCCCGATGCCCCCGAAGCTCCCTCTGCACAAATTGAATACGCACGCATTCTCGATGATCGCGGAAAAATCTTTGATGCCTTCGAGGCCTACAAAGTGCTCCTTCAGCAATACCCCAATCACATGCCCTACGACAAAATACTCGACCGCATGTTCACCCTGTCCATTGACGTCATGCACCGCAGAAAAGGGCACTTCCTCTTTTTCCCGGGCTTCAACGTTCCGACCCGCGCCGTACCTCTTTTCGAAGCCATTGTGGAACTCGCCCCCGAATGGGAACGCTCGCCAGAAGCCCAATATCTTGTCGGCCAGGCCTACGAAGCCGAGAACGACTGGGAACTCGCCATCGTCGCCTACACCACCACCCTCTACCGCTATCCACTCTCCCCCTATGCCGAAAAAGCCGCCTACGCTCGCGCCTCCAATCTCTTCCTCCTCTCTGAAGAAAGCCCCATCGACCTTCGACGCGCCCAGGAAGCCTGGGCCGCCCTGACCTTCTTCATCAACAACCACCCCTTCTCCGACCAACTCAATGCCACCAAAACCATGCGCTCCACCATCTACGACCGCATGGCTCTCAACGCCTACAATGAGGCCCTCTTCTACGACACCAAGACCCAGAAGACCGAAGCAGCCCTCATCGCCTACCGTAGATTCATTCAGGAATTTCCACATTCATCATGGACGCCTCAGGCGGAAAAGCGTATACAAGAGCTTCAAAAAATCACGGCACGCAACGCATCCAACCCCGGAACGCCGGCCACGGAGTACGATAACGATGAAGAATAACACCATCCAGGGTCAGCCCTTAAGAATTAAGCAAAAACTTATTCAGTCCGCCGGTTCAATCCTCATGCTGTTTGCGCTCAGCGGTTGTGCTGGCTACAGCCTCGGCACCACCCTGCCGCATGATATTCAAACACTCCACGTCCCCACCTTCAAAAACCAAACCACCGAACCCCTGCTCGAAGTAAGTACCACCGACGCCACGGTCGCCCAGTTTCAGTTCGACGGCAGCCTGCGGATAGCCGAAGCCGACCTCGCCGACGCCGTCCTGACCGTCACCCTCAAAAACTACACCCTTGAATCCCTCAGCTACGACCGGGACAAAACAACCCAAACGCAGGAATACCGCGCACGGGTCTATGCCTCCGTCGTGCTCGTACGACTTTCCAACGACGAAGTGATTATGGACGACCCGAGCGTTGAAGGTGAAACCACCTTCTTTGTCACGGGCGACATGACCTCCTCCAAAAAGCGTGCCCAACCCAAGCTTTCCGAAGACCTCGCCAAGAACATCGTCGATGCCATCACCCAGACTTGGCGCTGAGGACGACCGTAACGCGGACTTCCAGCCCGTGTTTTTATGCGGCACAGGGGAATCGCGGACTGGAAGTCCACGCTACGGAAAAAACTCCGCCGAAGACCCAACCCTTCACCGCACAAAAAAACCGTCCAACGGCGTTCCGCTGGACGGTATAATTTTGATCACACGGTCAAACCGCATTAAATCATCAGGCCATCGTTCGTACACGATCCATGGCGCGGCGCTTACGACGAACCGCTGTATTCTTGCCAATGATACCCTTCTTCGCGGCCTTATCCAGCACCGAGCAGTAGCTCTTCAGCGTTTCAGCCGAAATTTCTTTACCACTGCTCTCCACCGATTCGATGAACGAACGGCGTGCGTGTTTCACTTTCGACTTCTCCGCCTGGTTGCGAACCCGCGACTTTTCCGACGTCAGCATTCTCTTCTTTGCACTCTTAATATTCGGCATTTATGTCCTTCTTCCTTTTGGCCTCATAGAGATTGATTAGAAAACGAAAAATCGGCAACATAGTAACTATGCACCTAGCGAAGTCAACAAGCATCTCACGGAATGTTCAACCCCATGAATGACACACCACCCAACACCGCAACCCCCGCCGCATCCCACTACCAAACCCTGCTTCGCGAAGGCACCCCCGCCTCCCGCGTCTCCCTGTACGGGAGCTGGCTGCCCGAACCCGGACTGGCCCCGGAACGCCTGCGCGATCTCCTCGCCGAGGCCATGCGCGATCCATCCGCCATCACCTTCAAAGAAGACCGACGAACCACCGTCCTGCGCACTCGCCTCCTTGGCCGCGACGTCATCATTAAAAGCTATCGCCTCACCAAGCTCTCCGAATGGATCAAATACGCCTTCCGTCACTCACCCGCCCGCCGCTTCTGGGCCGCCGCACGAACCATGCAGACCCTTCACATCTCCACCCCGCAGCCCCTCGGCATCCTCGAAGAATACCGCTTTGGCATTCCCATCCAAAGCCACATGATCAGCGAATACCTCGACCACTCCCTCACCCTCCGTCAATGGGTCGAAACCACCCCCTTCAACGAATCCTCCGAACACAAAGCCGCCGCCATCCGACAACTCCTCGACCTCCTCCTTGCCCTCTATGCTTCCGGCCTCTATCATCGCGACACCAAAGGTGAAAACATCCTGATCACCCATCCAGACGACCCCACCCAAAGAACATTCCACTGGATCGACCTCGAATGTGTCCAATGTAAATCCCGCCTCACCCACCACGACATCATCCGCAATCTCGTTCAACTCAATGGGTCCATTTGCCACATCGTCCCCCGCGACGATCGCACCGCCTTCCTCCAACAAATGGCGCAAACCCACCCCTGGGTCATCAGCCCCCGCGTTCTGAAAAAAATACGCCTCTGGACCCGCCGCCGCCTTGAGAAAGAGAAGCATGAAACTCGTTAAGTTTATTGTCGGCGTTCTGCTCATTCCATCCTGCATCGCCGCCCTCCTGAGCCTAGTCGATTTACTGGAGGCAGGCCGGATCATTTCAGCGACGGCGGCCCTTCCGGCCTCCTCAACCGGCTGGTGGTTTCTTGGTGGATTCGCATTATGGGTCGTCCTGTACCTCTGCCTGCCGCGCCCCACCCGCACCTACGTCCTCGGCCACGAACTCACCCATTTGCTCTGGGCTTGGCTGCTCGGTATTCACGCCTCCCAGCTCCGCGTTTCCGCCAAGGGAGGCAGCGTCCGCGTAGCCCGGAATCACTTTCTCATTTCCCTCGCCCCCTACTTCTTCCCCCTCTACACCCTCCTCGTCCTGCTCCTGCGCTTCCTCCTCAATCTATTCTTCGACTCCTCCACCTACGAGCCCTTCTGGTTTGGACTCATCGGCCTGACCTGGGCCTTTCACCTTACCTTCACCACCTCCATGCTCAAACAACACCAACCCGACATTCATCAGGAAGGCCGAATCTTCTCCTATGTCGTCATCCTCTTTTTTAACGCTCTGGGCATCGGGCTCATCGTCGTCTGCATCACTCCCGCCACAATCGAGGACTTCTTCCACCTGCTCGCGCGCAACCACCTCCTGATCTTCCACTGGGAAAGCCACCTGCTGCAAAAGGGATTGAGCCTGCTCCACGCGCCTGGTTCACCCCTTGACATTTGACATTTCGCCGGCCGGCAGCCACTTCTTCAGGAGGGCGTACAGTTGTTCAGGCATAAACGGTTTGGCGAGGTAATCACTCATGCCGGCGTCTAGGCATCGTTCGCGGTCCCCCATCATGGCATTGGCCGTGAGAGCAATCAATGGCAGATGCGCTGCGGCGCGGCGCCAGGAGACCCGCCCATCACGGAAGGTTTCGGATTCGCCGTCCCAAGCGCGAATCATTTCCGCCGTTTCCAATCCGTCCAGTTCAGGCATCTGGATGTCGATCAGGGCCAGATCAAAGGGCTCTCTTTCCAGGGCAAGAAGGGCCTGATTTCCGTTCTCGACCACCACGGCAGTACATAGGTCGAACCCATCAGAGTTGGACTGCGCGGTCGGGTTTTAAACATCTAATATCCGACGGATTGCTAGCGTACCTCATTGGGCGCAAAGCTCATGTTGTCGATCGCTCGCCACATGGCGCCTTCCAAGTGATTGGAGTGAATCTCGTTGGCTACACAGCCACGGCTCAGGTTGATCCCGGCGCAATGCGGACCGAGAATCGTGTTGAAGGCCACGGTGATGTACGCCGAGGGAAAAGTTATCTGGCCGGGGCGCTGTTGAGGATGATAATCCAGATGCACGCCGTAATGCGGATGATTGAGGCTGTATCCCCGGTTGTTCGAGAGAATCAGATTGTGCTCCACCACGCAACGATAGGCCGAGCGCACGAATTTCACGCCATCGCCCTGATTGTTTTCGATGAGGTTATTCGACACCGTGCAGAAGGCGGCATTATCCATGCTGACGCCCGGGAGCTTCACCCGCGAAGAGCCATCCTCCAGCAGCCCCAATCCATCCACAAAATCCTCGCACAACTCATCCGGGTGCTGGTGTGCGCGACGACCATTGCCAACGATATGGCAGTTCTGCACGAGGCAGCACCAGGCCCCGTTGTCCAGCGTCATCCCCTCGCACTGATTGTCGGCAATGACGCACTGCACCACGCGCATCAGCCCGGCTCCATCGGTGCAGATGCCCATTTTTCGGTTCGCGCGAAATGTACACTGCTCCACGTCAATACGCACGGGCCCCGGATCTTCTGCACTGAAACCGACCACGCTACCGGCATGATGCGCCTGCGCATTGAAATCGAGCGGGTCCATGGCCGGAGTCAGCCGCCAATCGGCCAGCAACATGCCGCTTTGTCCGCACCCCTGCGCCACACAACACATCATGCGCACCTCGGAAACACTGCGCAGAAAAAGAAACCCCTCGATGGCCGCACGATAGACCCGGCAATCCTCCAGTTGAACGCGGCAGGTATCATCCGCCAGGAAAAATCCCACGCCATCCGGTTCCACCATCTCCACATCCTTCAGCACCACATCGTGCGCATGGGCCAGGAAGCAGGTGGCGGTGAAGGCGGCGGGGCGCTCCCGATGCCGCAGGATCAAATGCTCCACCCGCGCACCACGAAGCGGTTCTGCGGCGGTGCCGGTCAGTTGGAGCCCGTAAGGCACACTCCGAAAGGAAAGCGTCGTCTGGCCGGGCACGCCCAGCAGGCCCACACGCGAAGGAATACGCAGCGTGGCACGCAGCTCGCGCGTACCGGCAGGAAGAACCAGCGTTCCACCGGTTGCCGCCAGCGCATCAAGTTCTTGCTGCAAATCGTTTTCCAGAAACTCCTGCGCCGAAAGCGCACGCACCGGACCTTCTGGATACCTCTGCGGGCAATCGCGCACCGAGTCGTCCACCGAGCGCACACCACCGGCCCGTTCGATGCGCCGCAACAGCTCCCAACTCTTCAGCATGCGGCGTACACGCCACCGCTGAAACAGCATTTCCAACATCACCTGATACACCTGATACGGCAGCTTCATCCATTTCATAATTTTCCCGATTATGGCCCGAAGACCACCTTCCCGATATATACCTTCCGATGGTTCACCGGGTGCTCCTCCTTCGACAGAGACTGTGCCGAGAGCCGATCATCCAAACGACACGAAGTAATCCCCATCCAAGCCTCATATTCTCCTTCCAACCGCGCATCCATCGGACAGCGGATTGGCAGCGCCCACGTTTCACTGTTCAGTGCCTGATAAACAGGAAAACCAATCACCCCCGCGTTGCCCCGCTCACCCTCGCGCATAAAGTGAATGAACACGACCCGCTCGTGCAGATGCCGCAACGGCTTCAGCAGCTCCATCGAAACCGATACCGTCAGAGCCCCCTCTCCACCCGACTGCTCCGGAATCGACCACGAACGAAGCCGCAACGCGTTGCCGAAGGTGATCGACTCTTCGGATGGTCCATTGGCCGCCGGACCTATTTCCTTCGGCACGACGCGCGCCCAGTCCGGGTGGATGCCTTCCTTCCGCCAGAGGCGCAGGTCGTGAAGAATGCCACCGGTGTCCGGTTTCAACGACCATTCCCCGATCTGGCAGGCCCCCTCTGAACAGGTCAGTGCGAGATGAACCTGATACGGAAGAAACGTCTTGGAAAAAACGTATTCGAGTTCATTCAATCCAGGATGCAGCGGGAACTCCACCATCCAAGCCGAATTGCTCCAGTCGTTGCCCGAAAAAAGGGTGCTGCCCCGCAATACAGCGACGGCATTCGACTCGGCAAGAATCTGCGCGCTCCAAACATAAACGCCAGCGGCCAGCGGTGCAAAGGAAAGCATCGGCAGGGATTCCCCCGCTCGCAGGAAAACCGGTGGGCGGCCCAAGTTGTCATAATAGCGAGTACGCCGCACCTGTTCGGCCATTTCGTAGCTACGGCGGAGGTCCTCCTCCAGAAATTCCGGGCACGCCTCAGCCTGTCCGCCAAACAACCGGAACAAGGCCTCTTCTCGTTCACTCTGCATCACGGTGATCCACGCGGGGCCGACCTCCGTATCCACGCGCAGTCGGGTCATCCAGGCATCCGGCTGCTCCACACTGTTCGTGATCAGCACGGTCAAATCATGAACGGAAATCGGAACCGTGGTTTGCGTATTGGGCGGAAGCTCCACGCGGCACGTCTCGTCGCCTGCACGCAACATCACGCGAGTGGGCCAAACACCACTGCGCACCCCAAGCACGATGCGCTCCGGTGGAGCACTCCAGACCACGGCCTTTTCCGTCCGCTCATTCTTCGCCACCAGAAATTCGCGGTCGTTGCGCGGATAAATCGGCCCATTGTTAAAAATCCAGTAGACCGGATCGGGGAACGGCACGGTGGGAACCGGCGCGATATGCTGGGCATTCCAGAAGCCGGCGTTCGGAAGTACCAACTCGCGGATGCGGTTTCGAAACACCGGCAGACTCGACCCATCCTCCATATTGAACAGGCGAACCCGGCGCACATCCTCATCCCCCGCATAGCGCGAATCCATCAGGTGTTCGCTCAGCTTCTTCTGCGTTTCATATGACTCTTCCCGAATCCAGAACGCATGTTCCCGAAACATCGACGGGAGTGGCGCGGCAAGCAGCAAAGCTGCGCCGCACAGCACCGCCCCACGAAGCCAGCGCCCACCGCGTGCCCAGCCCGCATCCAGCAGAAACACCGCAGAAAGAATCAGCGGCACATTGAGATAGGAAAAATGGAACGGCTGCACATTGTACTTACCGAACAGCGAAATCAGCACCCAAAGAAACGGGGCCACAAACAGCGCCAACCGGAGCGATGCGGCGCGGGGCGCGCGGGCGTCCTCCGTTTTCCGGGCCAACCACCACTGCCGCGCAGCAAGCAAAACTCCCGCCAAGGCCACCACCGAAACCACCAGGCCGATAACACTCCAGAGCGGTATGAAATTTTTCTGATACCCGAGCACCGCACGTTCTAGCAGCGGTTTGTCCAAGATGTCCGCTGGTGTCTTGTAATTCGCCAGAAAAGTAAAATTCGCAAGCATCAGCTCCAGCGTCATTTTCCCCTTGATAAAGAATTGCGGCGTGGCGGCCAGCACACCGGCCACCAGGAAAAGGAGATAGAGTAACCCCTGCCCGATCATCCGCCAGAGACGGCGACGGCACGCCCCCTCGTAAAGCAACAGAAAGAGCGCCGGAACTAAACTGATCAGCAGACCCTGATACTTGCTTGCAAAGGCAAACCCGCCAAGCACTGCCGCGCCAGCCCACCAGGCCGAGCGCCCCGTACGGATATGCTGAAAAAGCAGCAGATAAAGAAGCGCACCGAACAGCGCCACCCCGATGTCCCCCGTGCCTGCATGGGAAACCACCACTTCCAGCGGATTCAGCGCCATTAGCAACGCCGCTCCTTGCGCCCAGTGCCGCCCGATCCCCGCCCACCGCGCCAAACGATACGCAGCCAACACAATCAGCACCCCGTAGAGCAGCCGCAGCGTGCGTATCCAATAAAACAACCAGATCGCATTGGGATAATAATCATCCGAGGGATTCCCCGAAGCACGCGGATTCTCCCGCTCCCCGAACACATGCCCTGCCACCCGCTCATACCCCCAAAAAAGCGGACGGCTCAACCATTCATCAACATGATTCAGAAAAAGTGGATACCCATCGATGAACAGCGACCCATCGTACCAGATGTACCGCCCATTCATATAATTATGAAACGAGTAGACCTGCTTCGGCGAATCCGGATGATAAATCGTCCCTGTCTTCAGTCCCCTATACAATCCCGCGCTGCGAAAAAACACCGCACTGCCCAGAATGACCACCCAAATCAGCACCGTCTTCATTCGCTCTCTGCTTGCATCCATATCCATCTGTTTTCCTAATGCCTGTCCGGCCCTGCCGAAGGTGGCGGGCCGATTTTCCGCTTGCGCCGCTTTGTGTCAAGCCTATATCCTGCTGACAGCTTGGCTAAGGCCAAGCTGTCAGTTAACCACAACGAAACGCTGTGGTGGAATGAACGAAGAAGACAACCATCATAATGAAAAATGTGCAAAGCAGCTTCATGCCGACCCTGACAGGAATTTCCCTGGGAATTATCCTTTGGCTCTTCATGCTTTTTATTCCCTTTTTTCCGTCCATTCCCATCGTAATCGAGGGCCATCCTCCATTTCATCTCATTCCCTGGCCGGGCCTCTCTTTTCTTTTTCTACTGATCAGCGTTCCCCTGCCCTTCGCAACCCTCGGTGCCTACCGTCGCCTGCGCAGAACCGCACCCGCCGGCGCCCTGCGCGTTCGTTCCCTTCTCCCTGCCGCTTTTCTGCCCTGGGCCTTTCTCGGACCGCTGCTCCCTGCGGTCATTCCGCTATGGCTTTCATCCAATCTGCTTTTCTATCTTCCTCTCACAGTCCTCACGCTCATCCTGGCTCGATACCTTCCGTCCTACTCCTCTGAAAATACCCGAACCATCCGACGCACGGCCACCGCACTCCTGCTTGGACTCACCGCACTCTACACCGCCGCCGGCATCTATATCTCCTCACACGTCGGCGAGCACCAGGTTGACGAAGGACACTACCTCATTCAAGCCGCCAGCCTCCACGAAGATGGTGACCTGAACATCCGCAATAACTTCGGATTCGATGTGGACCAAGCCATCGCCGAACTCATGACCCGCGAAACCTTCACCCCCGAACAAGAGGACGAAGTCCGCGCACGCGTCACCAATCATTTCCGGGCCTATCTACACATCAGTGCCTTTTCTCCCGAAGGCGAATGGCGCTCGTGGCATCCCTACGGCCTTTCGCTTCTGCTGGCCCCCTTCTCCGCCCTCGGCATGCCCGGGCGTCAATTCATCCTCGGCCTGGTCTCTGCCCTTGGGAGCATGCTGCTCTTTCTCCTGTGCATCCGGCTTGGACGCAGCATCCGCTGGAGCACCGCCCTGATTCTACTCCTCGCGGGCTCCTGCTACTGGGTTGCCTATTCCTGTCGCAGCCTGCCGGAAATCCTCGGCACCACCCTTCTGCTGGCCGCCGTATCGGCCACCTACGCCGCCGCGCGCCGCCCACTGCTTTCCTTTCTTCTCCTCCTCTTCTCCTGCGGCGGCATGCTCCTCGCGCATCCGCGCTTTGCCCCCTCCGCCTGCCTCGCCGGAGCATTCTATTTTATCCACGCCCTTTTCATTCATCCCTTTCGACGTCGCACCCGCCTGGCCTACGCGGGCGCCGTGCTCGCCGCTCTCCTTGCCGTAGGGCTCTACACCCTGTTCCATCCCGAAATACTGCACAAACTTACCGCCTATCAGACCATCGGACTCTTCGGCGTCTATCCGGAAGGCTCCTGGCTCATCCTCTTCAGCGAACGCGGCCTCTTCTATTCCCTGCCGCTCGCCGCTCTCCTCCTGGTCGCCCTCCTCTATGCCCTGATTGCCGACCGTCCCAATCGCGCCTTCCACACACTGGCCGCATTGAACCTGCTCGTGATGGTACTCGCCGTCGGCTCATCCGATTGCTGGGATGGCGGCCCCACCACTGCCGGACGCTACCTCCTCATCACCGTTCCCCTGCTCATTCCAGCCGCCGTTTTTCTCCTCAAACGCACCAATCCCATCGGACGTTGCTGGGCCCTCTTTCTCGGCCTCCACGCCTGCGCCATCACCGCCCTCTCCCTGTTCAATTTGCCACGCCTCGGCGCGCAAATCCTACACCATCCCCAGGGCGCGCTCCGTCAGACCCTCCCGCTCCTGCGCGAACTCTTCGAACCGTACGCCCTCTCCGACATCATGAATGGAAAACCCTACCACGGTTGGGACGCCTTCACCGTCAATCCCTTCCCCGCCCTGCTACTCGTTGCCACCGCCCTGCTGCTCCTCCCGCGCAAAACGCGCCCCCTCCTTCAAACCTCCGTGCTCCTTCTCCTTCTCGCGGCGGGCACCGCCCTACACCTGCGCAACGGCGCACTCGACTTCATCTGGCCCCCCGAAGCCATCGAAGAACTCCTCGCACATACACCCCTTGCCCATGCACGCCTCATATCCCAACCCCTTGACGACTCCCCGCGCCTCTCACCCTACGCCAACCGCTTCCCCGCCTTCCGCCCACTCACCCTCACCACCGAAGACCTGGGACAAACACAACGCGATACCATCTACTCCCAACCCCACCTCGATCAAAACGGATGGGAAGGCAAAGGCTACCGCTGGTTCACCCTCGTCCCTCCCTTTAATGCCGGACTCCCCGGACCCCGAAAACTCACCATCCACGCCACCCACACCGGCCCCGTCGATCTCTACGCCGCCGTCAAAGAAGGTGCACATCCCCTCTGCTACGAACACATCCCCCTCGGCACCCCCAAAGGCAGCTTCAAATGGTCCACCATCCTCGACACCGGTGCCCACCGAGGACACACCTACCTCCTCTTCCGACTCGAAGGCCAAGGCACCGTCACCTTCGACTCCATCACCTGGGCCCCTCTCCCCGCCTTTGAAACCACCGCATCTCCGAACACCCCCTGAAGTTTTCACACAAAGCCGCCAAGCCACAAAGAAAGAAGGGAAAACCACTAATCGACACTAATTTTCACTAATGGGATGAATGGAGGGCGAGCGTCCCTGCGAGCCGCTAATAGATGTCGCGAAAGCTCGCGGCGAGTTCTGAATTTTTTCGTGAAAACTCCGCGATCTTTGCGTCCTTCTGTGAAAACTTCCCTTTATTTGCGTGAATTGGCGTTCAATTGCGATCCGAACTCATCATCCTAAAAAAAGAGGTTGCTTTATGACACAGTTGCTTTGTGTGAAAATCACTCCCCGTCCCTCTCCTCATTCTTTGAGTTCTATGCGATCTTTATGGTGAAAGCATCTTCTCCCTTGCCCCCGTCAAAAAAGAGCCGTATAAAACCCATGGACACGGGGTATTGCAACGGTTCCGCTCAACAAGGCTTTTTCCAGGATGCCGCCGCCGCCCCCCCCCTCGCAACAAAAAATGTAATGGACGGCGACACTCAGTATAAAACGCTAAGTGTTGGACGTGTGAGATAAGATGACTAAGAAAACGAAACACGAGAAGCCTGTGGAATTCCCCATCGCGACTGTCGCGTTCTATGGCCCTGATGACCGCCATGCCACCAAGGTTGTCGTCGGCATAATGCAACGTGAGGATAGCGACATTGACCCGATCAAAAGGTGGGTGTCAGGCACAACCGACGTAAGAAATGATCCGAAGATTCAGGACGAGATCGCCGCCTTCCTCGAACAGCAGGGCGTGGCCAAAGTCGGATGTGTTGACAGGATCATCGGTTGTCCGCATGAAGAAGGAATGGATTATCCCGACGGCATGGAAAAATGTCCGATGTGTTCGTTTTGGGCTAATCGAGACCGATGGACGGGAGACATTGAAGAATAGGCGCATTGAACCAGACAGTCAGAAGACCGCGTTCAGACGTGCTTGCTTTGCTCGTGAGTTTGGCATTTCTATTTCTCCGAACACTGTTTAAGACACGACTTGGGCTTCACCATGAAACGAGCTCCCTTATCCCCTCGGAAATGGAACTCACGACAGCCCTTAAATATTAAGTGAGGTTTCCGCAAACCGGAGTGAGAAATGTTCACCTCTTGCTCTGACAGTCCCGTTTCAAAACCAACCAACAATCCGCACCAATGGCGCACGCTCCGCCCCAAATCACCCATCAAAATAACTTTGCGCTCTCCGCGAGCTCTGCGAGAAAACCTCTTCTGTCCCCTCATTCTTGGAGTTCTATGCGATCGTTGTGGTAAAAATCGGCGGCGCATGTGGACACTGGAATGGCCTGCGGGATGGGGATGCCTGCAATTCCCTCTGTACAAAGCCCACTGTGTTGTATTATGCACTCAGTCTTATGAACATCAAACGCATGCTCCTGATTTCGTTTTTCGTGACTTTGCTAACGTCTGCCATTTTTACCTGGCCGCTGCCGCGTTATCTCTTCAGTGGCATTCCCGCCTCCTCCACCAACGTCGAAATCGGGGGCGTCCGCCGTATGATCGAAGGCGATCACCTTCAGATGCTCTACAATTACTGGATATTCTCCGACATGCTCACCGGCCAGACCCCCTTCTGGCACAATATCTATGAATTCAACACCGGCGACGATTCCGCCCGCCGCTATGTCGGCCCCGATCTCCTGCCCTACTCGCTTGTCTTCACCGCCGGCTACCTCGTCGGCAACCGCGCCTTTGCTTGGAACCTGCTCTGCTTCGTATCCCTCTGGATGAGTTACTTCATCTGCTGGCTGCTGGTGCGCCGCTACACCCGCGAAGCATACGCCTCAGCCCTAGGCGCACTCCTCATTCTGTATCTTCCCTACCGTTGGGCGAGCCTGCTCGGCGGAAGTCCCACCGGACTCTCCATGCTTCTTCCACCCCTGCTCTTTCTCGGCCTCGACATGGCCGTCCGCGACGGACGTCTCCTCGGCGGCATTCTGGCCGGATGCGCCATGCTTGTGGCCTCCTTTAATGACGCCCATATCTTTTTCATGGGCATGCTCGCCGCCCCCGGCTGGTGCCTTCTCGCCCTCGCCGCCAAAGAAAATAGGCGTTGGCTGCACTGGAAAGACTGGTTCCGGATGGCCGTCGCCCTCGTGCCCTTTGCCCTCATCGCGGGCATCCCCGTGATTCAATCCCAACTCGCCGTACAGGGCGGGGCCATTGAGTCCACCACCATCGAAGACGGACGCAGCCTCCGCGAAGTCAGCCTCTTCAGTCCGCGCCCCGAGGGCCTGTTCGACTGGATTTCCAAGGGCCATGAGAACAGCATCTTCATCGGTTGGCTTATTCCTGCGCTCCTGGCCATTGGTCTTCTGCTACTTCTCTGGGCCGCCCTACGCCGGCCGCGCCGATGCCTGCCCGACTTGGTCGTTTACCTGCTTCTCGTCGCCGCCTCGGCCTTCCTCATTATTCTCTCCCTCGGCGTCAACGGCCCCGACCACGCCCGCTGGTTCAGCCTCTGCCGCGCCCATATTCCCCACTACGACAT